>DIVK01000067.1:0-4705 GCA_002422455.1 Rhodoferax sp. UBA6134
CCTTAAGGCGCAGGGCATCAAGACCGTGCATTTTGTTTCGCCGTCGGTCTGGGCCTGGCGCCCGCAGCGGGTCGAGAAAATACGCCGCAGCGCGGACCATGTACTGTGCATTTTTCCGTTTGAGCCGGCTTTGCTGGCGCAGCATGGTATTGGCGCCACTTACGTCGGCCATCCGTTGGCCAAGGTCATTCCCATGGTGCCCGACCGCAGCGCGGCGCGGGTTAACCTGGGTTTAACGGAGGAAGACCGGGTGCTTGCCATACTGCCGGGCAGCCGGAAATCCGAGATTCAGCACCTTGCCCTGACATTTTTTCAAGCGGCAGCGCTCGTAAAAAAAGCAGATTCAACGGTTAAATTCATAGTTCCAGCGGTGCCGACGCTGAAGGCAGACATAGAGCAGATCGCCCGTGACAGCGGCTTGGCAGGGCAATTGCAGATTGTGCAAGGGCAGTCGCACGCCGTGCTGGCCGCCTGCGATGTCACGCTGATTGCCAGCGGCACCGCCACGCTGGAAGCCGCCCTGTTCAAGCGGCCCATGGTGATTGCCTACCGTGTGAGCTGGTTGTCATGGCAAATCATGCGGCGCAAGCAGTTGCAGCCCTGGGTCGGTTTGCCCAACATTCTGTGCCGCGATTTTGTCGTGCCCGAGTTGCTGCAGGACGCCGCCACGCCGCAGGCCCTGGCCGACGCGGTGCTGGCCTGGTTTGATACCGAAGAGACCGCGCCGGAAAAAATAGCGGCCTTGCAGCAAAAATTCACCGCGTTGCACGTCGAATTGCAACGCGATACCCCCCGAATGGCAGCCCATGCGATTGAGCAAATACTCCAGGGTTGAACCTGCCGCCACCCAGCAGTCTGCGTTGACTTGGGATATTCCCGGCCTGGTCGCCGGGGTGGACGAGGCCGGACGTGGTCCGTTGGCCGGACCGGTGGTGGCCGCCGCCGTGATTTTGGATGATTTGCAACCAATCAAGGGTCTGGCCGATTCAAAAAAACTCACGGCGCCGCGCCGCGAACAACTGTTTGATGAAATCCGCGCCAAGGCCTTGTGCTGCTGCATCGCCGAGGCCAGTGTCGAGGAAATTGACCGGCTCAATATCTTGCAGGCCACCCTGCTGGCCATGCGCCGGGCCGTGGAAGGTCTGCGGCTCAAACCGGTCAGGGTGCTGGTGGACGGCAACCGCTTGCCTGTGCTGGACGTGTTGGCCGAAGCCATCGTCAGAGGTGACGCCACAGTGCCGGCCATCTCGGCTGCGTCCATTCTGGCCAAGGTGCATCGCGACCGCTGGTGTGTCGAACTTGACCAGCAGTACCCGCAATATGGTTTTGCCGGTCACAAGGGTTATGGTACGGCCGGGCACCTGGCCGCCTTGCGCGCGCATGGCGCGTGCGTGCAGCATCGCAAAACATTTCGCCCGGTGACGGATGTATTGAACAGCGTGTTGCGATGAGTCTCCCGCAGGTCCGGCATATCACGTCGCGTGACAACCCTTTTCTCAAGGACTTGCGCCGCTTGTCACAAGACAGTACGGCCTATCGCAAGCAGGGGCGCTTTTGGGTGGAGGGTGATCACTTGTGCCGCGCTGCCCTGGTACGCGGGGTGCAGCCTGTTGCGGCTGTTTTTTCAGCGTCTTTTTGGCCTCTGGCTCCTGTGGAATTGACTCGGCATGCTATTGAAAACATAGTAATTCCCGAGGCGCTGTTTTGTGACATCAGCGGGCTTGAATCACCGGCCAACGTGGGTTTTTTGTTCGATCTGCCCCCGGTCGCAGCCTTGCAGCCAGGTGTGGCTTCCGTCATCCTGGACCGTGTGCAGGATGCCGGCAATGTCGGCTCCATTTTGCGCAGCGCATCGGCCTTTGGTTTCGGACAGGTCGTCGCCCTCAAGGGCACGGCCGCCTTGTGGAGCCCCAAAGTGCTGCGTGCCGGCATGGGCGCCCACTGGGGTTTGCAGCTCATCGAGGGCGTGGCGCTGGCGGCGCTGGCGGCGCTGAAGCTGCCGCTCGTTGTGACCAGTTCGCACCGTGGTGCGTTTTTGCATCAGGCGCTGCAAAACAGGCAGCTACCGATGCCATGTGCCTGGGCGCTGGGGCATGAAGGGCAGGGCGTGAGCGCGGCGCTGGAGGCGCAGGCTGACCTGCACGTTCGCATTGCCCAGCCTGGCGGTGAAGAGTCGCTCAATGTTGCCGCCGCTGCCGCCATTTGCCTGCACGCCAGCGCGACGGCTGGCCTGGCTGAGTGAGCTTGCACCACGGTTGAATCCCCCTGTGGGGTGGCGCGAAACGCGCCGTGGCCAGCAGGGAATGGTATGCCCCTCGGTTATAATGAGAAGCTATCCCGCATTCTGTACGCATCGAGCCCTCTCAAGCCAATTCCCTCACAAAAGCAGGCCAAGATTTGTTTCTTGAGCGCGTTTGGGCGTACCTGAAAATCCCATTCGGAGAACCCAGTGCTTTTGTCTTTACAGGGAACCTTTCCCCCTGCCATTTTGGCGCTCGCAGACGGCACGGTGTTTGTTGGCCATTCCATCGGAGCTGCCGGCTCCAGTACCGGTGAGGTGGTGTTCAATACCGCCATGACCGGCTACCAGGAAATCCTGACGGACCCGAGCTATTGCCAGCAACTCGTCACCCTTACCTATCCGCACATTGGCAACTATGGCGTCAACGCCCAGGACGTCGAAGCGGCGCGAGTGCATGCGGCCGGTCTGATCATCAAGGACGTGCCGCTGGTAGCGTCCAATTTTCGCGCTAGCATGACGTTGCCGCAGTACTTGGCGCAAGAGAACACGGTGGCCATTGCCAATCTCGACACCCGTCAGCTCACGCGCCATTTGCGCATCCATGGCGCGCAAAACGGCTGCATTCTGGCCTTGGCCGCGGGTGAGTCCATCACCCCGGCGGCCATCGACCGGGCTCTGGCGCTGGCGCAAGCCGCACCCAGCATGGCCGGTGCGGACCTGGCCCGGGTGGTCTCCGTCAAGGCGGCCTACGACTGGACGCAGACCGAATGGTGCCTGGCGCATCCACAGTTGCAGGGTCAGCCTGGTTACGGTGAACAGACGAGTCCGAAGTTTCACGTTGTCGCCTACGACTTCGGCGTTAAATTCAACATTTTGCGCATGCTGGCCCAGCGCGGCTGCAAAGTCACCGTGGTGCCGGCGCAAACGTCTGCCGCCGAAGTGCTCAAGCACCAGCCTGACGGCATTTTCCTCTCCAACGGCCCGGGCGACCCGCAGCCCTGCGACTACGCTATTCGAGCAGCGCGCGAACTGATCGAGACCGGCATCCCGACCTTCGGCATCTGCCTGGGGCACCAGATCATGGCGCTGGCCTCGGGGGCCAAGACCTTCAAGATGAAGTTCGGCCACCACGGCGCCAACCACCCGGTGAAGAACCTGGACAACGGCCGCGTGAGCATCACCAGCCAGAACCACGGCTTTGCCGTGGACGAAAAATCATTGCCCGCCAACCTGCGCGCCACCCATGTCAGCCTGTTCGACGGCACCCTGCAAGGCCTGGAGCGCACCGACCGCCCGGCCTTCTGCTTCCAGGGACACCCGGAAGCCTCGCCCGGCCCGCACGACATTGCCTACCTGTTCGACCGTTTCACCGCGCTGATGGAGAAGACCCTGGAGAAGAAGAATGCCTAAGCGCACAGACATCAAAAGCATCCTCATCATCGGCGCCGGCCCGATCATCATCGGCCAGGCCTGCGAGTTCGACTACTCCGGTGTGCAGGCCTGCAAGGCGCTGCGCGAAGAGGGCTACAAGGTCATCCTGATCAACAGCAACCCGGCCACGATCATGACCGACCCGGCCACGGCCGACGTCACCTACATCGAGCCCATCACCTGGCAGACGGTCGAGAAGATCATCGCCAAGGAGCGCCCGGACGCCATCCTTCCCACCATGGGCGGCCAGACCGCGCTGAACTGCGCACTCGACCTGTGGCACAACGGCGTGCTGGAGAAGCACAAGGGTGCGGCCACGGGACGGCCTGTCGAATTGATCGGCGCTACGCCTGAGGCCATCGACAAGGCCGAAGACCGCCTGAAGTTCAAGGATGCCATGACCAAGATCGGTCTGGGTTCTGCGCGCTCCGGCATTGCCCACAGCATGGAAGAGGCCTGGTCCGTGCAGCGCAATGTCGGCTTCCCCACCGTCATCCGCCCCAGCTTCACGCTGGGCGGCACCGGCGGCGGCATTGCCTACAACCCGGAAGAGTTCGAGGTCATCTGCAAGCGCGGCCTGGAAGCCTCGCCCACCAACGAGCTGCTGATCGAAGAGTCGCTGCTCGGCTGGAAAGAGTACGAGATGGAAGTCGTGCGCGACAAGGCCGACAACTGCATCATCATCTGCTCGATCGAAAATCTCGACCCGATGGGTGTGCATACCGGCGACTCCATCACCGNNACCGGCGGCTCCAACGTGCAGTTCTCGGTCAATCCGAAGGACGGCCGCATGATCGTCATCGAGATGAACCCGCGCGTGTCGCGTTCCTCGGCACTGGCCTCCAAGGCCACGGGTTTTCCGATCGCCAAGGTGGCGGCCAAGCTGGCCGTGGGCTACACGCTGGACGAGCTGCGCAACGAGATCACCGGTGGCGCGACGCCCGCCAGCTTCGAGCCCAGCATCGACTACGTGGTGACCAAGATCCCGCGCTTTGCCTTCGAGAAGTTCCCCACGGCCGACAGCCGCCTGAC
>DIVK01000067.1:4742-7860 GCA_002422455.1 Rhodoferax sp. UBA6134
GAGCTGGGCGAGCCCGGCCCCGACCGTATCTGGTACGTGGGTGACGCGTTTGCGCAGGGCATGAGCGTGGATGAGGTGTTTGCACTGACCAAAATCGACCGCTGGTTTCTGGTGCAGATCGAGCAGATCGTCAAGGTTGAGCTGGAACTGGAAACAACCACGCTGGACGCCCTTGACAAGGCCACCTTGCGGGCTTTGAAACAGAAAGGTTTTTCCGACCGCCGCCTGGCCCGGCAGTTGAAAACCACCGAGAGTGCCATTCGCGGGAAGCGCCGGGCGCTGGGTGTTCGCCCGGTGTACAAGCGCGTGGATACTTGTGCGGCCGAGTTTGCGACCAACACCGCCTACATGTATTCCACCTACGAGGCAGAGGGCTCCGAGTGTGAGGCTGCACCCACGGACAAGAAAAAAATCATGGTGCTCGGTGGCGGCCCCAACCGCATTGGCCAGGGCATCGAGTTCGATTACTGCTGCGTGCATGCGGCGCTGGCGATGCGTGAAGACGGCTACGAGACCATCATGGTCAACTGCAATCCCGAGACCGTGTCGACCGACTACGACACTTCGGACCGCCTGTATTTCGAGCCGCTGACGCTGGAAGACGTGCTGGAGATCGTGGACAAGGAGAAACCGTTCGGCGTGATCGTGCAGTACGGCGGCCAGACCCCGCTCAAGCTGGCCCTGGGGCTGGAGGCCGCGGGTGTGCCGATCATCGGCACCTCGCCCGACATGATCGACGCCGCCGAGGACCGCGAGCGCTTCCAGAAGCTGCTGCACGACCTGGGCCTGCGCCAGCCGCCCAATGCCACCGCCCGCACCGAAGCCGAGGCGCTGGAGAAGGCTGCCGCCCTAGGCTACCCGCTGGTGGTGCGCCCGAGCTATGTGCTGGGCGGGCGCGCGATGGAAATCGTGCATGAGCAGCGCGACCTGGAGCGCTATATGCGCGAGGCCGTCAAGGTTAGCAACGACTCCCCGGTGCTGCTGGACCGCTTCCTGAACGACGCCATCGAGTGTGATGTGGATTGCATTCGTGATCCCGAGGGCAAGACCTTCATCGGCGGCGTGATGGAACACATCGAGCAGGCCGGCGTGCACAGTGGCGATTCCGCCTGCTCTTTGCCGCCCTACAGCCTGAGCGCCGAAACCGTGAACGAGATCAAGCGCCAGACCGCTGCCATGGCCGCGTCGCTGAACGTGGTGGGCCTGATGAACGTACAGTTCGCCATCCAGAACATCGACGGCCAGGACGTGATCTACGTGCTGGAAGTGAACCCGCGCGCCTCGCGCACCGTGCCCTTCGTCTCCAAGGCCACCGGCATCCAGCTGGCCAAGGTGGCGGCACGCTGCATGGCCGGCCAGACGCTGGCCAGCCAAGGCATCACCAGGGAAGTGACGCCGCCGTACTTCAGTGTCAAGGAAGCGGTGTTCCCGTTTGTGAAGTTCCCGGGCGTGGACACCATCCTCGGCCCCGAGATGAAGTCCACCGGCGAGGTGATGGGCGTGGGCAAGACCTTCGGCGAGGCCTTTGTCAAGTCGCAGCTTGGCGCTGGCAGCAAGCTGCCGCGCTCTGGCATGGCATTCATTTCGGTCAAGCAAAGCGACAAACCGCGTGCGGTCGACGTGGCGCGCGGTCTGCTGGCCCAGGGCTTCACGCTCGTGGCGACCAAGGGCACGGCTGCCGCCATTCAGACCGCCGGTCTGGCCTGCGACGTGGTCAACAAGGTGACCGAAGGCCGGCCCAACATCGTCGACATGATCAAGAACAACGAGATTTCCCTGGTCATCAACACGGTGGAAGAGCGCCGCAATGCCATCGTCGACTCGCGCTATATCCGCACCTCGGCCCTGCTGGCGCGCGTGACCACTTTTACCACCATCGCCGGGGCCGAGGCAGCGGTGCAGGGCATGCGGCATATGGATCACCTGGACGTGATTTCCGTGCAGGAAATGCATGCGCAGCTGGTTGCCGCTTGATTGCCCGTTGACTATCACGGCATAATCCGGACTCAGATACCGCCGAACGGCAACGCTCGGCGGTTTCCTTTTGTGTAACTCAACCAGTTGGGGACCGGGTTTGCTCCGCTTTGCGTGGCTGCAGTCTGCCTCCCTTTTAATTTCTACAACTCACAACGGAGCAGTACGTGGCTACCATTCCCATCACCAAGCGCGGCGCCGAGCAGCTCAAGGCCGAGCTGCACAAGCTCAAGACGGTTGATCGCCCCTGGGTTATCAACGCCATCGCCGAGGCACGCGCCCAGGGTGACCTGAGCGAGAACGCCGAGTATGAGGTTGCCAAAGACCGTCAGGGTTTTATCGAGGGGCGTATTCAGGAAGTCGAAGGCAAGCTGTCTGCATGCCAGATCATCGATCCGGCCGAACTCGATGCCGACGGCAAGGTGGTTTTTGGCACCACAGTGAAGCTCGAAGACGAGGATACGGGGGACGTGGTGACCTACCAAATCGTTGGCGAAGACGAGGCCGATATCAAATTGGGTCTGGTCAACATTGGTAGTCCGATCGCCCGAGCCCTGATTGGTAAGGAGGTCGGTGACACTGCAGAAGTCCAGGCGCCCGGTGGCGTCAAGCACTATGAAGTGGTGGCGGTCAGCTACATCTGAAGTGATGTCACGCCTGCCGGTCTGGGTGGCGGCGCTGTGGTGGGTCAGCCTGAGTGTGCTCGGATTTCTGGTTGTGCCCATGCTGTTTGTGCATTTGCCAACACCGGCGATGGCCGGCGGCATGGCGGCCCGGCTGTTCACGGCTCAAACCTGGATGTCGACCGTCTGTGCGCTATTTTTATTGCTGCAGACTCGCTCCAGCCGGACGCTGAACCCTGAAGATGGAGCCCGCGAAGCCGCCATGTTCATGGTGGCCGGGATGTTGCTGGCGCTGTTGGTTGAATTTGCCGTAGCGCCCCGCATTGTGGCGCGGGAAAATTTGCGTGTGTGGCATGGCGTTGGCAGCCTGATGTATGCGCTGCAATGGCTGTGCGCCGCAGCGGTATTTTGGAAGCTGACGGGGCTGCGCGCCAGCACCTGATTCGTCAAGGACGGGGCCAACGCGGGGGCCCATCGCGATCAGGCGTGTCGCCTTGTTACCTCGTAAACATTCAGGTTTG
>DIVK01000067.1:7931-8384 GCA_002422455.1 Rhodoferax sp. UBA6134
GGCAGGGGGCGCCAGAGCACCAGCAGTTTGCCGATGTGCTGAATGGGGGCGGCGTTGAGTTCGTCGGCCAGGGTCTGGAACATGGCTTCCCGCGCGGCGCGGTCGTCAGAAAAGACACGAACCTTGATCAGACCGTGCGCGTTCAGGGCGGCATCGGCCTCCTTTTTGACGGCGGTGGTGAGCCCGTCACCACCCACCATCACCACCGGGTCCAGGTGATGCGCTTCGGCGCGATGTTCTTTGCGTTGGGCTGGGGTCAGTTGAATTTGGGGCATGCCGTTATTATCGGTTACGAAGGTCAAAATGAAATCCAAAATTAAAAGCAGCAAGGTCAACCGGGCGTGGCTGAATGATCACGTCAACGACACCTATGTGAAATTGGCGAAGTTGGAGGGTTACCGGGCCCGTGCCGCCTACAAGCTCAAGGAGATTGATGAAGCGCTGGGTTTGATC
>DIVK01000067.1:8511-12227 GCA_002422455.1 Rhodoferax sp. UBA6134
CCAAAAATCACCTGAAACCGCAGGGCGCGCTGGTGGCCAAGGTCTTTCATGGCGGTGGCTATGATCAGCTGGTGAAGCGGTTCAAGGAAACCTTTCTGGTGGTCAAGCCAATCAAGCCAAAGGCCTCCCGTGACAAGTCGTCGGAGACATTTTTGGTGGGTTTAGGCTTGAAATCGATCAAATCCCATGCTTTGCCTGTGGCTGAAAATTTGAAAGACATTCCCTGTGCGTCTTGAAATGACTAAAATGGATCGCAACTGCGCTTTGTCCTCTTGTTCACGTCCGTATTGGAGCCTCGCTTGAATAATCAGTGGTTCTCGAAAATTGCCGTCTGGCTTGTTGTCGCCCTGGTGCTTTTCACTGTGTTCAAACAGTTTGACACGAGGGGGATGGCGGGTTCCGGCTATATGGGTTATTCCGATTTCCTGGAAGAGGTGCGTGACAAGCGCATCAAGAGCGCCGTCATCCAGGAAGGTCAGGGTGGCACTGAAATCGTCGCTGTGACCAATGATGACCGGAGGGTCAGAACCACAGCCACTTATCTTGACCGCGGTTTGGTGGGCGACCTGATTGCCAATGGGGTGAAGTTCGACGTTAAGCCGCGCGAGGAAGGCTCCCTGCTCATGACCTTGCTGGTCAGTTGGGGCCCGATGCTGCTGCTGATTGGCGTCTGGGTTTACTTCATGCGCCAGATGCAGGGCGGCGGCAAGGGCGGCGCCTTCAGTTTCGGCAAGAGCAAGGCGCGCCTGCTCGATGAGAACACGAATCCGGTGACCTTTGCCGACGTGGCTGGTTGCGATGAGGCAAAGGAAGAAGTCAAAGAGGTCGTGGATTTNNGGTACCGGCAAGACCTTGCTGGCCAAAAGTATTGCCGGTGAGGCCAAGGTGCCTTTCTTCTCGATCTCGGGTTCCGACTTCGTTGAAATGTTTGTCGGCGTTGGCGCCTCCCGCGTGCGGGATATGTTCGACAATGCCAAGAAGAACGCGCCCTGCATTATTTTCATCGACGAAATCGACGCCGTGGGCCGCCAGCGCGGTGCCGGCCTGGGCGGCGGCAATGACGAACGCGAGCAGACCCTCAATCAGATGCTGGTCGAGATGGATGGCTTTGAGACCAATCTCGGCGTGATCGTGGTCGCCGCCACCAATCGGCCCGACATTCTGGACGCCGCGTTGCTGCGCCCGGGCCGTTTCGACCGCCAGGTGTATGTGACGCTGCCCGATATCCGTGGCCGCGAGCAGATTCTCAATGTGCACATGCGAAAGATTCCCCTGGGACAGGACGTCAACGCCAGCACCATTGCCCGTGGCACGCCCGGCATGTCGGGCGCCGATCTGGCCAATCTGTGTAACGAGGCCGCGCTGATGGCGGCGCGTCGCAGCGCTCGCGTGGTGGAGATGCAGGACTTCGAGAAGGCCAAGGACAAGATTTTGATGGGCCCGGAGCGCAAGAGCATGGTCATGCCCGAGGAGGAGCGCCGCAACACGGCCTACCACGAGGCCGGCCACGCGCTGATCGGCAAGCTGTTGCCCAAATGCGATCCGGTGCATAAAGTCACCATCATCCCGCGCGGCCGCGCCCTGGGGGTGACCATGAGCCTGCCGGCGCAAGACCGATATAGTTATGACAGCGAATACATGCTGAACCAGATCAGCATGCTGTTTGGCGGCCGCATTGCCGAAGAGGTGTTCATGAAACAGATGACCACCGGTGCCAGCAACGACTTTGAGCGCGCCACGCACATTGCGCGCGACATGGTGACCCGCTACGGTATGACCGATGCGCTGGGCCCCATGGTCTATGCCGAGAACGAAGGTGAGGTGTTCCTCGGTCGCTCGGTTACCAAGACCACCAACATGAGCGAGCAGACGATGCAAAAGGTGGATATGGAAGTACGCCGCATCATCGATCAGCAATATGCCCAGGCCAGAGGGTTGATTGAGGACAACAGCGACAAGATGCATGCCATGGCCAAGGCTTTGCTGGAGTGGGAAACCATTGACAGCGATCAGCTGGATGACATCATGGCCGGCAAGGAGCCGCGACCGCCCAAGGATTGGATGCCGCGCGGCAAGCCACTCTCCGGTGGCGACGGCAGCAGCAGTGGCGGTGCATCGACTGTGAAGCCCGACGCGGCACCGACCGCCGCCTGAAGCGGCTTTTGAATCGAGTGCAGACGGGGCTCGGTGCCCCGTTTTGTTTTGCTATTCCATGATCTGGCAAACCACCCGTGATTCGATTGACCTGACCCAGCCGAAGGTCATGGGTATCGTCAACATCACCCCCGACTCTTTTTCCGATGGCGGTCGGTACGCCAGTACCCGCGCCGCGCTGGCGCACTGCGAGCAGTTGCTCCTGGACGGTGCCGACATTCTGGACCTTGGTGGCGAATCCACCCGTCCGGGCGCGGTGCCGGTGCCGCTGGAGGAGGAGCTGGCGCGCGTGCTGCCGGTGCTGCGCGAGGCCCTCAAGCTGGGTGCGCCGATTTCGGTTGACACCTACAAGCCACGGGTCATGCAGGCCGTGCTGGGCCTGGGTGCTGACATCGTCAACGACGTCTGGGCTCTGCGCTGGCAAGATGCCGCCGATCCGCTGGACGGCCGCCAGGTGGTGGCGCGCCATCCGTCCTGCGGCGTCTGTCTCATGCACATGCACGGCGAGCCGCACACCATGCAGCTCAGCCCTATGGCCGGTGACGTGTTGCCGGCGGTGCAGGCCTTTTTGCGGCAGTCTGCGCAGGATATGCAGGCGCTGGGTGTGGCGCACGAGCGCATCGTGCTCGACCCGGGCATTGGTTTCGGCAAGACCGTGGCGCAGAATTTTTCGCTGCTGGCGCGGCAAACTGAACTGCTGAGTGCGGGCTATCCGCTAGTGGCTGGCTGGTCGCGCAAGTCCTCGCTGGCCGCAGTCGCCGGCTGCCCAGCCGGCCCGGGCGGCGGCCTGGGTGACCAGGACCGCATGGTGCCCAGCGTCGCAGCCGCTTTGCTGGCGCTGGAGCGTGGCGCGGCCATCGTGCGTGTGCATGACGTGCGGGAAACAGTGCAGGCCATCAAGGTGCTGAGTGCTATAAAATAAATAGCTTTAAGTTATGGAAAGTCAAAGGGGTAGGGTAAAAAATGAGTAGAAAGTATTTCGGAACAGACGGCATTCGCGGCACCGTGGGGAAAGCGCCGATCACCCCCGATTTTGTGTTGCGTCTGGCCCATGCTGTGGGCCGGGTGCTCAAAAAATCCGAAGCGCGCCCGACCGTGCTGATCGGCAAAGACACCCGCATCTCGGGCTACATGCTGGAGAGTGCATTGGAGAGCGGTTTCAACTCGGCGGGTGTGGACGTGGTGTTGCTGGGCCCCTTGCCGACCCCGGGCGTGGCTTACCTGACGCGGGCGCAGCGGGCTTCCCTGGGGGTGGTCATCAGCGCCAGCCACAATCCCTTTGCCGACAACGGCATCAAGTTTTTCAGTGCCCAGGGCAGCAAGCTGCCCGACGCCTGGGAGCTTGCGGTGGAGGCGGCGCTGAACGAGGCGCCGGTCTGGGTTGACTCCGCCAACCTGGGCAAAACCCGGCGTCTTGACGATGCGGCCGGGCGCTACATCGAATTCTGTAAAAGCACGTTCGCCAACGACCTGACGCTCAAGGGCATGAAGATCGTGGTTGATGCCGCGCACGGGGCGGCGTACCATATCGCTCCCAAAGTGTTTCACGAACTGGGTGCCGA
>DIVK01000067.1:12251-13858 GCA_002422455.1 Rhodoferax sp. UBA6134
GGCGACGCCGACCGGCTGCAACTGGTCGACGCCGATGGCCGTTTGTACAACGGGGACGAGCTGCTCTACCTGATGGCGGACGACCGCCTCGGGCGTGACGAGCACGTGCCAGGGGTGGTTGGTACCTTGATGACGAACATGGCGGTGGAAGTGGCGCTGAAGGCCCGCGGCGTGCAGTTTGTGCGGGCCCGGGTGGGTGATCGCTATGTTCTGGAAGAGCTCGAAAAGCATAAATGGCTGCTCGGCGGTGAAGGCTCCGGCCATCTGCTGGCGCTGGACAAACACACGACGGGGGATGGCCTGATTTCGGCCCTGCAGGTATTGCAAGCCTGCGTTCGAAGCGGTAAAAGTATGGCCGATCTGTTGGCAAGTGTGACTCTGTTTCCGCAAACCCTGATCAATGTTCGCTTGCAGCCGGGCCAGGATTGGCAAACCAGCCCCCAGCTCGCCCGTGAAACGCAGGCGGTGGAGACGGAGTTGGGCGCGACCGGTCGACTCCTGATACGTGCCAGCGGCACCGAACCCCTGTTGCGGGTGATGGTGGAGGCGCGCGACGCTGGGCAGGCCAGGGCCTGTGCTCAACGGATAGTCGACACGATCTCAGTCTGACCACTTCCAGCATGCCCGGTATGTCATCCTTGCGCGTTTGCCGCGCCGACTACGCGAATTCCATGCACGCCAGCGCACTGGTGAGCCTGTTGGATGCCTATGCCCGGGACCCGATGGGGGGTGGCGAGCCCTTGAGCGAGTTTGCCAGGGCCAACCTTGTGCCCGCGCTGGCGGCGCGCCCGCAGGCCTTCAGCGTGCTGGCGTTTGGTGAGACTGCGGGCGGCGGCGGCGAGCTCCCGGTCGGGCTGGTGAATTGCATCGAAGGCTTCTCCACCTTTGCCTGTCGGCCTTTGGTGAATGTTCACGACGTGGCGGTGCTGTCGCCGTACCGGGGACAGCGCGTCGCCGAAAAAATGCTGGCACTGGTGGAAGAAATCGCGCGCGAGCGTGGCGCCTGCAAACTCACGCTTGAGGTACTTCAAGGCAATGCCGGCGCCATCAAGCTCTATCACCGGGTCGGGTTTGCCAACTATCAGCTTGATCCGGTTATGGGCCAGGCCCAATTTCTGCAGAAGTGGCTTCGGTGACCGAGTTGAACTGGCGGTGAAGTACCCCTTCCCGCGTGTTGGTAAGGGTAAAACCTTACACTAACCGGTTACCCCCCTTTTGTGCCTCATGAACGCCCCCATTGACGTTTCTTTTTTCGCGCGTGCCGCCAAGCCGCTGACCAGTTACCGCAAGTACTGGGCGGCCCGCTTTGGCACGGCCAAATTCCTGCCCATGAGCCGTGCCGGGATGGATCAGCTGGGTTGGGACAGTTGCGACGTCATTTTGGTGACCGGTGATGCCTATGTGGATCACCCCAGCTTTGGCATGGCGGTGATTGGCCGCATGCTCGAAGCCCAGGGTTTCCGGGTCGGCATCATCGCCCAGCCTGACTGGCAAAGCGCCGATCCGTTCAAGGTGCTGGGCCGGCCTAATCTGTTTTGGGGCGTCACGGCCGGGAACATGGACTCCATGATCAACCGTTACACGGCCGACCGCAAGATCCGCAGCGA
>DIVK01000024.1 GCA_002422455.1 Rhodoferax sp. UBA6134
CGGTAAACCGCCTCATACCCTTCCGGAGCCAGGAAATCGGCCTGTGGCAACTCCGGCCAATGCTTGAAGTATTTTTCCTCGCGCCGGTGCAGCTTGCGCACCTCCCGCAGACACACGATGTCGGCATCGAGCTGCTCAACCGCGTGGCCCAGGTTGTGGATTTCCAGCCTGCGCTGCGGCCCGATACCCTGCACGCCCTTGTGAATGTTGTAAGTGGCGACACGAACGATGTTCATGGATTCACGCTTGCGCCCTCGCGGCAGCCAGCCTCGGCAACAGCAAACAGGCCTCCGCATTGGATGGTGAAAAACAGGCTTGTGCGGCTTGCCGGTAAGGCAGCCACTGGTACGCCGTATGTTCACGCGGGTTCAGGCGCACCGGCATCCCGGCAGGCACCCGCAAACCAAACAGATGCTCGGTGTTGCACCGAACACCCGGCGCGTAGCGATGCAGCCAGCGCGGATAAATATCGTAGACATTCTCGATCTGCCAGTCACACAGCCCGGCGGCCAGCGGCGTGCCGGGGCTGCAGTCCATCCCGGTCTCCTCCTGCACCTCGCGCACCGCCGTTTGCGCAAAAGACTCCGCCAACGCGTCCTTGCTGCCGGTGACGGATTGCCAAAAGTCGATGGCATCCGCCCTTTTGATCAGCAGCACGTCCAACGCCGCGGTGTAAATCACCACCAGCACGGATTGGGGAATTTTGTAGGTCGAAATCATGAAAAAAGGCGCTGATTGAGCGCCCTTTCATTCTGCCTGAATCTTCCGTATTCAGACTTGATCAAACCGGTTTTGCCGGCTCGGCGTTGCGCAATCTGATGTGCAGCTCACGCAACTGCTTCTCATCCACCGGACCGGGTGCCTGCGTCAACAAACATTGGGCGCGCTGGGTCTTGGGGAAGGCAATCACATCCCGGATGGACTCGGCCCCGGTCATGAGGGTGACGATGCGGTCCAGGCCGAAGGCCAGACCACCGTGCGGTGGCGCACCGTATTGCAGCGCGTCGAGCAGGAAACCGAACTTGTCCTGCGCCTCTTCGGGCGTGATCTTCAGGGCATCAAACACTTTTTGCTGCACGTCCGCACGGTGGATCCGCACCGAGCCGCCCCCCATCTCCCAGCCGTTGAGCACCATGTCGTAGCCTTGGGAAATGCATTTCTCAGGCGCCGTGACCATCCAGTCTTCGTGGCCCTCCTTGGGCGCCGTGAAGGGATGATGCACCGCGGTGTAGCGCTGCGCTTCATCATCAAACTCGAACATCGGGAAGTCGACCACCCACATGGGACGCCAGGCGCTCTCGAACAGGCCATTCTTCTTGCCAAACTCGCTGTGTCCGATCTTGATGCGCAAGGCGCCGATCGCATCATTGACCACCTTGGTCTTGTCGGCACCAAAGAAAATCAGATCCCCGTCCTGGGCGCCAGTACGCGCCAGCACTTCGGTCAGGGCCTTGTCGTGGATGTTCTTGACGATGGGACTTTGCAAACCCTCACGACCTTTGGCAAGTTCGTTGACCTTAATGTAGGCCAGCCCCTTGGCACCGTAGATTTTTACGAACTCGGTGTAAGCATCAATTTCGCCGCGGCTCAGGCCGCCATTTTCTCTGGCACCACCCGGAATGCGAAGACCAACCACCCGGCCGCCCTTCATGGTGGCGGCACCGGCGAACACCTTGAAATCCACGTCCGTCATGACATCGGTCAACTCCGCGAACTCAAGCTTGACACGCAGGTCAGGCTTGTCGGAACCGTAGCGATGCATGGCCTCGCTGTAGGCCATGACCGGAAACTCGCCCAGGTCAACGTTCAGCGTGTTCTTGAACACGGTGGTGATCATGCCCTGGAACATGTCGCGGATATCCTGCTCGCTCAGGAACGAGGTCTCGATATCGATCTGCGTGAATTCGGGCTGGCGATCAGCGCGCAGGTCTTCGTCGCGGAAGCACTTGGTAATCTGGTAATAGCGGTCGTAGCCAGCCACCATCAGCAACTGCTTGAACAGTTGGGGACTTTGCGGCAAGGCAAAAAAGTGCCCCTCATGCACACGGCTGGGCACCAGGTAGTCACGCGCCCCCTCTGGCGTGGACTTGCCCAGCATCGGGGTTTCAATGTCGATGAACCCATGGGCATCCAGAAACTTGCGCACCTCCATGGACACGCGGTAACGCAGCATCAGGTTGTTCTGCATGTAAGGACGGCGCAGGTCCAGCACCCGGTGCGTCAGGCGCGTGGTCTCGCTCAGGTTCTCGTCATCCAGCTGAAACGGTGGCGTAACCGATGGGTTGAGCACCGTCAGCTCATGGCACAACACCTCGATCTTGCCGCTTTTGAGGTTGTCGTTGGCGGTACCCGCCGGGCGGGCGCGCACCAGGCCCTTGACCTGAATACAAAACTCGTTGCGCAGACCCTCGGCCGTTTTGAACATGTCGGCCCGGTCCGGGTCACACACCACCTGTACGTAACCTTCACGGTCGCGCAGGTCGACAAAGATCACGCCGCCGTGGTCACGCCGGCGATTGACCCAGCCGCACAGGGTAACGGTTTCGCCCAGCAGGGCTTCGGTCACAAGACCGCAATAGTGGGAACGCATGGCCATAGACAGCTTTCATAGCCCGCCGGAAAAGGCGGCACAGGTTATCAATAAAATTATTTGGAAGAAACGGTCACCGAAGCCGCGGGCGCCACCGACCCCATGGAGATCACATAGGTCAGGGCCTCATCCACACTCATCTTCAACTCAATGACTTCAGAGCGCGGCAGCATCAGGAAAAATCCGCTGGTCGGGTTGGGCGTGGTGGGCACATAGACACTCACAAAATCCGGCCCCAGATGCCCGGCGACCTCACCGCCAGGGGTGCCGGTCTGGAACGCGATGGTCCAGACACCCGCGCGCGGATACTGCACCAGCATGGCGGTGCGAAACGCATTGCCGTTGCTGGAAAAAAGTGTGTCCGACACTTTTTTCACACTGTTGTAAATGGACTTGAACACCGGAATTTTGGTGAACAGCCTATCCCACCGGTTGAGCAGCCAGTTGCCTGCCACATTGGAGACCAGTGCCCCCGTCAGCAGCAAGACGGAAAAAACCAGAAGCACGCCCAGACCGGGGATGTGCCGAAATTGCTCAAGCAAGGCGCCGGTCGAGGCTGGCGTCACGGCGACAAGCCCGGTCAAAATACCGCCAAAAATGGCGTCGAGCAGCCCAACCAGCCACAACAACACCCAAATGGTGAGAGTCAGCGGCAACCAGGCCAGCAGGCCGGTGAGCAGGTATTTTTTAATTGGCACGAGGGGTCCCTGGGTTTCGCTGGCCGCGCATCAATGGCAGGCACACGAGCCACCGCATCCACCTGCGGCAGCAGGTGGCGACGCATCGGTCTTTACGGAGGAACTCTCGCCCGGCTTGGTGCCGTCCGCTCCTTTTGACGCCGTATCAGCGCCGGGAGGGGCAGTGACCGTGCTGGAGCCCGCCGACGCCCCACCCTTGAAGTCGGTGGCATACCAGCCGGAACCCTTGAGCTGAAAGCCCGCCGCCGTCAACTGCTTTGCGAAGGCAGCCGCCCCACAGCTTGGACAGTCTGTCAGCGGGTCATCCGACATTTTCTGCAACACGTCCTTGGCAAACCCGCAGGACCCGCATTTATAAGCGTAAATTGGCATGGCGATAAGACTCGGATTTCAGGTAGCAAAGTCCCAAATTATAGGGCGTCAGCCCCTCACCGCTGCTCGCCAGTCAGCCCAACTAGAAAACCCGGACCCGCACAATCAGCTGCATGACCACCAGGCCCAGCACAAAGCCGACGCCACCGTACACGAGCGCCTGCAGCAGGCGGTTGGTGCGCCTTTGCTCAACCAGCAACTCGTCCAGCCCCTGGTTCGGGGCCGAGCGCTTGTTCTGAAGAAAATCAAACAACAGCCGGGGTAACTCGGGCAATAATTTGGCGTAGCGGGGAGCCTCGTTGCGCAACTGGCCGATGAGTTTTTTGGGCCCCAACTGATCGATCATCCATTTCTCAAGAAACGGTTTGGCCGTCGCCCAGAGATCCAGCTCCGGATCCAGTTGCCGCCCCAGTCCTTCTATATTGAGCAGGGTTTTTTGCAACAAGACCAACTGCGGCTGGATTTCGACCGAAAAACGCCGGGAGGTCTGAAACAGCCGCATCAGCACCAGTCCAAGTGAGATTTCCTTGAGCGGCCGGTCAAAGTACGGCTCACACACGGAACGGATGGCGGACTCCAGCTCGTCGACCCGCGTCGCGGCAGGCACCCAGCCGGACTCGATATGCAACTCGGCCACCCGCTTGTAGTCGCGCCGGAAAAAGGCCGTGAAGTTCTGCGCCAGATACTCCTTGTCCGACTCGGTCAAGGTGCCCACGATGCCGAAATCAAGCGAGATATAACGGCCGAATGTGGCAGGCGCCACACTGACCTGAATGTTGCCGGGGTGCATGTCGGCATGAAAGAAACCATCCCGGAACACCTGGGTGAAAAACAGGATGACGCCATCCCGCGCCAGCTTGGGGATGTTCACCCCCGCCGCCCGCAGGCGTGCCACCTGGCTGATGGGTATGCCGTTCATGCGCTCCATCACAATGACCTCGGTCGCGCAATAGTCCCAGAACATCTCCGGAATCAGCACCAGATCCAGCCCCTCCATATTGCGCCGCAGTTGCGCAGCACTCGACGCCTCACGCACCAGATCGAGCTCATCATGCAGATACTTGTCAAATTCAGCCACCACTTCGCGCGGCTTGAGGCGCTTGCCGTCATTGGACAAACGATCCACCCAGCCCGCCATCAGGCGCATCAGGCTCAGATCCTTTTCGATCGCCGGGAGCATGCCAGGGCGCAGCACCTTGACGGCCACCTCCCGTTCCCGGCCGGCCCGATCCTTGAGCACGGCAAAATGCACCTGCGCAATCGAGGCGCTGGCGACCGGCTCCTGCTCGAATGAAACAAAAATGTCCGCCAGTTTCTTGTTGAAAGCGCGCTCAATGGTGGCAACGGCCACCTCGCTGCCGAAGGGCGGCACGCGATCCTGCAGACGAGCCAGTTCGTCCGCGATATCCAGCGGCAACAAGTCGCGCCGGGTCGACAGCACCTGTCCGAATTTGACAAAAATGGGACCCAGGCGCTCCAGCGCCTGCCGGATACGCTGACCACGAGGCGCATCGAACTTGCGCCCGACCGACACGATGCGGGCCACAGTCCGCAACCAGGGTTTTTGAAAGCTCGTCAGGAGCAGCTTATCCAGACCGTAGCGCAGCATCACCCAAACGATGAAGACGCCACGGAACAGGCGGGTCATGCCGCGTCCCCGGTCGAACCGCCCGCGGCGTTTGCCGACAGGAACTGCCGCAAGGCCCGCACGGCGGCCCGGCCCGCCTGCCCCAAGGTGTGGGCCGGGGCATCGCCCACGACACGGGACAGGTCTTCCTCCAGGTCCCAGCGAATGTGATCAGCCAGCCAGTTGATCTCGGCGGCCAGTTGCACATCCCCTTCGACGCGCACGGCGGGCTTGTCACCACGCAGTGCAGCTTGCACCAGCGCCAGGGGAGATTCTTCAGCGACCGTCAACACCAGGTCCGCATTCAGCTCGGGCGGCGCCCGATCCAGCAAACCGGCTGGCGTGGCGATCAATTTCATTGCAAATGCACGCCACTGCATGTGAACGACACGACCTTTTTGTCGTGCCAGACGGCTGGTGGCCTCTTTTTCCTGAAGCAAAATGTGATTCAGCAGCAGGACGATGCGACGCTGCATTTCGTCCACCACCCACACCGGCGGCTGCAAATCGGGAAGCGGGAGATTCTGAAGGAATCCATCCAGAAATGGAAAAGGGAACTGTGTTGCCATAGTCCCCGATTATTCCCTGAATTCAAACCGAATTCGCACCAGCCATCATTGCAAAGCCTGCACCCCGGCCACCAACCAGCCACTGCCGTCGCTCTTGGCCTTGGTCATGTTCCACACTTCACGGAACGGGCTCGGGCCGGCGGAGGGCTCTTCGCGAATCATGCCGGAAAACTCGACACTGGCCATGTAGGCGTCACCCATGTCTTCGATGCCCAACAGCTGGGCATCGATCATGACGACATCGGTCAGATTGACCGGCCCGCCGCTATGGGTTTCCCGCTCGGCGAGCTGCGCCTGGATTTCCTTGAGCATGACGTCCGTCATCATGACACGCAAGGCATTGATGTCCGACTTGTCCCAGGCCGCCTGCAGGGAAATAAAATTTTCCTTCGCCGACTTGAGGAAGCCCTCGCTGTCAAAACCAGCCGGAATACCCCAGCTCTGCGAACCAGCCAGGCCAGAACCAATCATCGACCCCGACGCCGCCGCATTCTGGGAATCGAACACCGTATTGCTGCGCTCCCACGGGCGGGCGGAGGCATCGTTACCGACATTTTCCGGCCGGTAACTGACAGGCGCCTGGGCCACGCTGGCCGGTGATGCACCCTGAAACGCAAACGGCGAATTGCCCGCGTTCTGCGACGCCGCCGCCTGACGCGAGCGCTTGAACCAGCTCACCGCCATCATGATCACCAGCGCCAGCAGGGCAAACATCATGAACTGCCCCATGCCCTCACCCAACCCGAGGGAGCTGGCCAGCCAGGCCAGGCCGAGACCCGCCGCCAGGCCGCCCAGCATGGCACCCCAAGGCCTCTTGGGGGCCGCCGCCGGTGCGGTGGGCGCAGGCGCTGCCGGTTTCACAGCACCTTGCGCCGGTGCAGCCTGACGCTGCGTCACGTTGCTGGACTGCTGACCGATGGAGCGGCCACCCCCCATGCGCCTGGCGGCTTCGGCGTTCAGGCTCGCCAACGCCAAAAATACCGTCAATAACAAAGTCCAGAATTTCATCTTCTCTCCAGTCATTTTTTCAATTGAATGATGCTTGTTTTAAAAACCACAAGCTTCAGCACCTGATTCCAACATGCAAGGCTACCAGCCCGCCCGTGAGGTTGTGGTAATCCACATGAGAAAAACCATTATTTTTCATGAGGGCTTTGAGCTCCTCCTGTCCCGGGTGCATGCGAATCGACTCGGCGAGGTAACGGTAGCTGGCATCGTCGCCCGCCACCAGCCGACCCAGCTTGGGCAGAACCTTGAAGGAATACCAGTCGTACACTTTTTCCAGTGGCGGCGCCACCTTGGAAAACTCCAGCACCAGCAACTTGCCGCCCGGCCTGAGCACCCGGTTCATCTCGGCCAGCGCCACGTCCTTGTGCGTCATGTTGCGCAGGCCGAAAGCCACGCTCACCACGTCGAAATGATGGTCGGGAAAAGGCAGTTTTTCAGCGTCGCACACCAGCGTCGGCAGCACCACGCCCGCATCCAGCAGGCGATTGCGCCCGGTGCGCAGCATGGCTTCATTGATGTCGCTATGCACCACGCGCCCGCTTTTGCCTACTTTTTTGGAGAACGCCAGCGCCAGGTCGCCAGTGCCGCCGGCAATGTCGAGCACCTGGTAGCCTTCGCGGACATCGGCCACCAGCACGGTGAACGCCTTCCAGGCACGGTGCAGCCCCATCGACATCAGGTCGTTCATCAGGTCGTATTTGGGTGCGACGGAATCAAACACGCCGCGCACGTGTTTTGCCTTTTCGCCCTCATCCACCGATTGATAACCAAAATGTGTTGTTGTCATGACTCGAATCCTCTTAATGACTGTCGCAGCCGTGTCCGGCCTTCACGGGCATGGGAGCGTCGCGCTCGACCCCGGCGGCGGCCAGGCGGGCGGTGTAGTCCGCCCACAGCTGCTCCTGCTGCGAACCCAAAAAATAAAGATAGTCCCAGGAATAGATGCCGGAGTTGTGTCCATCGGAAAACGCAGGCTGCACCGCATAATTGCCGACCGGCTCCAGCCCGACCAGGGTCACGTCCCGCTTGCCGGTCTGCAGTACTTCCTGGCCCGGCCCATGTCCCTGCACTTCGGCCGAGGGCGAGTACACGCGCATCAGCTCAAACGGAATGCGGAACCCTGCGCCATCCGAAAAACCGATCTCCAGCACCCTGGACTGGCTGTGCGCCGTGATTGCCTGCGGTGTCGGCGCACCTGATTTCAAACCTGCCATGAAGACCACCTGCTAAAAATTAAAGGCATCACACCGCCAGCGGCAACTCGGCCAGCTCGCGCCGGATCGCATGCTCTACCGCCTCCAGGCGGGTCCGAATGCTGGCCAGCGCCATGGCGTCGGGCGTCCGCAGCGGCTGGCCCCAGACCGGCGCCGGAAAGTGGCTGTCCCAATCAAAACGGGCAATCACGTGCCAATGCAAGTGCGGCACCACATTGCCCAGGGCCGCCAGATTGATCTTGGCCGGCTGCAGGTGCTCGCGCAAGGCCAGCTCCACCACGTTGACCGCCGCCATGCACAAGGTCCGATCCGCCAGACAGAGGTCCGAGAACTCGGCCACGTGCGCGTTCCAGACCACCCGGTAGAAGGCTGGAAAACCCTCCTCCTGCGCCCGGATGACCCGAAATCCCCCCCCCTGAAACACCAGCGCACCACCGGGAGTGGTACACAAGGAGCAAGTCGTTGGCATCATCCCTCAGACCAGCACCCGCTCAATGCCGCCATCGTTGGCACGTTTCACGTAGTCAGGCATCCACTGCTCACCCAGAATCTGGTTCGCCATCTCGACCACGATGTAGTCCGCCTCCAGCAAGCCATTTTGCAGGTCGTCGCCGAAACGGCTCAAGCCCTGCAGGCAGGCCGGGCAGGAGGTCAATATCTTGACGTTTTCCTTCGGCCCCAGGCCGCCCTTTTCGCGCAACTGAACCTCGCCCTTGCGAATCTCTTCTTCCTTGCGAAAACGCACCTGGGTCGAGACGTCCGGCCGGTTGAGCGCGAGCGTACCAGACTCGCCGCAGCAACGCTCGGACTGGATCACCTTGTCGCCCAGCAGGGCCTTGACGGTCTTGATCGGCTCCTGCAGCTTCATCGGGCTGTGGCAGGGGTCGTGGAACAGGAACGAGCCTGCGTTTTTCAGGGTGACGCCCTTCTCCAGCAGGTACTCATGGATGTCGATGATGCGGCTGCCGGGGAAAATCTTGTCGAACTCATAGCCCTGCAACTGGTCATAACAGGTGCCGCAGCTCACCACCACCGTCTTGATGTCCAGATAGTTCAGGGTGTTGGCCACCCGGTGAAACAGCACCCGGTTGTCGGTGATCATTTTCTCGGCCTTGTCAAACTGGCCCGAGCCGCGCTGCGGGTAACCGCAGCACAGGTAGCCCGGCGGCAAGACGGTTTGCACACCCGCATGCCACAGCATGGCCTGCGTCGCCAGCCCTACCTGACTGAACAGGCGCTCCGAGCCGCAACCTGGAAAGTAGAACACCGCCTCGGTCTCGGCCGTGGTGGCTTGCGGGTCCCGGATGATCGGCACGTAGTCCTTGTCCTCGATGTCCAGCAAGGCGCGCGCCGTCTTCTTGGGCAGCCCACCGGGCAGCTTCTTGTTCACGAAGTGAATGATCTGCTCCTTGATGGGCGCGGCGCCCAGCGTGGCCGGCGGCGCCTTGGTCTGCCTGCGGGCGATGACCTTGAGCACGTCATGCGCCATGCGCTGCGCCTTCATGGCCACGTTGACCATGGCCGAGCGTGCAAACTTGATGGTCTCGGGGTTGGTGGCGTTGAGCATGAACATGGCCGCCGCCCCCGCCGGGCGGAAGCTCTTCTGGCCCATCTTGCGCAGCAGGTTGCGCATGTTCATGGAAACGTCGCCAAAATCGATGTCCACCGGACAAGGCGACAGGCACTTGTGACAGACCGTGCAGTGGTCGGCCACGTCCTCGAACTCCTGCCAGTGACGGATCGAGATGCCGCGCCGTGTCTGCTCTTCGTACAGGAAGGCCTCCACCAGCAGCGAGGTGGCCAGAATCTTGTTGCGCGGGCTGTACAGCAGGTTGGCGCGCGGCACGTGGGTGGAGCACACCGGCTTGCACTTGCCGCAGCGCAGGCAGTCTTTCACGCTGTCGGCAATGGCGCCAATGTCGCTTTGCTGCATGATCAGCGATTCATGCCCCATCAAGCCGAAGCTGGGGGTGTAGGCGTTGGTCAGATCGGCCCGCAAGCCAATATGGCCCCGCTCGGGAGGCTCATTGTTTCGCAGCAACTTGCCTTTGTTGAAGCGCCCTTCAGGGTCAATCCTGGCCTTGTATTCGGTGAAAGGCCGCAGCTCTTCGTCGCTCAAAAACTCCAGCTTGGTAATGCCGATGCCGTGCTCGCCCGAGATCACGCCATTGAGCGAACGCGCCAGCGCCATGATGCGCTTGACCGCGCCGTGCGCCGCCTGCAGCATTTCATAGTCGTCGCTGTTGACCGGCAGGTTGGTATGCACATTGCCATCGCCCGCATGCATGTGCAGGGCCGCCCAGACGCGGCCTTTGAGCACGCGCTCCTGGAGGGCCTGGCACTCGGCCAGCATCGCTTCAAACGCACGACCGGTGAAGATGGCCTGCAGTGGACCCCGTATCTGCGTTTTCCAACTGGCACGCAGCGAGTGGTCCTGCAACTGCGGGAACAGTGTGTCCACGTCCTGCAGCCAGCCCTGCCACTGCGTGCGCACCTCGCGCACCAGCGCCAGCGCCTGTGCCACGCGATCTTCCAACAGCTCAGCCGAGGGGGTTTCATCGGCATCGACCCTCCTGCTGATGTCATGCAGATGAGGCAGGTTGTCCGCGCTGAAGAAAGACTCCAGCTCGTTGCACAGCTTGATCTTGTTGCGCAGACTCAATTCAATATTGATGCGCTCAATACCGTCGGTGTATTCCGCCATGCGCGGCAACGGAATGACCACGTCTTCATTGATCTTGAAGGCGTTGGTGTGCTTCGAAATGGCAGCGGTGCGTTTGCGGTCCAGCCAGAATTTCTTGCGCGCTTCCGGGCTGACGGCCACAAAGCCCTCGCCACTGCGCGAATTGGCAATGCGCACCACCTCCGAAGCGGCACGGGCCACGGCGTCGGCGTCGTCACCGGCAATGTCGCCAAACAGCGCCATCTTCGGGCTTCCGCCGCGTTTGGACTTGGTGGCGTAACCCACGGCCTTGAGGTAGCGGTCGTCCAGGTGCTCCAGCCCGGCCAGCACCACACCCGAGCGTTTTTGCTCGACAAACATGAACTCAACGATCTCCACAATGCTGGGCACGGCATCCTTGGCATTGCCAAAAAACTCCAGGCACACGGTGCGCGTGTGCACCGGCAGGCGGTGCACCACCCAGCGGGCGCTGGTGATCAGGCCGTCACAGCCTTCCTTCTGGATGCCCGGCAGGCCGCTCAGGAACTTGTCAGTCACGTCCTTGCCCAGGCCCTCCTTGCGAAAGGTCCTGCCGGGAATGTCCAGGCGCTCGGTGCGCAAAGGGGTCTTGCCGTCGGCCTTGAAATACTTCAGCTCGAAACTGGCAACTTCAGCATCGTGGATCTTGCCCAGGTTGTGGTTGAGACGCGTCACCTCCAGCCATTCGGCTTGCGGCGTCACCATGCGCCAGCTCGCCAGGTTGTCCAGCGCCGTGCCCCACANNTTTTTGCCGCCGGCGTTCATGGCGATGTTGCCGCCGACGCAGGAGGCCTCGGCCGAGGTCGGGTCCACCGCGAACACATAGCCGCCGCGCTCGGCCGCATCGGCCACGCGCTGGGTCACCACACCGGCTTGCGACCAGACCGTGGCCACCGGCTGGTCCAGCCCCGGCAGCGTCACCACCTCGACTTCCGTCATGGCTTCGAGCTTTTCGGTGTTGATGACCACGCTTTTCCAGGTCAGGGGAATCGCGCCGCCGGTGTAGCCGGTACCGCCGCCGCGCGGGATGATGGTCAACCCCAGATCGATGCAGCCCTTGACCAGCCCGGCCATCTCTTCTTCGGTGTCCGGCGTCAGCACCACAAACGGGTACTCGACGCGCCAGTCGGTGGCATCCGTCACGTGACTCACACGCGACAGGCCATCAAACTTGATGTTGTCTTTGGCGGTCAGTTTGACCAGCGTGCGCTGGGCTTTGCGGCGCAGGGCAGCCATTTCGACAAACGCGGCATCAAACGCCTGCACGGCCTGGCCGGCGGCCTTGAGCAACTCGCCCACCAGGGCATCGCGCTCGGGGTCGGTCTCGGGGGTGCGACGCTTTTGCACCTCGCCCAGACGGTGCTGCAAAGCCTCTACCAGCAAGGCGCGCCGCTTGGGGTTGTCCAGCAGGTCGTCCTGCAAATACGGGTTGCGCTGCACCACCCAGACGTCGCCCAGAACCTCATACAGCATACGGGCCGAACGGCCGGTACTGCGCTCATCGCGCAGACGGTTGAGCAAGTCCCACGCCGGGGCACCCAACAGGCGGATGACGATTTCGCGGTCGGAAAACGAGGTGTAGTTGTACGGAATTTCGCGAATGCGCGCGTGTTCGTGCGGCGCACGGGCGGACGCGGACATCAATGGGTTAGGCTGAGCGGGAGCGTTCATCGGTTTTTGTAGTTGCAGCCATAACGTCACAGGGAGTGACGCAAGGGTAAGCCCGGCTGGCCCGAGATATTACCGCAGCGCAGCATTCACCTGCTGGCCTGACGGGAACCCGCCCCCCCCCAACAACCCGTCTCTATTCTTATCCGTGCGGAGGGACTACATAATTGCAGCCACCACAACCCAGCACCGCTGAATAAGGCCGATGCCCATGCTCCAGCCCATCACCTTTGACAACTGGCCCTACCCGCGCTGGATCGCGCACCGCGGCGCAGGCAGGCTGGCGCCCGAGAACACGCTGGCCGCGTTTCGTCTGGGGGCCAGCCATGGCTATCGCATGTTCGAGTGCGACGTCAAGCTGAGCGCCGACGGCGTGCCCTTCCTGCTGCACGACGATACATTGCTGCGCACGACCAACGTCGGTGAACACCTGGGTGAAGGCGTCGGCGCGACGGCGGGCGAGCACCCCTGGAGCACGCTGGCGCAACTCGATGCCGGCAGCTGGCACTCGCGCCATTACACGGGCGAACCGCTGCCCAGCCTTGCCAACATTGCCCGCTACTGCCTGCACAACGGCCATTGTCTGAACCTTGAAATCAAACCCACACCGGGGCTGGAGCGCCAGACCGGCGAAGCGGTGGCACGGCACGCGGCACGGCTCTGGCAAGGTGCCGCCATGCCGCCGCTGCTGAGCTCCTTTGAGCCCGAGGCCCTGCAGGCGGCCCGCGACGCCGCACCCCGGTTGCCGCGCGGCCTGCTGCTGGACACAGCGCGGCAGGACTGGCTGGCGGTCGCCCGCCGGCTGGACTGCGTGGCCATCGTCTGCAACCATGCGCTGTGGGACCGCGCCAGCGTGACGCAAGCCCAAAACGCGGGATTTCGAACCATGGGCTACACCGTGAACGACGAATGGGCGGCGCACCGCCTGCTCGACCTGGGCCTTGACGGCATCATCACGGACCGGCTTGACCTGTTCCCGCCTTTGCTATGATTTTCCACCCCACCTCCGAGAATTGACCCCCATGGCGATGAACCTGAAAATTTTTGCTCTGACATTGGCCGCAGGCGCCATGCTGTGTGCCGGCGCGGCTCGCGCGGCCGATCCCAAAGTGCTGAATATTTACAACTGGTCCGACTACATTGCCGAAGACACCATCCGGAACTTCGAAAAAGAGACCGGCATCAAAGTCCGGTACGACACCTACGACAACAACGAAATCCTGCATGCCAAGCTGGTAGCGGGCAAGACCGGCTACGACATCGTCGTGCCCGGCTCGCACTTCGCCAAAACCCAGCTTGAAGGCGGTCTGCTGCAAAAGCTGGACCGCAGCAAGCTCACCAACTGGGGCAACCTGGACCCAGGCCTGCTGGCACAGCTGGCCAAAGTCGATCCCGGCAATGCCTATCTGGTGGACTGGCTGTGGGGCTACGTCACCGTCGGCATCAACGTCAACCAGGTCAAGGCCGCGCTGGGCAACCTGCCGCTGCCCGAGAACGCCTGGAGTCTGCTGTTCGACCCGAAATACGTCAGCAAGCTCAAAAGCTGCGGCGTGAGCGTACTGGACTCGGCCTCCGAGGTGCTGCCGGCCGCCCTGCTGTACGTCGGCAAGCCGGCTTACAGCCGCGACCCGGCGGATTACGTGCTGGCCGCCCAGTTGCTCAAAAGCATCCGGCCCCATGTCACCCGCTTTTCGTCGTCCGGCTACATCGAGGAAATGGCCAGTGGCGCCACCTGTCTGGTCATGGGCTTCTCGGGCGACATCAACATCGCCCGCAACCGCGCCGCAGCAGCCAGGTCCAAAACGCCGGTGGTGATTGAAGCGCTGGTGCCCAAAACCGGTGCCACCCTGTTTTTCGACACCATGGCGATCCCCAAGGACGCACCGAATGTGGAGAATGCCCACCTGTTCATCAACTACATCCTGCGCCCGCAAGTGCATGCGTCGCTCACCAACAAGGTGTATTACGCCAACCCCAATGCCGCGTCGCTCAAGTTTGTGAAAAAAGACGTGGCCGACAACAAGTCCATTTTTCTGGACGCTGCCGCCACCAGAACCATGATCGCGCCCGATGCCCTGCCGCAAGAGCTGCGCCGGGTGCAAACCCGAACCTTTACCAACTTCAAGGCCGGCCGGTAGGTGCGATGCCGTTCGCGGCGCCGGGACTACGCTTTCCAGCCACGCAGCATGAACCACTGGCTGCTGGCACACAGCAGGCTCATGCCCGCGTAGGTGGCAATCTTGCCGTCATGGCCAAACCACCACAAACCGAGCGCCAGCAGCAGCACGGCTGCCGCAAAATTAACCGCCAGCTGCCTTGACAAGGCGGGAGCGGCCGATTTTTTTCTTATGAATGAACGAGCAGCCAGGGTCACCCCCAACGCCACAAACAGGGCCGGGGCGACAAAATTGAGAACATGATTCAACAGAGCAAGTGGGCCCATAGGTAACGGCCTCCAGGGCGATGGCAAAGTATTCGGGACAAGATCTGACCGGGCTGATTTTATAATCGCCCGATGGCAGTCTGGGCTTTGGGCATCAATCACACAACCGCGCCGCTCGATCTGCGCGGCCGGTTTGCGTTCGCCCTGGATCAGATCGGACCGACGTTGCGCGGTTTGCGCACGTCCCTTGCGCGCCAGCCGGAGGCTGCCCTCATCTCCACCTGCAACCGCACCGAAATTTACTGCGCCGGCGACACGCCCGAGCTGGAACACACGCTGGACTGGCTGGCTCACGCCGGCGGCGTCTCCCCTGCCCTGCTGCGCTCCCACTCCTATGCGCTGGAAAACGGTCTGGCCGCGCGCCACGCGTTTCGGGTAGCCAGCGGGCTGGACTCGATGGTGCTGGGCGAGCCCCAAATTCTGGGGCAACTCAAAGACGCCGTGCGGGCCGCCGAGGCCGCCGGGGCACTGGGCACCACACTGAGCCAGTTGTTTCAGCGCTCGTTTGCCGTGGCCAAGGAAGTGCGCAGCTCCACCGAAATAGGCGCCCATTCCATCAGCATGGCCGCCGCCACCGTGCGCCTGGCCGGACAATTGTTTGAGGACCTGAGTGAAGTGAAAGTCCTGTTTGTGGGCGCCGGCGAAATGATCGAGCTCTGCGCCACCCACTTTTGCGCCAAAACGCCCAAACACATGGCAATTGCCAACCGCACACTGGAACGCGGCGAGAAGCTGGCCAGCCGTTTTGGCGGCGAGGTCATGCGCCTGGCCGACCTGCCGGGGCGGCTGCATGAGTTTGACGCGGTGATCAGCTGCACCGCCAGCACGCTGCCCATCATCGGTCTGGGTGCGGTGGAGCGCGCCCTGAAGCAGCGCAAACACCGCCCCATGTTCATGGTCGATCTGGCGGTGCCGCGCGACATTGAACCCGAGGTCAAGAAGCTGGAAGACGTGTACCTGTACACCGTGGACGACCTGGCTGGCGTGGTGCAAACTGCGCAGGCCAGCCGCCAGGCAGCGGTGGCGCAGGCCGAGGCCATCGTGGACGCTGGCGTGCAGAGTTTCATGCACTGGGTTGACCAGCGCAGCACGGTGCCCCTGATTCAGCAACTCAACGCCCAGGCGGACGAATGGCGCACCGCCGAGTTGGCCCGTGCCCGCAAGCTGCTGGCACGGGGTGAGGACATCGATGCCGTGCTGGAAACGCTCTCCAAAGGGTTGACGCAGAAAATGCTGCATGGCGCCCTGGCCGAGCTGCATGCCGGCGATGCCCGTGCCCGCGAACAGGCCAGCACCGCCATTGAGCACTTTTTCCTGCGCAAAGAGCGTTAGCTGGGTTGCACCAAGGGTTGCGCCCAGCGCGCCGTCGCCCTTCGCCCCTTCGACAAGCTCAGGGTGAACGGTCATTTTTCCCCGCACGACAGTTTTCACGCCGTTCGGGCTGAGCCTGTCGAAGCCCCCGCCAAGAAGCCTCCTCGCCAACCCATGAAACCCTTTCTCCGCCAACAACTTGCCCGCTACGCCGACCGTCTGGGAGAGCTTGAATTCCTGCTCTCGCGCGAGGACATCATGAACGACATGAAGCAGTTTCTGATGCTGTCACGCGAACACACCGAAGTAGCCGCGGTGGCCAGCCGCTGGGCCCGCTACCGGCAGCGCGAAGCCGAGTTGGCCGGCGCACAGGAAATGCTGGCGGGCGCGGCCAATGATCCCGACATGGAAACCATGGCGCAGGAAGAGGTCGACAGCGCCAGCGCCGAACTCCAGCAACTCGACACCGAGTTGCAGCGCATGCTGCTGCCCAAAGACCCGGACGACGAGCGCAACGCCTTTGTCGAAATCCGGGCTGGCACTGGCGGCGACGAATCGGCCCTGTTCGCCGGCGACCTGCTGCGCATGTACAGCCGCTACTGCGAACGCCAGGGCTGGAAGACCGAGATCATCAGCGAGTCGCCGAGTGAATTGGGCGGCTACAAGGAGGTGGTGCTGCGGGTCGAAGGCCGGGCTGGCGACGGCCCCTCCGGTAGCGGCGTCTACGGCGCGCTCAAGTTCGAATCCGGCGGCCACCGGGTGCAGCGCGTGCCGGCCACCGAAACGCAGGGCCGCATCCACACCAGCGCCTGCACCGTGGCCGTGCTGCCCGAGCCGGACGAGGCCCAGGCCATTCAGATCAATCCGTCTGACCTGCGCATCGACACCTACCGCGCCAGCGGCGCCGGCGGCCAGCACATCAACAAGACCGACTCGGCGGTGCGCATCACCCACCTGCCCACAGGCATCGTGGCCGAATGCCAGGACGGCCGCAGCCAGCACAGCAACAAGGCCCAGGCGCTCAAGGTGCTGACCGCCCGCATCCAGGAGAAGGAGCGTAGCGCGCGCGCCGCCAAGGATGCCGCCGAACGCAAAAGCCTGATCGGCAGCGGTGACCGCAGCGACCGCATCCGCACCTACAACTTCCCGCAGGGGCGCCTGACCGACCACCGCATCAACCTCACGCTGTACAAGCTGCTGGCCATCATGGAAGGCGACCTGGACGACGTCCTGGAAGCGCTGCAAGCCTACGAAGCGGCACAACAACTGGCCGCGCTGGAACTCGGCACCGTCTGAGCGCCCGCACACGCCACGCCCGACCCGGTCCTTGCTCTTGCACCCCATGACCCTCGCGCAAGCCCTCAACACCGCCCAGGCCCAGGGCCTGGACCGGCTCGACGCCCAGTTGCTGCTGCTGCACGCACTGGGCCGCTCCGTGCATGACCGCGCCTGGCTGCTGGCCCACGACGGTGACACCCTGCCCCCCGCCGCCCAGGCCGCGTTTGAGGCCGCCGTGCAACGGCGCGCCAACGGCGAACCGGCGGCCTACCTCACCGGCCATCAAGAGTTCTTTGGCCTGAACCTTCAGGTGGACCGGCGCGTACTGGTACCCCGCCCGGACACCGAAACCCTGGTCGAGTGGGCGCTGTCTCTACTCCCGCCCCCCGTCGGTGGCTTACCCCCTCCGGGAGAAGGCGGGGGTGAAGGCGGCCAGCCCCTGCGCATCATCGACCTCGGCACCGGCAGCGGTGCCATCGCCCTGGCCCTCAAGCACAACCGGCCCGACCTTCAGGTCACGGCGGTGGACGCCAGTGCCGATGCACTGGCCGTGGCCCAGGCCAATGCCCGGCGATTGGAACTCGAGGTGGATTTTCAAGCGGGCTGCTGGCTCAGCCAGGTCACGGGGCGCTTTGACCTGATCGTCTCCAACCCGCCCTACATCGCCGCGCAAGACCAGCACCTGGCGGCCCTGCGCCACGAGCCCTTGCAGGCACTGGCCAGCGGCGTCGACGGCCTGGACGACATCCGGAGAATCATCGCGCAGGCCCGTGCCCACCTGCTGCCCGGCGGCTGGCTGCTGCTGGAGCACGGTTGGGACCAGGCGGCCCCCGTGCGCAGCCTGCTGGCAGAGGCGGGCCTGGCAGAGGTGCAGTCCAGGCTGGACCTGGCCGGAGTCGAGCGTTGCAGCGGCGGGCGGGCGCCGCCGGACTGACCGCTCCGCGTCGAATCCGCTGCGGCCTTCACGCGATATGATGGAAAAGTGTGAACTATTTAACGCCTGAGTACCCGATGTACACCGACATCACCATCGAACGGATCATTCGCCCGCACCTTCTCACTTGCCCGCCGGACACGACCCTCTCCCAAGCGGCCCAGCGCATGGTGGCGGCCGGTTGCAGTTCGATTCTGGTGGCGCAGAACGACGCCATCATCGGCATCTGGACGGAACAGGATGCGCTGTCGCTGGACTTGTCGTCACCACAAACCATCCACACCCCCATTGCGCAGCACATGAGTGCGCCAGTCAAAACCATCCTCGCCAGCGCCCTCTTGGGCGAAGCCGCCCTGCGCTTTCGCGAGGAAAAAGTGCGGCATTTCCTGGTGCTGGACGACAGCGGAAAACACCGGGGTGTGATCACGCAGAGCGACATCGTCATCAACCAGGGCATCGAATACTACCTGTCCCTGCGCCAGGTCAAGTCGGTACTCAATCGACGGCACCCGATTCTCTGCGTCGACACCCCGCTGGCCGACGCCGTCAAAAAAATGTATGCCAGCGGCCTGGACGCCATCCTCACGCGGTACCCGGAGGGTGACCACGGCATCCTCACCGAACGCGATGTCGTGCGTCTGATCGGCGGCGTCCAGGGTCTGCACAACATCGGCGCGCTGGCCAGCCGCCCGCTCATCTGCGTCTCCAGCGATGACAGCCTGTACCATGCCCGCACGCTGTTCATGGAGAAACACATTCGCCACCTCGGCGTCACCGACAGCACCGGGAAACTGCTGGGCCTGGCCACCTTCTCCAGCCTGCTGGAGAGTATCGAAAACGACTACGTTCACCAGTTGCGTGAAGCACTGAGAGAGCGAGAGCACAGCCTGGCACTCTCTCAGCAGCACCAACGCCTGGCCACCCAGGTGTTCCAGAGCACGCTCGAAGGCATCATGGTCACCAACACCCAAAATGTCATCGAGTCCGTCAACCCGGCATTTACCCAGATCACCGGCTACCTGGCGCACGAGGCCATCGGCAAGACGCCCTCCCTGATTTCTTCCGGCCGGCACGACGCTGTCTTTTACAAGAAGATGCACGCAGAAATCGCCAGCAAGGGCCACTGGCAGGGAGAAATATGGAACCGGCGCCGCAATGGAGAAATCTACCCGGAATGGCTCACCATCAACGTCGTCAAAAACGATGCGGGGCAGATCGTCAACCATGTCGGCGTGTTCTCCGACATCACCAAACGCAAAGCCGCCGAAGAGCAGATGTTGTTCCTCGCCCACCACGATGGCCTCACCAGCCTGCCCAATCGGGGCCTGTTCAGCGAGCGCTTGAACCACGCCGTGGCCCGCGCCCACCGCACCCAGGACAAGATGGCGGTGATGTTCATGGACATCGACAACTTCAAGCAGGTCAACGACAGCCTGGGCCATCACACCGGCGATCAATTGCTACAGGTCGTGGCCCAGCGCCTCACGGCCTGCGTGCGCGAGGGTGACACCGTAGCCCGGTTGGGCGGTGACGAATTCACCGTCATCCTTGAATCCATCTCCCGCTCCGACGATGCCTCCCTGATCGCCCAGAAAATCATCCATGCGCTGACCCAGCCCATGCTGCTGGATGGCCAGGAACTCGCCGTCACCGCCAGCGTCGGCATCAGCCTCTACCCCCATGACAGCCAGCAACCAGACGAACTGATCAAATACGCCGACGCCGCGATGTATGCCGCCAAGAAAAAAGGGGGGGACAACTTCCAACTCTTTACGGCCGCCATGAAAGAACCCAGCGTCTGACAGACAACGCGGACACCGACGCCCTCCAATCAATGATGATGCCCGTGCTCGCCGTGCACGTGGCGGTGCGCAATCTCTTCTTCCGTGGCGGGACGAACCGCCGCCACCGTGACGGCAAAGCGCAAGGCCTTGCCCGCCAGCGGGTGGTTGCCGTCCAGCAGCACCTTGTCGCCCTTGATCTTCATGACGGTAAACACCTGCGCGTGCCCGTCCTCGCCCCGGCCTTCCAGTTGCCCGCCCACTTTCACGCCCGGTGGAAATTGGGTCTTGGGGATGGTTTGCACCAGACTCTCGTCGCGCAGGCCGAAGGCGTCCTGCGGCTGCAACTCAAGCGTCACCTGGTAGCCCGGCATCTGGCCTTCCAGGGCCACCTCGACTTTGGGGAAGGTATTGTCATAGCCCCCATGCAGGTAAACCATGGGCTCCTGGCTTTCCTCGATGAGCTTGCCCTTGCTGTCGAACACCTTGTAGCGCAGGGTGACGGCAGTGTTTTTTTCGATTTTCATAAGTTTGGATGGAATTGAAACCAGGATTATCGGCGCGCAAAACCCCTCAACCCCGCCACCCCTGTGGGAAAGCGTCTGCACCCACTGGCCAAAGATGAAATAATCACCCCCATCTTCATCCAAGGAATACGAATATGAGTGACGTGCAACAACGCATCGGCGAACTGGTCAAGTCCAACGAGGTCGTCCTTTTCATGAAAGGTACGGCCAGTTTTCCCCAATGCGGCTTCTCCGGGCGCGCCGTCCAGGTTTTGAAGACCTGCGGTGTCGATACCAAGACACTGAAGACCGTGAACGTGCTGGAAGACGACGAAATCCGCGCCGGCATCAAGGACTACAGCAACTGGCCGACCATTCCCCAGCTCTACATCAAGGGAGAATTCATTGGCGGCTCGGACATCATGATGGAGATGTACGAAAACGGTGAGTTGCAGCAGGCACTGGCGCCCAAGGCCTGACACTCCCCACTGGACGCCCTCGCGCATCCTCCGGAGCCACCTTGCGGTGGCTTTTTTTATATCTTTCCAGACCGCGTCACCAAATCGGGGCCCTATTTCGTCAAAGACAGGCACAACTTGTGCTTGAATGAACTCGTGCTTGTTGGTTCAACGTTATTGTCCAGGAGGTCATGATGGAATCTCGCAGTCTCGCTCCCCAGAACTCCCCCTTTCGCCTGCCGGTGGCGCAGATGCGCCGCGTGTTCCAGCCTGACGAGGTCGAACGCAAGCTGGCCAAACTGCAAGAGCACGAACACGACACGTTGCGTGCCACCTACCGGCGCATGCTGGAACGCGGGCCGCAACGTTTTCAGGTCAAGCCCTCGGGCGTGCCGGACATGGCCAATCTGTACCAGACGCTGCCCAATTTCACCGAGGTTCTCGATGACGTCAGGCGCCACGTCGCCCTGGCGCAGGACAGCCGTGATGGACTGGAAGTTCCCCCCATCCTGCTGCTCGGGCCGCCCGGCATTGGTAAAACCCATTTCGCCAAACAACTGGCCGATCTGCTGGGCACCGGCATGAGCCTGGTACCCATGAGTTCCATGACGGCCGGCTGGCTGCTGTCAGGTTCGTCTTCGCAATGGAAGGGCGCCAGACCGGGCAAAGTGTTCGAGGCGCTGGTGGACGGCGAATATGCCAACCCGGTGATCGTGGTGGACGAGATCGACAAGGCCAGCGGCGATGCGCAATACGATCCACTGGGCGCGCTGTACAGCCTGCTCGAACATGACACGGCGCAAAGCTTCACTGACGAATTTGCCGAGGTGGCCATTGACGCCAGCCAGGTGATCTGGATCACAACCGCCAATGACGAGCGCACCATCCCCGCGCCGATTCTGAACCGCATGAATGTGTTCACGGTCAAGTCACCCTCGCTGGAAGCTGCGCGCCAGATTGCCCGTAACCTGTACCAGGGCATTCGCAGCGAACATGGCTGGGGCGGACATTTTGCACCCGAGCCGCAGGGTCAGGTGCTCGATCAGCTGTGCGAACTCGCGCCGCGGGAAATGCGCCGCGCCCTGATGACCGGGTTTGGCAATGCCCAACTGGACCAGCGCGATGAAATCAGCGTGACGGACTTACCCAGGGCAGGATCCAAAAAAGGACAGCTCGGTTTCTTGCAGTGAGCCGCCTTGCCGCAAGCCGACCGGGCTTTATCCAGCCTCAGCCGGGGTTGAATTCCCACAACCTTTTGGCACCCAGCACGGCATCGGGATACGGTGCCTTGCCGCGTGAGCCGTTGTAACGTCCGAGCGCCAGGAAGAGATTGCCGTTTTCGCGGTCCAGGTAATGACGCAGGATCACGCAGCCAAAACGCAGATTGGTCTGCATGTGAAACAGCTTGCCCGCGTCACCATCGCCCAGCACCCGCGTCCAGAACGGCATGACCTGCATGTAGCCGCGCGCACCCACGCTGGAAACGGCAAATTTTCGGAAGTTGCTCTCCACCTGCACCAGCCCCAGCACCAGAGCCGGGTCCAGGCCGGCGCGCCGGCTCTCGTACCAGAGGGTCTGCAAAAACTCCTTGCGGACGTTCCACTCCGGTTTTTTCTTCTTGAGACGCTCGCTCATGCCGCCGAGCCAGCGCAGGTACCGCAGGCGGGACTCGGTATCGGGGAACTCCGGCACCGGCGGAGCATGGTTGGCAATCGCTGAACTCAACGCGGTGCGCACCGAGTCCGCCAGCGGCTCCTCCATCTGACGCCCGGCTGCCGCCTGCTCATGGCTGGACAGCAGGCCCAGCCCCGAGATCAGGGCCGCAAAAGTACGTCTTCTCGACAGCACACCTGCCACCAGCGACACCGTCACGCGTTCAGCCGGGATTGGATCAGGCTGAAAATTTCAGTGGTGCTCACCGCAGTCGCCACCGCGTCGCGGCGGTGCTGGTATTCAACTTCACCCGCCTTCAAACCACGCTCACCCAGCGTGACGCGGTGCGGCACGCCAATGAGCTCCCAGTCGGCAAACATGGCGCCGGGGCGCTCACCCCGGTCGTCCAGAATCACGTCCACACCGGCGGCCATGAGCTCGCCGTAAAGCTTCTCGGCGGCGGCTTTCACCTCCGGGCTGCGATCGGGGTTGATGGGACAGATCACCACGGTAAAGGGTGCCAGCGCGTCGGGCCAAATGATGCCCTTGTCGTCATGGTTCTGTTCAATCGCCGCCGCAGGCAGGCGGGTGATGCCAATACCATAACAGCCCATTTCCATGAACTGGGGCTTGCCGTTGACGTCCAGAAAGGTGGCATTCATGGCCTGGCTGTATTTGGTGCCGAGGTAGAACACGTGGCCCACTTCGATGCCGCGTTCGATGGCCAGCACGCCCCGGCCATCCGGCGAGGCGTCTCCCGCCACCACGTTGCGAATGTCAGCCACCAGTTCGGGCTCAGGCAGGTCGCGCCCCCAGTTGACGCCGCTGAGGTGGCAACCCACCTCATTGGCACCGCAAGTCCAGTCACTCATCACGGCCACGTCACGATCGGCCACGACGTGAAGCGGCTTTTTCAGGCCCACGGGGCCGAGGTACCCCGGCTGACAACCGAAGTGCATGTCGATTTCGGCGGCGGTGGCAAAGCGAAAGCCGCCCGTAAGCCCCGGCAACTTGCCAACCTTGACCTCGTTCATGTCATGATCACCGCGCAGCAGCAGCAGCCAGACACGGGTCTTGACCACTTCTTCGTAGTCGTTGAGTTCATCGGTTGCCAGCACGATGGACTTGACCGTGCATGACAAGGGAACGCCCAGCAACTCGGCCACTTCAAAGCAGGTGGTCTTGCCCGGTGTCGGCATTTTGACCAGCGCCTGGCAAGCGGGCTGGCGTGGGTGCTGCGGCGCCAGTGCCTCGGCCTTTTCCATGTTGGCAGCATAGTCACTGGCGGGGCAGTAAACGATGGCATCTTCACCGGTGGCGGCAATCACCTGAAACTCTTCGCTCAGGTCGCCACCGATAGCGCCACTGTCGGCTGCGACGGCCCGGTAGGTCAGCCCGAAACGGTCAAAAATCCTGCGGTAAGCCTGTGCCATCACCTGATAACTGGCCTTGGCGGACGCCTGGTCGCGGTCGAAACTGTAGGCATCCTTCATGATGAATTCACGCCCGCGCATCAGGCCAAAACGCGGACGGCGCTCGTCACGGAATTTGGTCTGGATCTGGTAGAAGTTCTTGGGCAACTGTTTATAACTTTTTACTTCCTGGCGCGCGATGTCGGTCACCACCTCTTCACTCGTGGGCTGTATCACAAAGTCACGCCCGTGCCGGTCCTTGATGCGCATCATCTCCGGTCCCATCTTTTCAAACCGGCAGGTTTCCTGCCACAGCTCGGCCGGTTGCACCACCGGCATGCTCAATTCCACGGCGCCGGCGCGGTTCATCTCCTCGCGCACGATGGCCTCCACCTTGCGCACCACACGCAGGCCCATGGGCATCAGGCTGTAAATGCCGGCACCCAGCTTTTTGAGCATGCCGGCCCGCATCATCAGTTTGTGGCTCACCACCTCGGCGTCCGCCGGTGCTTCTTTGAAGGTGGAAATGAAGAATTGGGAGGCTTTCATGGCGGGACTCTGGGAATAACTGAAGGACAGAGGGCTGCATCCCTTGCTGTGCAGCGCTTGCTGTGCATAATGGACGCAGTTTGAAAATTGGGGTTTGATTATGCTTGACCGGGACGGCTTTAGGCCCAACGTTGGCATCATCCTGCTCAACCAGAAAAATCAGGTGTTCTGGGGCAAGCGAATTCGCACGCACTCATGGCAGTTTCCGCAGGGTGGCATTGACCGGGGAGAAACCCCCGAGCGGGCCATGATTCGGGAACTGCATGAAGAGGTAGGACTCCATCAGGAGCACGTTCGCATTGTGGCCCGCACCCGGGACTGGTTGCGCTACGAGGTGCCAGACAGATATATCCGCCGCGATGCGCGCGGCCATTACAGGGGCCAGAAACAGATATGGTACCTGCTGCAACTGGTGGGCAACGACTGGGATCTGAACCTGCGCGCCACCGACCACCCTGAATTCGATGCCTGGCGCTGGAACGACTACTGGGTGCCGCTGGACGCCGTGGTGGAATTCAAGCGTGGCGTGTATGAGATGGCCCTCACAGAACTGGCCCGCTATTTGCCGCGCAACGAACCCAGAAACCGGTTTCTGCGTCAGGGTGTGCGCCCGCACGAATCGAGTCACGCGTCGGTCGCGCTACCGGACGGCAGTTTCGACCCGCCGTTCAAAAACACTTTCGAGCCCCGGCCGCAGACGTGAGGACGGACGGCAGGTGGGCTGGGCCAGGCCTACCGGGTCAGCACCAGATTATCGCGGTGCACCATCTCCGGCTCAGCCACATAACCCAGCAGTTTTTCAAATTCACTGGAGGACTTGCGGCAAATGAGCCGCGCCTCGGCGCTGGCGTAATTGGCCAGCCCGCGCGCCATTTCCGTACCCGACTCATCACGAATGGCGATCACCTCACCGCGTGAAAAATCACCCTCCACGGCCGTCATACCGATGGCCAGCAGACTTTTCCCATCGTCCCGCAACTTCGCCACGGCACCGGCGTCGACCGTCACGGCCCCGCGCAGTTGCAGATGGTCGGCCATCCACTGCTTGCGCGCCTGCGTTTTCTGGGTCTGTGCCAGCAACAAGGTCCCAATCGGCTCGCCCTGGGTCAAACGCACCAGCGCGTCAGGCTCGCGCCCCCAGGCAATCACGGTGGAGGCTCCGGAGCCCGCGGCGCGCTTGGCCGCCAGTATTTTGGTAATCATGCCGCCGCGCCCCAGACTCGACCCCGCGCCACCGGCCATCGCCTCCAGCGCCGGGTCGCCAGCCTGGGCCTCATGGACAAACTGCGCAGACGCATCCTTGCGCGGATCGGCCGTGTAAAGCCCTTTCTGGTCCGTCAGAATGACCAGGGCATCCGCCTCCACCAGGTTGGCAACCAGCGCGCCCAGCGTATCGTTGTCCCCGAACTTGATTTCATCGTTGACGACCGTATCGTTCTCGTTGATCACCGGCACCACGCCCAGCTTCAGCAACGTCAGCAGAGTGGAGCGTGCATTCAGGTAGCGCTCGCGGTCGGCCAGATCCGCATGGGTCAGCAGCACCTGCGCACTGCCCAAACCGTTCTCGCGCAGCCGGGTTTCATACACTTGCGCCAGCCCCATCTGACCCACTGCGGCGGCCGCCTGCAGTTCATGAATTTCGTGCGGTCGCTCGGTCCAGCCCAGTCGCTTCATGCCCTCGGCAATAGCGCCGCTGGAGACCATGATGACCTCGCGTCCACCCCGCACCAGCAGCGACATTTGACGGCACCACTCACCAATTGCCGCCTCGTCCAGCCCACGCCCCTCATTGGTCACCAGGCTGGAGCCCACCTTGACGACGATGCGCCTGGCATCGCGCAACACAAACGATCCGGTTTCTGTTGTCATTTTGGCCTGTAGCCCCTGTCATTCAATCAGAGAGTGCCATTACAAATAGCTAAAGAGATCCATCGACGTCCGCTGCAAAACGGGGGTCAACGCGCTCGGGCGTCTGCTCGGCGGCTTGCTGCGCCTTCACGTGCTGGTAGATGGTTTTAATCAGCGACTCGCACCCTTCGCGCGTCAAGGCCGAAATCTCGAACACTGGCCCCTTGAACTTGAAGCGTTTGACAAAATCCTTGACGACCGCCGCGCGCTGCTCAAGCGGGATCATGTCAAGCTTGTTGAGTACCAGCCAGCGCGGCTTGGCATGCAATGCCGGATCGTATTTCTTGAGCTCATTCACAATCGCCCTGGCCTGCACCACGGTATCGACACCTTCATCAAACGGTGCCAAGTCAACCACGTGCAACAACAAACGCGTGCGCTGCAAATGACGCAGGAACAGGTGACCCAGGCCAGCCCCTTCCGACGCGCCTTCGATCAGTCCGGGCAAATCTGCCACGACAAAACTCTGCTCCGGCCCCACCCGCACGACGCCCAGATTGGGGTGCAAAGTGGTGAATGGATAGTCGGCAATGCGCGGGCGCGCGTTGGAAATGGCAGAGATCAGCGTGGACTTGCCCGCGTTGGGCATGCCCAACAAGCCAACGTCAGCCAGCACCTTGAGCTCAAGTTTGAGGTTGCGCTTCTCGCCCGGCCAGCCCGGCGTTTTCTGCCGGGGTGCGCGGTTGATGGCGCTCTTGAAACGCATGTTGCCAAAACCGCCGTCGCCACCTTTCGCAATAGTGATCACCTCACCAGGCTTGAGCAGCTCAAACAGCACCTCGCCGGTTTCAGCGTCCGAGATGATGGTGCCCACCGGCATTTTCAGCGTGATGTCATCGCCCGCCGCCCCGAACATGTCGGAACCCATGCCGTGCTCGCCACGCCTGGCGTCATGACGGCGGGAAAACCGATAGTCCACCAAGGTATTCAAGTTGGGGTCCGCCACGGCGAAGACGTGACCGCCACGGCCACCATCGCCGCCATTGGGGCCGCCAAACTCTTTGTATTTCTCATGCCGAAACGAGACGCAGCCCGCGCCGCCATCTCCCGCAGAGACGTCAATATAGGCTTCGTCAACGAATTTCATGATGTCATTCCAGTGACGGAATCAGGCTTTATAAACGAAAAACCCCGCGCAGCGCGCAGGGTCCGGATGGAGAATTCTCAGCAACTCAGGCCGAGATAATACTCACTGTCTGCTTGCCCAATGCACCTTTGGTGGCAAATGACACGTGGCCTTCAACCAGTGCAAACAGTGTGTGATCCTTGCCGATACCGACATTGGTACCCGGATGAAACACGGTGCCGCGCTGGCGAACAATGATGGCGCCCGCGCCGATCAACTCACCACCAAACTTCTTCACACCGAGCATTTTGGGCTTGGAATCGCGCCCGTTTCGCGTAGAGCCGCCGCCTTTTTTCTGTGCCATGACCCTTGCCCCTTAAGCAGCAATAGCGCCAACCAGCAGTTCGGTGAACTGTTGACGATGCCCTTGACGTTTCTGGTAATGCTTGCGACGGCGCATTTTGAAAATGCTGACCTTGTCGTGCTTGCCGTGTGCTAGAACGGTGACACTCACCGTTGCGCCGGACACCAAGGGAGTACCCACCTTCAGATCTGCGCCGTTGCCGACTGCCAGAACCTCGTTGAACACAATCTCTTGGCCTACGTCCGCAGCAATCTGTTCTACTTTAATTTTTTCGCCAGCAGCAACCCGATATTGCTTGCCACCGGTTTTTATGACCGCGTACATGTTGACCTCTTCAATTTAGCTCCGGGAACGAATTTTCACAGAGCCCGTGACTATACCACAGTGACCCGTAAGAACCCGCCGTCGCTCCCCACCCGGACGGCAACACTCGCAGGTTTCTATAATCCTTCGCATACAACCGGTTTTTTGTCTTGCAAGTTACTTCCTCCAGCCCTGCTTCTTCAATGTCGATCATCGCGCAAGACATGCGTGAGGTTGATCAGGTCATCGCCCACCGACTCGACTCCGGGGTACCCCTGATCGGCCAGGTATCGCGTTACATCATCGCCGCCGGCGGCAAGCGCTTGCGCCCCGCCCTGCTGCTGCTGACCAGCGGGGCCCTGGGCTATCGCGGCGAACAGCGCTTCAACTTGGCCGCCGTGGTGGAATTCATTCACACTGCGACACTGCTGCACGACGACGTGGTTGACGACTCCGCCCTGCGCCGGGGCAATGCCACCGCCAATGAAACCTTCGGCAACCCGGCCAGCGTGCTGGTCGGCGACTTTTTATATTCACGCGCATTCCAGATGATGGTCAACGCCCAGGACCTGCGCGTGATGCAGGTCCTGGCCGATGCCACCAACATCATCGCCGAGGGCGAAGTTCTGCAGTTGATGAACATGCACAACGCAGCCCTGGACGAAGCCGGCTACCTGCAGGTGATCCGCTCCAAAACAGCCAAATTGTTCGAAGCCAGCGCCAGGGTCGGCGCCATCCTGGCCGGCAGCTCGACCGCGATGGAAAATGCCTGCGCCGACTATGGCCGGGCCCTCGGCACCGCCTTCCAGGTCATTGACGACGTGCTTGACTACACCGGCGACGCGGAAGTCATGGGAAAAAACCTGGGGGACGACCTGCGCGAAGGCAAAACCACGTTGCCGCTGATTGCGGCCATGCAACGGGGCACAGCCAGCCAGAGGAACGTCATCAAGAATGCGATTGAAACTGGCGACGTGTCCATGCTGGAGCAGGTGGTCGTCATCGTACAAACCACCGGCGCACTGGATGTCGCCCGACTGGCCGCGACACAAGAGGCGCAACGCGCCATCATCGCGGCCCGGCACTTGCCGCCCGGCCCGCACACCGAGTGTTTGGTACAATTACCGACTCAGTTACTTGAGCGCCAGTTTTAATTAAATGGATGCCTCAGCGCCGGCTGAAGGCAAAAAAATATCGGAATGTAGCGCAGCCTGGTAGCGCACTTCGTTCGGGACGAAGGGGTCGGAGGTTCGAATCCTCTCATTCCGACCAAAATTTCATTTGGATTTTCGTTGGCGACGGGATGGGCCGTGCTCTCCTCAAAAGCCCACCCTGACTGCGCATGCTCAGGCACCCTGTCAAGTATGTTCATGCCATTCAATCCATGGCGGGTGCTGCCCCCCGCCATGGATTCATGGTGCCGTCGCGTTGTGATGATCATTCACTTGCCGAAGAGAGTCTCGCCGAATTCCACCACACTGAAATAAGTGGTGTCACCCTCAATACCGAAATCGCTGTCGTTGACCAGCAGCAGGTGCTCGTTGTCGAGGACGGCTACGCCTTCCACTTTGGCTGGAAGCTGGCCGGGCAGGTTAATGGCGGAATCAAGCATCAGGGTTTTGGCTACGGGAACGAGGCCCATCGCAGCAAGATTAGTCTGCTTTTCAAGCGATGGCGTAGTCGCAGCACTGTCCCATCCACTTCCGGCAATGTTGGTGGCACCGCTAAAATCCACGGTGTACAGCTTGGTAGTCTTATCCACGCGCTCCAGCACCATCAGTTTGCCATTCGGCAACATGGTCAGTTCGCTCACCTTCACACTGGTCTGCTTGCTGCTGCTGTCGGCCATAAAGGTGCCGGGCAGATCGAGCACATACACATACTCGCCCGTGACGGTCTTACTGCCCAGATCGAAAGTGAACAGACGCACGTTGCGCGAATTCTTGTAGGCATTGTTGTCGGGATTGGCCAGCGGGCTTTGCAGAATGAAGTAAAGAGTCTGCTCGTCGCTGGACACGGCAATGGATTCAATGCCTCGGTTGAGCTTGCGCTTGGACAGGATGGCAGGCAGCACGCCGGATACCGGGTAGCTGGCTCCTGACAAATCCGCGTCGAGACCAACCGGCACGAGGCGTTCCAACACTTCACCTGTCGCGCTCACATGCACGATGCTGGGGCCGTATTCCTCACCCAGCCAGAAGGTGCCGTCCGAAAGCTTGACCAGGCTTTCGGTATCCAGGCCGTTCGGATCGAAAGCCATGACGGCCCCGCTCGCATTGAGCGCTTCCTCGGTATCGGTGCTGACGAAGGGATTTGGCAGACCGGAAATCGGCATGCCGCGGCTGTCCTTGAGCTGGATAACCTGGGTCAGTTTCCAGCCCTTTCCTTTCTGCCTGTTTTCCTCGAAGCGATAAATGGACGGCGCAAAGTTGGGCACGGGGAATATCTTGCCGGACGCGCAGATGTCGGCACCGACCAGTTCCACGTCATCCCCGCAGTCAATATTCACGCCGCGGTCGCTCACGGTGTAAATCACACCCTTGGGATCGGCCGGGTGGCGAAAAGCGCCACTACCGACGCCGACCTGGAAATTGAAGGTCTTGTCGTAACCCGTGCCGACGAAGCGCACGGTGTCGAGCGGGAGGCTGATTTCACTGATACGCTCCAACTCCGGGCTGTCGGCCAGGGCCAATGCCGACGCCAAAGACAGGCTTGAAACAATCGCGCTGGCCAACAGGAATTTTTTCTGCCGCATAGTTCTCTCCTAATCACCGTTGATGAACAATCCAAACACAAGGCGTGGTCGAAATTCACCTTTCATGATGCAGCAGCGGGGTGACAGTTTAATGACGTGTCTCTGCCCCGATTCATCGCTTCCGGAAAGCAGGTTGGCGCCGCATGCATCACGCAGTTCGACCAGGATCATCCCCGCCACGGTCTCGGGTAAAACAGCAAATGGACGCGGTTGAACCCCAGGTCACAGTTCTGAGTCCTGCCACGGCGGCAGACGATGCAGCACAACCACCATCACCGCAAAGCCAGCACCGGGCCCGGCAGCCTGAAACGCTCGGCCATATCACGCAAATCGCCGGCCTGTGTCTGCAGGCTCTGCGCGGCTGCTGTGGATTGCTCCACCAGGGCAGCGTTTTGCTGGGTCATTTGATCCAGACGGCTCACGGCGGTGTTGATTTCCGACATGCCGCTGCTTTGTTCGCGGGTGGCGGCCGTAATTTCGCCAATCACCTGCGTCACGCGCCCAACGGAGCTGACAATGGCGCTCATGGTGTCGCGCGCCTGACCGACCTTGCTGCTGCCCAGTTCCACCTGCTGCGCCGAGGCGCTGATCAACGCCTTGATCTGCCGTGCCGCCGCCGCGGTGCGGTTCGCCAGCGTACGGACCTCGGTCGCCACCACCGCGAAGCCGCGGCCTTCGGTGCCGGCGCGGGCGGCCTCGACGGCCGCATTCAACGCCAGGATGTTGGTCTGAAAGGCAATGCCGTCGATGACCGCCGTGATGTCCACAATCTGGCGTGATGATTCACTGATGTCGCCCATCGTCCGCATCACCTCGGCGATGGCGGTACCGCCATCGACCGCCTCCGTGGCCGCCGACTGCGCCAGAACCTCCCCCCGGGACGCCGCTGCCAGCGAATGCTGCATGGTCGCCGCAATCTGCTCGACGGCGGCAGCCGTCTGCTGCAGGCTGGATGCGGCCTGCTCAGTACGACTGGAAAAATCGAGGTTGCCCGCCGCAATTTCTGTCGCCCCCTGAGCCACACTGCGACTGCTGCTCTGGACTTGGGACACCAGGGTGTGCAGAGACATCTGCATGCGGCCCAAAGCGCTCAGCAAGCGCCCCGCCTCATCCCGGTCATGCCCTTCAATACGCTCGCTCAGGTCCAGCGCCGCCACCCGGTTGGCCGTATCCACCGCCTGCTGGATCGGGCGCGTGATGCCGCGCACCAGCCGGATCGACAGCACGCCCCCCAGTAGCAGCGCGCACAGGCCAAACGCCACCAGACCCCAACGCGCCGACAGGCTCAAATCACCGATACGAACCACAGATGCGTCAATCTTGGCGCGCTGCGAATCACCCAACGCATTCACCGCCTCCAGCAAAGCCTGCGCCGCCGGCGCAAAGCGGCCGGTGTAGACACGCTCGATGTTGGCCGTCAAACCGCTGTCACGGGCCAGCGTCAACTCCTGGCGAGCTTTCAAAAACTCGCCGTTGGTCTGCATCATGCGCACAAAAATCGTCTTATCCTGCGGCGTCACCAGCACAGCGCCGAGTTTGCGCAGCAAGGTATCCACCACCGCAGAGGTCTGGTTGATTTCGGGGAGCAGCGCCTCTTCAAGCTGGGGCTCCGAACTCAGGGCATAGGCCTTGGTGCGGGCCACATTGACCGAGATATGGCGGTGCAAGTCCCCCGCCACGCGCTCGGCCGCCATGGCTTCATCAACCATCCGGCCCGTCTCCTGCGACACCCGCAACAAAGACCACACTCCGAGCGCCGAACCCAGCAGGGCAACGGCCAGCACAAGCGACAGGACACCCAGAATCCGGCGCGAAAAGGAGCCCGACACCTTGAACCATCCCGATAAACTTGAATTTGACATGAATAGCTGATCTTTCTGGAAACCGGGCCACAACCGGCCGGGTATAGTTGCAATGAGATAAGGGAAAACCCGATCTATTTTGTTATATTTTTGTGTCAGAAAAATGACAGTTTCACGTCAAAATCAAATAGCGTTGACATGACGACCAGAGGCCCGATAGCCATGGACAGGAGGGCGATGGCGCACTACAGTCAAAACCTGACTCAGCCCACAATACACTCCCATGCCCCCAACGCCCAACTTGCCCGCCTCCGCGTCACTCCCCTCCTACCTTCAAGCCAGCCATCTCGGCCCCTGGGAGATTTATCTGCAACAGGTCGACCGCGTTGTGCCTTATCTCGGTCATCTGGCGTGCCAGGCAGAAACCCTCAAGCGACCGAAACGGGCGCTGATTGTGGATGTACCCGTCCGGCTCGACAACGGCACAGTGGTCCACTACGAAGGGTACCGGGTGCAGCACAACACCTCACGCGGTCCCGGCAAGGGCGGCGTGCGCTTTCACCAGGACGTGACCCTGTCCGAAGTGATGGCGCTGGCGGCCTGGATGTCGATCAAGAACGCGGCTGTGAACGTGCCCTTCGGGGGCGCCAAGGGCGGTATCCGGATCGATCCCAAAACCCTGTCGCGGGATGAACTGGAGCGCATGACGCGCCGCTACACCAGCGAGATCGGCATCGTCATCGGCCCCACCCGGGACATTCCGGCGCCGGATGTCAATACCAATGAGCAGGTCATGGCCTGGATGATGGACACCTATTCAATGAACGAAGGAGCCACCACCACCGGTGTGGTCACCGGCAAACCGGTTGATCTGGGCGGCTCGCTCGGGCGGCGCGATGCTACCGGGCGGGGCGTGTTTACCGTCGGCACAGAAGCCGCCCGGCGCATCGGGCTCGACATTGCCACGGCGCGCGTGGCGGTGCAGGGTTTTGGCAATGTCGGCGGCGTTGCGGCCCGGCTGTTTGCGCAGGCTGGCGCGCGCGTGGTGGCGGTGCAGGACCATGGCGGCACCATCCACCGGGAAGCAGGCCTGGACGTACCGGCACTGTTGGCCCACGTGGCGGAGACGGGCAGCGTGGCCGGTTTTGCCCAAGCCGAGGTGGTGCCCTGCGACCAATTCTGGGACGTGGACTGTGACGTCCTGATTCCGGCCGCGCTGGAGCAGCAGATTACCGAAGTCAACGCCGGGCGCATCAAGGCCCGCCTAATTGTCGAGGGCGCCAACGGGCCGACCACACCGGGCGCAGATGACATCCTGGCCGATCGCAACGTGCTGGTGCTGCCCGACGTGATCGCCAACGCGGGCGGCGTGACAGTGAGCTATTTTGAATGGGTGCAGGACTTCTCCAGCTTCTTCTGGAGCGAGGACGAGATCAACGCCCGCCTGGTGCGCATCATGAAGGAAGCCTTGGCCAACATCTGGGAAGTGGCACAAGACCACAAGGTGAGCTTGCGCACGGCTGCCTTCATCGTCGGATGCCAACGTATTTTGCGTGCCGGCGAATTGCGCGGCCTCTACCCCTGAGCGAAGGGTCTACTGCAGCGGCCCCTTGAGGGCTTCGGGCAGCGGCAAGGGCACCACGGCAACACCTTCCTCGATCAGGGACTCGGCCTCGGCACGCGAGGCCTGGCCGCGAATGCCGCGCTCCTTCGTTTCACCGTAATGGATCTTGCGCGCTTCCTCGGCAAACCTGTTGCCCACGTCTTCGGTCTGCGCCACAATGCGGCGGGCCACCGCCAGCCAGGCTGCCTGCAAGGTCTGCTCAGGCGCGGTGGCGGTCGTAGTCACTTCCCCCTCCTGCGTGCTCGAGGCTTCGGCACGGACACTGCCCAGGTTCAAACGCGGCGCACTCAGACGCTTGGTGATGGCAGCGCCGCCGCACACCGGACATTCAACCAGGCCACGATCCTGCTGGTTCAAAAAATCATCTTCGGACGCGAACCAGCCTTCAAACACGTGACTGCGATCACACTGAAGGTCCAAAACTTTCATGGCGCCATCATCCGGCTCAGCCCGGCACGACCGCAGGGTGCCAATTCAATTGCCAGGCACCCGACAAAACATTTTGCAGCCACAGCGCCGCCGTCAGAGTCTTCGCATCCGTCACCTGGCCCTCGCAGCACCACTGCAACAGCTCCGCTGGCGTGGCCGTGAAGACATCGAGAAACTCACCCGCATCGAGCTGGCGGGCACCCAAAGTCAGGCCACGGGCAAACCAGATGTCAATGAATTCGGTGGAGTAGGAAATGACCGGATGCAACACTCCCGCCCGCGCCCACCCGGTCGCGGTGTAGCCGGTTTCTTCTTGCAGTTCACGCTGCGCGCAAAGCTGGATGTCTTCTCCGGGATCGAGCTTGCCGGCCGGGAATTCGATCATCACCTGACCCACCGGATAACGGAACTGGCGCTCAAGCACCACCCGTATCTCGCCTGGCGCCACCTCCAGCAACGGAATGATCATGACGGCACCCGGATGCACGACGTATTCTCGACGTGCAGTGGCACCATCAGGCAGTTTGACTGTATCGCGAAAGACATGCAGCAAGCGGCCTTTGAGCAGCTCTTCGCTGGAGAGTTTTTCCTCGATCAGATGCCTGTCATTCATACCCGGTTGAAAACACTAATCACGGTGCTTTAGCAGGTAGCGATAGACAAAGCCAGGAAAGGCAAAGGTCACAAACAATGTTGCCGTGATCGCATAAAACTCCCAGCCTTGCGGTGCAATCTGGCCCGCCCGCTTTTCCAGCAGCAAGGCCAGACCACCGGTCAGGAAATAGAAAGTCAACAACTCCAGCAGACGAACCGCCAACGACTTCGGCTTTGACGGCAGCACCAAAGCCAGCACACGCCGACTGACAAAAGGCACGTTGGCAGCGCAAAATGCGAACAGCACAACAAACCAGACTGAAAAAGTTGGGGACATATACCCGGCACCAGGTCCGGCAGGTCAGGTGCCAAGCATCTGGACGACGGCATCGGCGCATAAAGCCATCAGGCCACCCGGCACCAGGCCCAGAATCAGCACCAGTGCGCCATTGACCGACAGCACAGCACGCACGTCCAGGGGCGCCGCCACCATGCTGGCCGTGATCGGCCGGTCAAAGTACATGACCTTGACAACGCGCAGGTAATAGAAAGCGCCAATCAAGGACATCATGACCGCGAACACGGCCAACCCGATATGCAAGGCCTGACCCGACGCAATCAGGGCCTGCAGTACCGAGAGTTTGGCGTAAAAACCCACCATCGGCGGAATGCCGGCCAGGGAAAACAGGCAAATGGCCATTACCGCGGCATACAGCGGGCTGCGCTCGTTCAGACCGGCGAAGTCGGAGATTTCCTCACTCTCGAAGCCCTCACGGGCGAGCAGGAGGATGACACCAAAACTTGCCAGCGTGGTCAAAACGTAAGTGATGACGTAGAACATGGACGAACTGTAGGCATTGGCCGCGTAGTGGATATCGCCATTGACCACGCCCGACATCAGGCCCAGCAGCACAAAACCCATTTGGGAAATGGTCGAGAACGCCAGCATGCGCTTGAGATTGGTCTGCGCAATGGCGGCCAGATTGCCAATCAACAGCGAACCAATCGACAGCACCATGAGCATCTGCTGCCAGTCAATGGCCAGCGGCAGCATACCCTCCACCAACAAACGAATCAAAATGGCGAACGCCGCCAGCTTGGGCGCGCCACCGATGAGCAGGGTCACGGCGGTAGGTGCCCCCTGGTACACGTCGGGGATCCACATATGAAACGGCACCACGCCGAGCTTGAACGCGAGTCCGGCCACCACAAACACCAAACCGAATACCAGCACCTGATGCTTGATCTGACCCGAATTGATGGCTTTGAACACGGCATTGAGCTCCAGCGAACCAGTGGCACCGTACATCATCGACAGGCCGTACAACAGGAAGCCGGAAGCCAGCGCGCCCAGCACAAAATACTTCATCGCCGCCTCGGTGGCCGTAGCATTGTCACGTCGCAAGGCAACCAGCGCATAACTCGACAGCGTGAGCAATTCGAGCCCCATGTAAATCACGAGGAAGTTGTTGCCAGAGATCATGACAAACATGCCCAGCAACGCAAATATGCTCAGACTGAACACCTCGCCACCGCGCAACATGTTGCGGTCAGCGGCATAGGGACGGCCATAAACCAGGGTGACCATCACCGCCAGGGTGGCGAAACACTTGAGCCAATTGCCCATGGGGTCACTGACCACCATATTGCCAAAGCCGTACAACGTCACACCACCGCTGGCATAAAGTGCCTGCAGCGTCGCCACCACAGCCAATGTCAACAGGGTCAGCACATAGGTCGCCGTGCGGCGTGGGCTCTTCACACCGAGATCGGCCAGCGCAATGACGCAAGCCATGACAAGCAGGATGATTTCGGGGTATACCGAGATCCAACTGAGTTTATCGATCATGTTCCATCTCTTAATTCAATTTGGTCAACTCAGACGGGTCAATTCAGCTTGGACAGCGCAACGTGCTGAAGCAAGGCCGCCACCGAGGTGTCCATCACGTCGGTAAACGGTTTCGGATAAATACCCATGTACAGCACCGCAACGGCCAGCAGGGCCAGCATCAGGAACTCGCGGCTGTTGATGTCGCTCAAGGACTTGACGTTCTCATTGGTTACCGGGCCGAGGTAGACGCGTTTGAACATCCACAGGGTGTAGGCCGCGCCAAAAATCAGCGCACTGGCGGCACCAAAACCAAGCCAGAAATTGGCTTTGACAGCACCCAGAATCACCATCCACTCACCCACAAAACCAGCAGTCCCCGGCAGTCCGCAATTGGCCATGGAAAACAGCAGGGCAAAGGCGGCAAATCTGGGCATGGTGTTGACGACGCCTCCGTAACTGGAAATTTCACGCGAATGAACCCGGTCATACAACACACCGATGGACAGGAACATCGCCGCCGATACAAAACCGTGTGCAATCATTTGCACCAGACCGCCCGACACGCCCAGGTCATTGAAGATAAAGAAACCCAGCGTCACAAAACCCATGTGCGCCACCGATGAATAAGCCACCAACTTTTTCATGTCTTTTTGTACCAGCGCCACCAGGCCGACATAAATGACGGCAATCAGGGACAGGGCGATCATCAGCCAGGCCCACTCGCGCGCAGCATCCGGTGCAATGGGCAGCGAAAAACGCAAAAACCCGTAGGCGCCCAGCTTGAGCATGATGGCAGCCAGCACGGCGGAACCGCCGGTGGGCGCCTCGACATGCACATCGGGTAGCCAGGTGTGAACCGGCCACATAGGCACCTTCACGGCAAAGGCCGCCAGGAACGCGAAAAACAGCAGTGTCTGCACCGTACCGCCCAGCGGCAACTGGTGCCACAGCGCCAGGTCAAAACTGCCGCCGGACCGGGTATACAGGAAGATCAATGCGATCAGCATCAACAACGAACCAAGCAGGGTGTAGAGAAAGAACTTGAACGCAGCGTAGATTTTGTTCGGGCCGCCCCAGATGCCAATGATCAGGTACATCGGAATCAACGTAGCCTCAAAAAACACGTAGAACAGCATGCCATCGAGCGCACAGAAGACACCGATCATCAAGCCGCTCAAAATCAGGAAGGCCCCCATGTACTGATTGACACGCCGGGTGATGACTTCCCAGCCGGCGATCACGACCACCACGTTGATAAATGCCGTCAACAGCACAAACCAGAGCGAAATACCATCCACACCGAGGTGGTAATTGACATTGAAACGCTCAATCCACGGGGTTTTTTCGACAAACTGCATGGCTGCGGTGCCGAGTTTGAAACCCTCATACAGCGGCAAGGTGACGAGGAAGCTGGCAATGGCGCCGATCAGGGCGACCCAGCGCACGGTGCGCATCTGGTCGTCCCGACCGAGGACCAGCAGCACGACGCCAAAAACAATTGGCGTCCAAATAGCCAGACTCAACAATCCCATTTTTCTTGTTCTCCTACTTGAGCCAGACGAAATACGTCATCAGCACAAAAACACCCACAATCATCGCCAGCGCATAGTGGTACAGGTAACCGGTCTGCGCCCGACGCACCGCGCCGGACAACCAGCCGACCACCTTCCAGGAACCATTGACCAGCGTGCCATCGATCAGCAACTGATCGCCGCCCTTCCACAAACAAGTGCCCAGGGCCCGTGCCCCGCGCGCCAGAACGTTTTCGTTGAACCAGTCGAGGTAGTACTTGTTCTCCAGCAGGCTATAGACCGGCTGGACGCGGGCCTTGATCGCCGTGGGCAATGCCGGGTTGACCATGTACATGTAATAGGCGCTTGCCACACCGGCCAGCGCCAGCCAGAACGGCAGGGTGGTCAGCGCATGCGCTGCCATTTGCAGCGGACCATGAAACGCCTTTGCCAGCTCTTCCATGGCCGCGTGTTTCTCCGCATCGACGAAGATGGCATCCTTGAAGAATTCGCCAAACAGCATGGGCTCAATGGTCATGAAACCAATCACGACCGACGGAATCGCCAGCAGGATCAGCGGCACCGTCACCACCCAGGGCGACTCATGCGGCTCGTGGTGGTCGTCATGGCCATGGCCATGGTCGTCGTGGTGCGCATCCGGGTTCTGGTCGTAGCGTTCCTTGCCGTGGAAGACCAGGAAATACATGCGGAAAGAATAAAACGCGGTCACGAACACACCGGCCAAAACTGCGAATGAGGCAAAACCAGCGCCCGGCAGATGGCTCTCCAGCACCGCTTCGATAATGCTGTCCTTGGAATAGAAGCCGGAGAAAAGCGGCGTACCGATCAGCGCCAGCGAACCCAGCAACGTGGTAATCCAGGTAATGGGCATGTACTTGCGCAAGCCCCCCATCCAGCGAATGTCCTGATTGTGGTGCATGCCCATGATGACCGAGCCGGCCGCCAGGAACAACAGCGCCTTGAAGAAGGCGTGCGTCATCAGGTGGAATACGGCCACCGAGTAGGCCGAGGCACCGAGCGCTACCGTCATGTAGCCGAGCTGAGACAGCGTGGAGTACGCCACCACGCGCTTGATGTCATTCTGGATGATGCCCAAAAAGCCCATGAACAAGGCCGTGATGGCGCCGATCACCAGCACGAAGTTGAGCGCCGTATCGCTGAGCTCAAACAGGGGCGACATGCGCGCCACCATGAAAATGCCGGCGGTCACCATGGTGGCCGCATGAATCAGGGCCGAGATCGGGGTCGGGCCTTCCATGGAGTCCGGCAACCAGACGTGCAGCGGGAACTGGGCCGATTTTCCCATGGCCCCAATGAACAGACAGATACAGATAACCGTGATGAGCATCCAGTCGGTCCCCGGAAAACTCAGCTTCGCCAGCTCATCGGCCCGGGCGAAGGCTTCGGTGTAATTGAGCGTACCTGCGAAGGCAACGATCAATCCGATGCCGAGGATGAAGCCGAAATCGCCGACCCGGTTGACCAGAAAGGCTTTCATGTTGGCAAAGATGGCCGTGGGCTTGTTGAACCAGAAGCCAATCAGCAGATAGGACACCAAACCCACCGCCTCCCAGCCAAAGAACAGTTGCAGCAAATTGTTGCTCATCACCAGCATCAACATGGAGAAAGTGAAGAGCGAAATGTAGGCAAAGAAGCGGTTGTAGCCCTCATCTTCTTCCATGTAGCCGATGGTGTAGATATGCACCATCAGGGACACGAAGGTCACCACGCACATCATCATGGCGGTGAGGCCATCGACCAAGAAACCAATCTCCATTTTGAGCCCCCCCACCACCATCCAGGTGTAGAGGGTTTCATTGAAACGGGCGCCATCAAGCACCACGCTCTGAAGCGTCAGGACGGACAGGATAAAGGACAGCAACACGCCCAGGATGGTGAGGGAGTGAGCCATGCGGCGACCGATCCAGTTGCCACCAAAACTGGTTCCCAAAATACCGGCCAGCATGGCCCCCGCCAGCGGCGCCATCGGCACCACAAGCAGTGTTGAAGCGGAAAGGGTTTGACTCATCTTAGATCGTCCGTAGGGCCGCCCCGAGGGCAGGGTGCGCCCCCTCGGGGGGCTGCGAATACACGAAGTGCTCTCGAAGAGCGGCGTAGCCAAAAGCGTGGGGGCGCATATCTAACCCTTGAGCGTATTGAGTTCGTCCACATTGATGCTGGACTTGTTGCGGAACAGCAGCACCAAGATAGCCAGTCCAATGGCCGATTCAGCGGCGGCCACGGTCAGAATGAAAAACACGAAGATCTGCCCATGCATGTCTCCCAGGTAGTAGGAGAAGGCCACGAAATTTGTATTGACCGCCAGCAGCATCAGCTCGATCGCCATCAACAGCACAATCAGGTTCTTGCGGTTGAGGAAAATACCGATCACCGACAGTGCAAACAGCATGGCGCCGAGCGCCAGGAAATGTCCCAGGGTCAAACTCATTCTTTTTTCTCCGCAGTCGCGTTGTTTTCCCCAGTCGCTGTGGCCGCCTCGTCAATCAGCGCCACCTGGGTCGCCGCCATCTTGAGCACCGTCATCCGGTCCTTGGACTTCACTCGCACCTGGTCGGACGGGCTCACATATTTGCTGTCCTTGCGCTGGCGCAAGGTCAACGCAATGGCGGCAATCATGGCGACCAGCAAAATCGCTGCGGCAACCTCAAGCGGATAGAGATACTGGGTGTACAAAAGCTTGCCAAGCTCACGGCTGTTGGAGACTCCCCCCCCCACCTGGCCCGCAACGGAGGGTTCCTCGCTGACCCGAAATCCACCCATCAGGACCGCCGCCATCTCCAGTGCAATGAGGACTCCCACCACAGCCGCCAGCGGGAAATGTTTCCAAAAGCCCTGGCGCACGCTGTCAACATTGATGTCCAACATCATCACGACAAACAGGAACAGCACCATCACCGCCCCCACATAGACCAGCACCAGTGTGATCGAGAGAAATTCCGCCTTGAGCAGCATCCAGATCATGGCTGCCTGAAAGAACGACAGCACGAGAAACAGAACGGCATGAACCGGATTGCGGGCCGTGATCACCCGAAATGCAGCGAACAACAGCACCATCGAAAAAACGTAAAACAGACCAGTTTTGACATCCATAAGTTTTTTTCTTTCTTGCGACGGATCAGCGGTACTTGGCGTCCGCAGCCCGGTTGGCTGCAATTTCGGTCTCGTAACGATCACCCACCGCCAGCAGCATTTCCTTGGTGAAGTACAGGTCGCCGCGCTTTTCCCCGTGGTATTCAAGAACATGGGTCTCGACAATCGAATCCACCGGACAGCTTTCTTCGCAGAAGCCGCAGAAAATGCACTTGGTCAGATCGATGTCGTAGCGGCTCGTGCGCCGCGAACCGTCGGCACGCACCTCGGATTCAATCGTGATCGCCATGGCGGGACACACCGCCTCGCACAGCTTGCAGGCGATGCAGCGCTCCTCGCCATTGTCATAGCGGCGCAGCGCGTGCAGGCCACGAAATCTGGGCGACAGAGGTGTTTTTTCCTCCGGGAACTGAATCGTCACCTTGCGACGAAAGGCGTAGCGACCCGTCAACGCAAGACCCTTGAACAACTCCAGCAACAAAAAGCTGGAGAGGAAGTCCTTGAGGGAAAAAGTGGATGCCGCAGGGGCTGGAGTAATGGTAGCCATGGTCAACTCTTGTTACAGCCAGATATTGAAAGGGGTCTGCATCCAGGCACCAACGACAAGCAGCCACACCAGCGTCACGGGAATGAAAATCTTCCAGCCCAGACGCATGATCTGGTCATAACGGAAACGTGGAAAAGTCGCGCGCACCCAGATGAACAAGCTGACCACCACACAGGTTTTAAGTCCCAGCCAGATCCAGCCCGGCACCCAGTTGAACAGGGCGCTGTCAACCGGCGACAACCAACCACCCAGGAACATGATGCTCGCCAGGATGGACACCAGCCACATGTTGGCGTACTCGGCCAGATAAAACATGGCATAGGACATGCCCGAATATTCGACCATGTGCCCGGCCACAATTTCGGCTTCACCTTCGACCACGTCGAACGGGTGGCGGTTGGTCTCTGCCAGGCCCGAGATGATATAGACCACAAAAATGGGCAGCAGCGGCAACCAGTTCCACGACAGGAAGTTCAGACCCAGATTCGCAAAATGGCCTTTGCCCTGCCCCATGACAATGTCGGTCAGGTTCATGCTGGCCGACACCATGAGCACCACCACCAGGCAAAAGCCCATGGCAATTTCATAACTCACCATCTGGGCCGAAGCCCGCAGGGCCCCCAGGAACGAGTATTTGGAGTTGGAAGCCCAGCCAGAAATCACGACGCCATAGACCTCCATCGACGTGATGGCCATGACGAACAGCAAACCGGCATTGATATTGGCCAGGGCCACGTCCGGACCAAACGGAATGACCGCCCAGGCCGCCATCGCCGGCATGATGGTCAGGATCGGGCCGATGAAAAACAGGCCCTTGCTGGCCGCCGTCGGCAGCAAAATCTCTTTGCCCAGCAGCTTCAAGGCATCGGCAATCGGCTGCAGCAGACCCAGCGGACCGACCCGGTTGGGACCGATACGAACCTGCATCCAGCCCAGAAATTTCCGTTCCCACAAGGTGAGGTAGGCGACCGCACCCATCAACGGCAAAACCAGCACCACAATCTTGAGCAGGGTCCAGATTACCGGCCAGACAACGGCAACCCACCAGGGCGCCTCCAGCAAGCCCTGACCAGAAACAAACAGGGCATCAATCATGCTGCCACCTCCTGTGCTGCAGGCACAGGCCTGGCATCCACCGTGCGCTGCAGGCTGGCGGCCCGGCGCACCGTACCGTCCAACGCATAAATACTGGCCACCACCGGCGCCACCGGCGCGGGGCTGAGGTCAACCGCCGCTTGCGTCGTATTGCTCAACAAGCCATCGGTCACCAACACCTCACCTGCCGACGGCAGACCACGCACCTGCTTGAGCACTTCTTGCGAGGAGTCGAAGTCAAAGCCCGGCAGCCCCAGCAGATTGGCCAGCACACGCAAGACCTTCCACGCCGGGCGGGTTTCACCCAGGGGCCGGACCACCGCATGAAAACTTTGCACCCGCCCCTCGGCGTTGACAAACGTGCCCGAGGTTTCCGTGAATGGCGCAATCGGCAGCAGCACGTCACTGAACGCCAGATTCGATTTGAAGGGGTTGAGCGACACGACCATCTGGGCTTGCGACAAAGCACCGCGGGCTGCGGCAGCAGCCGCCGAATCGAATTCCGGCTCGGTGTTCAACAGCAGCACCGCCTTGAGGGCGCCAGCCAGCATCTGGCCGGCGTTCAAGCCACCCGGCCCAGGCTGCGCAGCTGCCAGCTGCGCCCCCACCGTGTTGGCCGCTTCGGTGAGGTAGCCCACTGTCGCACCGGTCTGCGCGCCAATCCAGTTGGCCAGGGTTAGCAGACTGGACGCCCTGGCGTGGTGCGCGGCTGCATTGCCCAGCAAAATAGCCTTTCGCTCACCGCTCAGCAGGGACTGGGCGATGGCCTGGGCCGCCTCGCTGGCGGTGCCCGGCGCGGGCGGCACGACACCCTGGCTGGCAGCCACCGCGGCGGCGACGTCGGCCAGTGCCTGCACCCAGGTGCTGGCGGGACTCAACAGGGTATTGACCACCGGCAAGGCCCAGTCCTGCGTTTCAGCATGAATGGCACTCACCACACAGCCCTTGCGGGCTGCCTGCCGAATCCGTTGCGCGAACAAGGGGTGATCCTTGCGCAGACTGGAGCCGATCACCAGCACGCGCTGCAAACCGGACAGAGCTGCAATGGAGGTGCCGAGGTAACGCACCCCTTCGCTGGCCGGAAATTCGGCATTGCGCAGACGGTAATCAATGTTCTGACTGCCCAAGCCGCGCAGCAAGGCGCCGGTCAGGGACAGTTCTTCCAGCGTGCTGTGCGGGCTGGCCAGCGCGCCGATGCTGGCAGCGCCATGGTCCGTCCTGATTTGCTTCAGGCCGTTGGCAACGTACTCCAGCGCCGTCTGCCAATCGACTTCCTTCCACACTCCGCCCTGCTTGAGCATCGGGCTGGTCAGGCGTTCGTCGCTGTTCAAGGCCTCATAGGAGAAGCGGTCGCGATCGGCGATCCAGCACTCGTTGACGTCCTCGTTCTCCAGCGGCACCACGCGCATGACCTTGTTGCCCTTGACTTGCACCACCAGATTGGCACCGGTCGAATCATGCGGGCTGACAGACTTGCGGCGCGACAACTCCCAGGTGCGGGCGCTGTAGCGGAACGGTTTGCTGGTCAAGGCGCCAACCGGGCAGAGGTCAATCATGTTGCCCGAGAGTTCCGAGTCCACCGAGTGCCCGACGAAGGTTTCGATCTCGGCATGCTCGCCACGATGCGACATGCCCAGCTCCATCACGCCTGCCACTTCCTGACCAAAGCGTACGCAGCGCGTGCAGTGAATGCAGCGGCTCATTTCCTGCATTGAAATGAGCGGACCCACGTCCTTGACAGCCACTACCCGTTTTTCTTCCTCGTAGCGCGACGAGGAAGCACCGTAACCCACCGCCAGGTCCTGCAGCTGGCACTCGCCGCCCTGATCGCAAATAGGGCAGTCCAGCGGATGATTGATCAGCAGGAACTCCATGACCGACTGCTGCGCCTTGATCGCCTTGTCGCTTTTGGTGCGAACCACCATGCCCTGCGTCACCGGCGTAGCGCAGGCAGGCATGGGCTTGGGCATTTTTTCCACGTCCACCAGGCACATGCGGCAGTTGGCCGCGATGCTGAGCTTCTTGTGGTAACAGAAATGCGGAATGTAGGTACCGGCCTTGTCGGCGGCATGCATGACCATGCTGCCCTCGGTCACTTCCACCTTCTTGCCGTCGAGTTCGATTTCAATCATGTTGAGCCTTTCGCCGGGCCGCCCCAAGGAAGGCAGGCGCCCCCTCGGGGGGCAGCGAACGATTAGTGAGCTTGGGGGTCATATTTTTCTCGCTCAGACGCTGGTTCAAACGTAGGCCGGGACCATGCAGGTCTTGTGCTCTACGTGATATTCAAATTCATGCCGGAAATGCTTGATCATGGCCCGCACCGGCATGGCCGCCGCATCACCCAAGGCGCAAATCGTGCGCCCCATGATGTTTTCGGCGACCGAGTTCAGCAAATCCATGTCGCTGGGGCGACCCTGACCATTTTCAATGCGGTCCACCACGCGCGACAGCCAGCCGGTTCCCTCGCGGCACGGCGTGCATTGACCGCATGATTCGTGCATGTAGAAGTAACTCAGGCGTTGCAGGCTCTTGACCATGCAACGGCTGTCGTCCAGCACAATCACCGCGCCCGAGCCCAGCATCGAACCGGCTTTGGCAATGGAGTCGTAGTCCATGGTGCAGTCCATCATGATGTCAGCCGGCAAAACAGGCGACGATGAACCGCCGGGAATCACGGCTTTGAGTTTGCGGCCAGCACGCACGCCACCCGCGATTTCAAGCAGCTTGGAAAACGGCGTTCCCATCGGAATTTCATAGTTACCCGGCAACTCCACGTCGCCACTGATCGAGAATATCTTGGTGCCGCCATTGTTGGGCTTGCCACATGCCAGATACGCCGGCCCACCGTTGCGGATGATCCAGGGCACGGCGGCAAAGGTTTCCGTGTTGTTGATGGTGGTCGGCTTGCCGTACAGGCCAAAGCTGGCTGGAAACGGCGGTTTGAAGCGGGGCTGGCCCTTCTTGCCCTCCAGCGACTCCAGCAGCGCGGTTTCCTCGCCGCAGATGTAAGCGCCAAAGCCGTGCGCTGCATGCAGTTGGAAGCTGAAGTTGCTGCCCAGGATGTTGTTGCCCAACAGTCCGGCAACGCGCGCCTCTTCCAGTGCCTCTTCAAAGCGCTCATAGCTTTGGAAAATTTCACCGTGAATGTAGTTGTAGCCAACCGAGATGCCCATGGCATAGGCCGCAATGATCATGCCCTCGATGACGACGTGGGGGTTGAACTGCAGAATGTCGCGGTCCTTGCAGGTGCCGGGCTCGCCTTCGTCGGAGTTGCACACCAGATACTTCTGACCCGGAAACTGGCGCGGCATGAAACTCCACTTGAGTCCGGTCGGAAAGCCGGCACCACCGCGCCCGCGCAGAGAAGATTCCTTGACGATGGCAATCACCTGGTCTTGCGTCAGACCCGCGACACCCGTGTCGTCTGCGGCGTTCGCGCCGTCTTTTCCCAGCACCTTGCGCAGCGCCTGATAGCCACCCCGGGCCTCATAGTCTTTCAGCCGCCAATTGCTGCCGGTCAATCCGGCGTAGATCTGCGGATTGATGTGCCGGTCGTGAAAACAGGTCTGCACGCCCGTGGCGCGGAACTGGGTGAGAATTTTTTCAGCCGTCATCATTCGGTCCCCGCAGCACGCAGGCCGTCCACCAGCTGGTCCAGCTTGTCGTTGCTCATGAAACTGCACATGGTCCGGTCATTCACCAGCAGCACGGGAGAATCGGCACAGGCACCAAGACATTCGCACTGCTGCAGGGTGAACAGGCCGTCCGGTGTTGTCTCGTTCATACTGATGCCCAGCTTCTGTTCAAGGTGCTTGAGCGCCTTGCCCCCGTCGCGCAGCTGGCATGGCAGATTGGTACAGACGTTGAGCTTGTACTTACCAACCGGCTGCTGGTTGTACATGTTGTAGAAGGTGCTGACTTCATGCACGGCAATCGGAGCCATACCCAGATAGTCAGCCACAATCTCTTCGCTCTCGGCACTCACGTACCCGAGTTCCTGCTGGACGATGGCCAGGCAGGCCATCACGGCGGACTGCTTTTGATCCGCCGGATATTTCGCGACTTCCCGGGCAAAGCGTGCCCTGGTTGCATCGGAAATCACTTGAGAAACAGCTTCTGAGATCATCGGTCAATCTCTCCAAACACAATATCCATGGTGCCGATCACGGCCACTGCGTCCGCAATCATGTGACCGCCGGCCATCTCGTTGAGGGCAGCCAGATGCACAAAACCCGGCGGACGAATCTTCAGGCGATAAGGCTTGTTGGCACCATCGCTCACAATGTAAATGCCGAACTCGCCCTTGGGATGCTCCACCGCAGCATAGGCTTCGCCTTCGGGCACGTGAAAGCCCTCGGTGAACAGCTTGAAATGGTGAATCAACTCTTCCATGTTGGATTTCATGGACTCCCGATCAGGCGCGGCCACCTTGTGGTTGTCCGTGATCACCGGGCCGGGGTTGACGCGTAACCAGTCCACGCACTGCTTGATGATGCGGTTGGACTGCTTCATCTCTTCCATGCGCACCAGATAGCGATCGTAACAATCGCCGGTTTTACCGACCGGGATGTCGAAGTCCATACGATCGTACACGTCGTAGGGCTGTTTCTTGCGCAGGTCCCAGGCCACCCCGGAGCCGCGCAGCATGGCGCCGGTGAAGCCCATGTTCAAAGCCCGCTCGGCCGTCACCACCCCGATGCCCACCGTACGCTGCTTCCATATCCGGTTTTCCGTGAGGAGCGTGTGGTACTCGCCCAGATAGGTCGGAAAGCGCCGGGTGAAATCATCAATAAAGTCCAGCAACGAACCCTGACGGTTGCTGTTGAGCTCCGCAATACCGCGGGCGCTGCGAATCTTGTTGGACTTGTACTGCGGCATGCTGTCGGGCAGGTCCCGGTACACCCCGCCCGGACGGAAATAGGCCGCATGCATGCGCGCGCCACTGACCGCCTCGTACATGTCAAACAAGTCCTCGCGCTCGCGAAAGGTGTAGATCAAAATGGTCGAGCTGCCGCAATCATTGCCGTGCGATCCCAGCCACATCAGGTGATTGAGCAGCCGGGTGATCTCGGCAAACATCACGCGGATGTACTGAGCCCGCACGGGCACCTCGATGCCCAGCAGCTTCTCAATGGCCAGACAGTAGGCATGCTCGTTGCACATCATCGACACGTAGTCCAGCCGGTCCATATAGGGCAGCGACTGGATATAGGTCTTGCTTTCAGCCAGCTTTTCGGTCGCCCGGTGCAGCAGACCGATATGCGGATCGGCGCGCTGAATCACCTCGCCATCGAGTTCAAGCACCAGGCGCAGCACGCCGTGCGCGGCCGGGTGCTGGGGGCCGAAGTTGAGCGTGTAGTTCTTGATTTCTGCCATGATCAGTTCAGGCCGCCATAGTTGTCTTCACGAATGATGCGCGGCGTGATTTCACGCGGCTCAATCGTGACGGGCTGGTAAACCACGCGCCGACTCTCGGCGTCATAGCGCATTTCGACATGACCACTCAAAGGGAAGTCCTTGCGAAACGGATGACCGATGAAGCCGTAATCGGTCAGGATGCGGCGCAAATCATTGTGCCCCTCGAACACAATGCCGAACAGGTCAAACGCCTCGCGTTCGAACCAGTTGGCCGAATTCCAGATGTCGCTCACCGAGGCCACCAATGGAAAGGCATCATCCGGCGCAAACACCTTCAAGCGCACACGCTGGTTCAGGCTGACGGACAACAAATGCAGCACCACACCAAAGCGCGCACCCTCATGCCCCCGGTACTCGGAGTAATCGACACCGCACAAGTCCACCAACTGCTCGAAGCAGCAGCCCGGCGCATCACGCAAAATTTGGGCAACCTCCAGGTACTCGGCAGCACCCACCACCATGGTCACCTCACCCAATGCCACGCCGACGTGCCTGACTTTGTCACCCAGCACCGCAGCAAGGGTGTTTTTGAGAGCCTCGGGATTTACAGCAAAAACAGTCATCACAAGCCCCTCAAGCGCGCGCAATGGTTTGCGTACGGCGAATCTTTTGCTGCAACTGCATGATGCCGTACAACAAGGCTTCAGCGGTTGGCGGGCAGCCAGGCACATACACGTCCACCGGCACAATCCGGTCGCAACCACGCACCACCGAATAGCTGTAGTGGTAATAACCGCCGCCATTGGCGCAGGAGCCCATGCTGATCACCCAGCGCGGCTCGGACATCTGGTCGTAAACCTTGCGCAAGGCCGGCGCCATCTTGTTGCACAGCGTGCCCGCCACGATCATCAGGTCGGACTGACGCGGACTGGCGCGAAACACCTCGGCACCGAAGCGACTGATGTCATAACGGGCCGCCGCCGCATGCATCATCTCGACGGCACAGCAAGCCAGACCGAAGGTCATGGGCCAAACGGAACCAGTCTTGGCCCAGTTCATCACCGAGTCGTAACTGGTGGTGACGAAGCCCTCTTTCAAAACACCTTCAATCATGCTGCTACTCCCAGTCCAGCGCGCCTTTTCGCCACATATAAATGAAGCCAATGGCAAGAACAGTCACAAACTCCGCACCAACCAGAAACCCGAGCAATCCGATCTCCTTGAGGGACACCGCCCACGGAAACAAAAACGCCGTCTCCAGGTCAAACAAAATGAACAGGATGGCCACCAGGTAGTAGCGCACGTCAAACTTCATGCGGGCATCTTCGAACGCCTCGAAGCCGCATTCATAAGGGGAGTTTTTGGCAGGATCGGGCCGGTTGGGCCCCAGGATGTATCCGAGCACCTGCGGGACAACCCCCACTGCGATGCCAACCAGGATGAACAAGAGGACTGGCAGGTACTGATCGAGGTTCATCTGGAGATTCTGATCAAAGTCTGTGCTTGCTGAATGAATCTGCAACAAGCTTATTTATCTGGTGCCGTCGGCGAGACTCGAACTCGCACAGCTTTCGCCACTACCCCCTCAAGATAGCGTGTCTACCAATTTCACCACGACGGCTGCTTGTCTGCGTCTGAATTGCCTGAGGAACCTTGCGGATTTAGCTTTCCGGACAGACTTAGAGTTTACCCTGAAATCAAGCGGTATTTCAACGATGCCGGCTGATTTCAACAGCAATTATCTGGATGGAATTTGCGCTGCGCCAGAGGCCGGCACCGCAGGGGCGACAGCGGTCGCCGCAGGCACGCTGACAGCCGCACCTTCGAGCACACTACCCGAGCTTGCCACCGGGCGGGCCATACCAAAATAAGCAAGCAACAGCGTACAGACAAAAAACACCGTGGCCAGCACGGCGGTGCTGCGCGACAGAAAATTCGCGCTGCCACTGGCGCCAAACAGACTGCCCGAGCCGCCGCTGCCAAAGGCGGCGCCCATGTCGGCGCCCTTGCCGTGCTGAACCAGGATCAGACCGATCATGGTCACGGCAGAAATCATCTGAACAGCCAGCAAGATGGTTAGAAAAACACTCATTGAATACTCCTAAATATGCAGTCATCAACGCCCGTAATCAAAGGGCAGAAGCGATAATTGATAAAAAATCCGGGGCCTTGAGCGAAGCGCCGCCCACCAGACCGCCGTCGATGTCGGGCTGGACCAGCAATTGCGCCGCATTGGCGGCGTTCATGCTGCCACCGTACAGGATAGGGATGCGATCGGCCTGCGGCGACGCCGCCCTCAGTTGCGCGCGCAGCACGGCATGCACCTGCTGCGCCTGCTCGGGCGTGGCGGTCTTGCCGGTGCCGATGGCCCAGATCGGCTCATACGCCACCACGATCTCGCTGATGCAGTGACCGTTGAGATGAATGACGGCGGCGAGTTGACGCTTGACCACTTCTTCCGTCTTGCCGGCTTCACGCTCGGCCAAGGTCTCACCGACGCAGACGATCGGCGTGACGCCGCCAGCCAGAGCGCGCTGCGCCTTGGCTGCCACCACGACATCGGTCTCGCCATGGTACTGGCGACGCTCAGAGTGGCCCACGATGGCGTAACGCACGCCAAACTCCTTGAGCATGGCGGCAGAAATTTCCCCCGTGAACGCACCCGCGTCGTGCTGCGACACGTCCTGCGCGCCCACGTCCACCGCGCTGCCAGCCAGCAGCGTCTGGCACTGCGCCAGGTAGACCGCGGGCACGCACACGGCAATGCCACAGCCCGGCCGGTTCAAGCCAGCCAGCAGCCCCTTGAGCAGGGACTCGTTGGCCGCCAAACTGCCATTCATCTTCCAGTTGCCGACGATAAGTTTGTTTTTCATGCTACCCCCCCCAAGTCAAAACAATCTTGCCCACATGCTGGTTCGACTCCATCAGCGCGTGCGCTTTGGCCGCACCGCTGCCGGTGGCGTCCGTCGCATCAACCGCGGGAAAGGTGCTGTGGATCACCGGCTTCATCTTGCCGGCCTCGATCAACGGCCAGGCGTGCTCCAGGCACGCCTGCGCAATCGCCTGCTTGAACGCCACCGGACGCGGCCGCAGCGTGGAGCCGGTGATGGTGAGCCGCTTGCGCAGCACCAGGCCGGCATTGAACTCACTCTTGATGCCGCCCTGCACCGCGATGATGACGATGCGGCCGTCCTCGGCCAGGCTCTCGACTTCGCGCGCAACGTAGCTGCCGCCCACCATGTCGAGAATGACATCGACCCCCTTGCCATTGGTCAGACGCTTGACCTCGTCCTTGAAGTCCTGCGTCTTGTAGTTGATGGCATGGTCGGCGCCGAGCTTGAGGCAGGCGGCGCACTTGTCGTCGCTGCCGGCCGTCACGATCACGGTCGCACCCATGGCCTTGGCCAGCTGGATGGCGGTGACACCGATGCCACTCGACCCACCCTGAATCAGCAGCGTCTCGCCGGCCTGCAGGCGACCGCGGTCAAACACATTGCTCCAGACGGTAAAACAGGTTTCGGGCAGCGAGGCGGCCTCCACGTCGCTCAGGCCTTTTGGCACCGGCAGGCACTGCGCGATCGGCGCGGTGCACAGCTCGGCATAGCCGCCGCCAGCCACCAGCGCGCAAACGCGGTCGCCGACTTTGAAGCCGGCACGCAACAGCGCCTGCGCGTCGCCGCCCACGACTTCGCCCGCCACTTCCAGGCCTGGAATGTCGGAGGCACCCGGCGGGACGGGATAGTTGCCGGTGCGCTGGAACACGTCAGGCCGGTTGATGCCGCTGGCCGCCACGCGGATCAGCAGCTCACCCGCCGCCGGAACCGGGTCCGGGCGCTCGCCCAAACGCAGCACCTCGGGCGCGCCGTAGGATGTGATTTCAATGGCTTTCATGGTCTCGTCTCCCGACAGCCCCCGAACCCAAGGGCTGTCGATACACTGACACGACGGGCCAATCAGCCCTGCTCGCCGTTCTGGGCCGGACGCTCCAGCAAGGCCTTCATGGACAGCTTGATGCGGCCTTTTTCGTCAGCCTCCATCACCTTGACCTTGACAATCTGGCCTTCGGACAGGTAGTCGGTGACCTTCTCGACGCGCTCGTGGGCGATCTGGCTGATGTGCAGCAGGCCGTCCTTTCCGGGCAGCAGGTTGACCAGGGCGCCGAAGTCCAGGATCTTGGTGATCGGGCCTTCGTAGACCTTGCCGATTTCGACTTCGGCCGTGATCTCGGTGATGCGGCGCTTGGCTTCGTCCGCCTTGGCACCGTCGGTGGCGGCGATGGTGATGGTGCCGTCTTCCTCGATGTTGATCTGGCAGCCGGTCTCTTCGGTCAGCGCGCGGATGACGGCGCCGCCCTTGCCGATCACGTCGCGGATCTTCTCGGGGTTGATCTTCATGGTGTAGAGCTTGGGCGCGAAGTTGCTCACCTCGGTCTTGGCTTCACCCATGGCTTCCTGCATCTTGCCCAGAATGTGCATGCGAGCTTCCTTGGCCTGGGCCAGCGCGACCTGCATGATTTCCTTGGTGATGCCCTGGATCTTGATGTCCATCTGCAGCGCGGTGATGCCGTTGGTGGTGCCGGCCACCTTGAAATCCATGTCGCCCAGGTGGTCTTCGTCACCCAGGATGTCGGTCAGCACCGCAAAGCGATTGTTTTCCTTGATCAGGCCCATGGCGATACCGGCCACGTGGGCCTTCATCGGCACGCCGGCGTCCATCAGGGAGAGGCAGCCGCCGCAGACCGAAGCCATCGACGAGGAGCCATTGGATTCGGTCACCTCGGACACCACGCGCATGGTGTAGGGAAACTCCTCCTTGGTCGGCAGCACGGCCACCAGGGCGCGCTTGGCCAGACGGCCGTGGCCGATCTCGCGGCGCTTGGTCGAACCCATGCGGCCCACTTCGCCGGTGGCGAAGGGAGGCATGTTGTAATGCAGCATGAAGCGGTCTTCATACTCGCCAGCCAGTGCGTCGATGCGTTGGGCGTCACGTTCGGTGCCCAGCGTGGTCACCACCAGCGCCTGGGTTTCGCCACGGGTGAACAGGGCCGAGCCGTGGGTGCGCGGCAGCACGCTGTTGCGGATTTCGATCGGGCGCACGGTGCGCGTGTCGCGGCCGTCGATACGTGGCTCGCCCGCCAGAATTTGGCTGCGCACGATGCGCGCTTCGATGTCGAACAACATGCCTTCGACCTTGACCGCGTCGAATTCGACACCGGCTTCCTTCAGGTCAGCCATCACCACGGCATAAGCCTCGCGGCAGGCATGGGTGCGGGCCTGCTTGTTGCGGAGCTGATAGACGGCGCGCAGTTTTTCCTCAGCCAGGGCGTTGACCTTGGCGATCAGCGGCTCGTCCTTGACTGGGGCCTGCCAGTCCCACACCGGCTTGCCGGCGTCGCGCACCAACTCGTGAATGGCATTGATGGCGATGTTGCCCTGCTCGTGGCCGAACACCACGGCGCCGAGCATGATTTCTTCCGACAGTTGCTGCGCCTCACTCTCCACCATCAGCACGGCGGCTTCGGTACCGGCCACGATCAGGTCCATGATGGAGTCCTTGCGCGCGGTCTGGCCCGGATTGAGCACGTACTCACCGTTGATGTAGCCCACGCGGGCGGCACCGATGGGGCCGTTGAACGGAATACCGCTGATGGACAGGGCCGCGCTGGTGGCGATCATGGCGGCGATGTCGGCGTCCACTTCCGGATTGAGCGACAGGGTGTGAATCACCACATGCACTTCGTTGAAGAAGCCTTCGGGGAACAGCGGGCGGATCGGGCGGTCGATCAGGCGCGAGGTCAGGGTCTCCAGCTCGCTGGGGCGGCCTTCACGCTTGAAGAAGCTGCCCGGGATCTTGCCGGCGGCATAGGTTTTCTCGATGTAGTCCACCGTCAGGGGAAAGAAATCCTGGCCCGGCTTGGCGCCCTTGGAGGCCACCACAGTGGCCAGCACCACGGTATCCTCGATGTTGACGATGACGGCACCGCCAGCCTGGCGAGCGATCTCACCAGTCTCCATAACGACCTTGTGCTGGCCCCACTGGAAGGTTTTTGTGACTTTGTTGAACATGCTCATATTTATCTCCTGGTCAATTTGGGAAGTGCAGGCCACTTCGCCCGAGCCCGGATTCGGCGTCACGGAACACGATGCCATTCCAGAGAAACTCCAATGAATTCCTCTGGAATGACACAGCTTCGCTCCATTTTTGCCTTCTCCGAAGTAAAAAACGCCTGAGCTAGCAACCTAACTCAGGCGTTCATATCCGATGGACCAGTTATTTGCGCAGACCCAGCTTGGCAATCAGCGCGGTGTAACGGTCGGCATCTTTGGACTTCAGGTAATCCAGCAGCTTGCGGCGACGGCTCACCATGCGCAGCAGACCGCGGCGACCGTGATGGTCCTTGGCGTGCGTCTTGAAATGGGGGGTGAGTTCGTTGATGCGGGCGGTCAGCAGTGCCACTTGCACTTCGGGGCTGCCGGTGTCGCCGGCCTGGCGTGCGTTGTCCTTGACGACAGCGGCTTTGATACTGGATGCGATCATGTTGTTTTCCTGTGGATGTTGAACTTGCGTCAGGCGCTGGAACTGCCCCTGACGTGCGCTGTTGCGGTGTGCAAAGCCTGACGATTATACCCAATCTCATCATGGATGGCAGCCCGGACTACGGGTCAAGTCCGCGATGGGCATCGGGATGATATGAGCGACAGCGCCACTCCTACTCCACGCGCGTGATCGACGCCGGCTTAAAGCCCAAATCTGCCGCCCGGCCCTTGCGCGCGCGCGCGGCCCTGGCGTTATTCAGGCTGCGGATCTCCAGCGTTTCCTCGCGCGGTTTGCCGCCGCGGCCGATACCTTCAATTTTCACGCTGCGCGTGTAGGCGGCGGCGCCGGCCAGAGTGTCCTTGTCTTCCAGGTCGATCAGCATCAGGCCCCGGCCGCCGTTGCCCATGACCTTGAGCTCACTGATTTCGAAAGTCAAAATCCGGCCACCGGTCGAGGCACAGGCCACATGCGTGGCTGGCAGCAAAGGCACAGCACCCGTGCTACCCGCCACCGGCGAGGGCCGGCACAAGACCTCGCCCTCGTTGCAGGTGACAAAGGCTTTGCCCGCCTTGAGCCGGGACGTCATGTTCTCCACCGTGGCGAGAAAACCGTAGCCGCCCGAGCTGCTGAGCAGCAACGTCGCGCTGGCCGGGCCGGCAAAATAGGACGACAACTGCGTACCGGCTTCGAGTTCCAGCAAGGAAGTTATCGGCTGGCCATCACCGCGGCCCCCCGGCAATAGCGACACCGCAACGGAATACACCCGTCCGTTATTGCCAAACGCCAGCAGCATGTCCACCGTGCGGCACTCAAAAGTGTCATACAACCCATCCCCGGCCTTGAAGGCGAAACTCGCCGCGTCGTGCCCGTGCCCCTTCTGGGCCCGCACCCAACCTTTGTCGCTGACCACCACGGTCACCGGTTCGTCCACCACCTTGATCTCCAGCACGGCTTTCTTCTCGGCCTGAATCAGGGTGCGGCGGGGGTCGGCAAAGGTTTTGGTATCCGCCTCGATTTCCTTGATCATCAGCCGGCGCAGCGCCGCCGGGTTGGCCAGAATTTCTTCCAGCCCCTTTTGTTCGGTGCGCAGGGTGGCCAGCTCCTGCTCGATCTTGATGGTTTCCAGCCGGGCCAGCTGGCGCAGCCGGATTTCAAGAATGTCTTCCGCCTGCCGCTCCGACAGGTTAAAGCGCGCCATCAGCGCCACCTTGGGATCATCGGACTGGCGAATGAGGGCGATCACTTCGTCAATGTTGAGCAGCACCAGCTGGCGCCCTTCCAGGATGTGGATGCGGTCCAGCACCTTGGTCAGGCGGTGCTGCGAGCGGCGCTCGACCGTGATCTGGCGGAATTCAATCCATTCGCACAGCATCTGGCGCAAGGACTTCTGCGTGGGGCGGCCATCCAGGCCCACCATGGTCAGGTTGATCGGGGACGAGGTCTCCAGGCTGGTGTGCGCCAGCAAGGTGGTGATGAGTTCCTGCTGTTGAATCCGGCTGCTCTTGGGTTCGCACACCAGACGCACGGCGGCGTCCTTGCTGGACTCGTCGCGTACCACGTCGAGTACCGACAGCACCGTGGCCTTGAGCTGGGTTTGCTCCAGCGACAGGGCCTTCTTGCCGGCCTTGATCTTGGGATTGGTCAGCTCTTCAATTTCTTCCAGCACGCGCTGGGTACTGACGCCGGGCGGCAATTCGGTGACGACCAGTTGCCATTGACCGCGCGCCAGCTCCTCAATTTTCCAGCGCGCGCGCACCTTGAGCGAGCCGCGCCCGGTGCGGTAAGCCTCGGCAATATCGTTGGCGGTGCTGGTGATCTGACCGCCGCCCGGGTAGTCAGGCCCGGGAATCAGCGCCAACAACTCGTCGTGCGTGAGCTTCGGATTTTTGATGAGCGCGACGCAGGCCTCGGCCACTTCACGCAAGTTGTGACTGGGGATTTCAGTGGCCAGCCCGACGGCGATGCCGCTGGCACCGTTGAGCAAGGCAAACGGCAGGCGGGCCGGCAACTGGCGCGGCTCTTCGGTGGAACCGTCGTAGTTGGGCGTGAAATCCACCGTGCCTTCGTCGATCTCGTCAAGCAGCAAGCTGGTGATTTTGGCCAGTCGCGCTTCGGTGTAACGCATGGCGGCGGCGCCATCGCCATCGCGCGAGCCGAAGTTACCCTGGCCGTCGATCAGCGGATAGCGCAAGGAAAAGTCCTGCGCCATGCGCACCGCGGCGTCATACACCGACGAATCACCGTGCGGGTGAAAACGGCCCAGCACATCGCCCACCACGCGCGCGCATTTGACCGGCTTGGCGCCAGTGTTGCCTCCCGCCCCGCCAAAGCCCAGCCCCATGCGCGACATGGAGTACAGGATGCGCCGCTGCACCGGCTTTTGGCCATCGCACACGTCCGGCAAGGCCCGACCCTTGACCACGCTCAGGGCGTACTCAAGGTAGGCGCGTTGCGCGTAGGACGCCAGACTGGGGGTGTCACCGCCCTCTTCAGGGGCTGGGCCCGTGGAAAAACCAAGTGTCGTTTGATCGCTCATAAAAATCTAGTCAGTTGAAGACGGGGCTGGCTCACGTCGTATCGCAGCGGGCGGGGAATTTCTTTGCAAGATCAGATGTCGATCTCGACCGCATCGCCATGCAGCTCCATCAATTCACGGCGCGCAGCGGCCTCACCCTTGCCCATGAGCTTCGTGATCAGGGCCTCGGTTTGCGTGAAGTCGATGTCGCCCAGGGCCACCGGCAACAACCGGCGCGTATCGGGATTGAGCGTGGTGTCCCACAACTGCACCGCATTCATCTCACCCAGGCCCTTGAAGCGGCTGATGTTCCAGGCGGTCTCGCGCACGCCCTCTTTGCGCAGCTTGTCGAGGATGGCGGTCAGTTCGCCTTCGTCCAGCGCGTAGGCTTTGGAGGCGGGCTTCTTGCCCCGCGCCGGGGCGTCCACCCGAAACAGGGGGGGCCGCGCCACATAGACATGGCCGGTCTCGATCAGCTTGGGGAAATGCCGGAAAAACAGGGTCAGCAGCAGCACCTGGATGTGCGAGCCGTCCACGTCAGCATCCGACAAAATGCAGACCTTGCCATAACGCAGACCACTCAAGTCGGGGCTGTCGTTGGGGCCGTGCGGATCAACGCCGATGGCGACCGAAATATCGTGAATTTCGGTATTGGCAAACAGGCGGTCGCGGTCCACCTCCCAAGTATTAAGCACCTTGCCCCGCAGCGGCAATATCGCCTGGCTCTCCTTGTCGCGCCCCATCTTGGCGCTGCCGCCGGCCGAATCGCCCTCGACCAAAAACACTTCGTTGTGGGCCAGGTCCCGGCTTTCGCAATCGGTCAGCTTGCCGGGCAGCACGGCCACGCCGGAGCCCTTGCGCTTCTCGACTTTCTGGCCGGCTTTCTGACGGAACTGCGCCGCCTTGATCGCCAGTTCGGCCAGTTTCTTGCCGTATTCGACATGCTGGTTCAGCCACAACTCCAGGCTCGGGCGCACAAAGCTCGACACCAGGCGCACGGCGTCACGCGAGTTCAGGCGTTCCTTGATCTGGCCCTGAAACTGCGGGTCCAGCACTTTGGCGGACAACACATAGCTGGCGCGGGCGAAGACATCCTCCGGCAGCAACTTGACGCCTTTGGGTAGCAGCGAATGCAGTTCAATGAAACTTTTGACGGCCGTGAACAGGCCATCGCGCAAGCCGCTTTCGTGGGTACCGCCCGCGCTGGTGGGAATCAGGTTGACATAGCTTTCACGCACCGGCTGACCATCTTCGGTGAAGGCCACGCACCAGGACGCGCCCTCGCCTTCGGCAAAGCTGTCGCTCTGGGCATCGGCAAAACCTTCGCCTTCAAACACCGGAATCACCAGCTCGCCGTTGAGCGTTTGCATCAGGTAGTCGCGCAGGCCGCCTTTATAGGTCCAGGTCTGCGTTTCTTTGCTTTTCTCGTTAATCAGCGCCACCGTGACGCCGGGCATCAACACCGCCTTGCTGCGCAGCAGATGAATAAGTTGCGCCATGGGCAAGGCCAGGGCTTCAAAGTATTTCGCGTCCGGCCAGACGCGCACGGTCGTGCCCGACTTGCGGTCGCCCTCGCCCTGCTTGCGCGCCTGCAGCGGCTCGACGACATCACCCCCGGAAAAAACCAGGCGAGCGACCTGGCCCTCCCGGTAGGTCGTGGCCTCCAGCCGCGTGGCCAAGGCGTTGGTCACGCTCACGCCCACGCCGTGCAATCCGCCCGAAAAGCTGTAGGCGCCGCCCTTGCCCTTGTCAAACTTGCCACCAGCGTGCAGCCGCGTGAAAACCAGCTCGATCACGGGTGCATTTTCTTCCGGATGCAGGCCGAACGGAATGCCCCGGCCGTCGTCCTCGATGCTGATCGAACCATCGCTGTGCAAGGTGACCCTGATTTTCTTGCCATGCCCTGCCAGCGCTTCGTCCGCCGCGTTGTCCAGCACTTCCTGGATGACGTGCAGCGGGTTGTCGGTGCGGGTGTACATGCCAGGCCGCTGCTTGACGGGCTCCAGGCCCTTGAGCACACGGATGGAATTCTCTGAATATTCGGGGGGGGGGGTGACTGCCATAGCGGCGAATTGTAGTCGCGCAAGCAGCAATTAACTGTATGAAATACCAGCTCTCATCACCCGCAAAATGAAACCGGGGCAGCGCTGGTGCGGCAGATTGGCTACATTTACCCGATGACAAGTTCCAGCAAAAAACTTTCCATGACACAGGTTCTCCTGTGTGGCGCTGCCATCGTGACGCTCTCCATGGGCATACGCCACGGCTTTGGCCTGTGGCTTCAACCGGTCACGCAAAGCCAGGGCTGGAGCCGCGAGACCTTTGCCTTTGCCATCGCCCTCCAGAATCTGGCATGGGGGGTTTCCGGCATTTTTGCCGGCATGCTGGCCGACCGCTTTGGTGCTTTCCGGGTCATCGCAGGTGGCTCTCTTCTGTATGCGCTGGGTCTGGCCGGCATGGCCAGCGCCACCACTCCCCTGCTTTTTTCCGCCACAGCCGGAGTGCTGATTGGCATGGCGCAGGCGGGCACCACGTATGCCGTCATCTACGGCGTCATCGGGCGCAACATTGCGGCCAACCAGCGCTCCTGGGCCATGGGCGTCGCGGCGGCAGCCGGTTCATTTGGTCAATTTTTGATGGTGCCAACCGAGGGTTTTCTGATCAGCCGCTTGGGCTGGCAGGAGGCCCTGATGATCCTGGGCGCAGCCTCGCTGGTAATGATCCCGCTGGCCTGGGGCCTGCGCGAACCCGGCCTGACCGCCGGCGCGACCGGCTACCGCGAACAAACCATTCTTCAGGCCCTGAACGAAGCCCTCAAATACCCGAGCTTCCAGATGCTCATGGCCGGCTACTTCGTTTGCGGCTTCCAAGTTGTCTTCATTGCAGTCCACATGCCCAGCTACCTGAAGGACAAGGGCCTGTCGCCCCAGGTGGCGAGCTACGCGCTGGCGCTGATCGGCCTGTTCAATGTGTTCGGCACCTACGCGGCAGGCGCACTGGGACAAAAGCTGCCAAAGAAAAACATCCTCGCCTTTATTTACATTGCACGCTCCTGCGCCATTTCCCTGTTCCTGCTGGCGCCCCTGTCTCCCTTGAGCATCTACGTTTTTTCCGCCGCCATGGGCTTGCTGTGGCTCTCCACGGTACCGACAACCAACGCCGCTGTGGCGCAAATCTTTGGTGTGGCGCATCTTTCCATGCTGAGCGGTTTTGTGTTTTTCAGTCATCAGATTGGCTCATTCATGGGTGTGTGGCTGGGAGGCTACCTGTATGACCGCACCGGCAGTTATAACGTGGTCTGGTATATCGCCATCGCTTTGGGCGTGCTGGCGGCGCTGATCAATCTGCCGATCAGGGAAACGCCCATCCCTCGAAAAACCGCAACACAAGAAGCGTGACCTCATGAAGCGCAGTCACAAAATTTACCTTTACGCGGGCGCCGTTTGCCTGCTGCTGGCTGTGTTCTCACTCTACACCCGGTCCGATTTCCTGGTCACGCTGGCGAATCAGGTTTGGGCCTGCTTTTGAAATCAAGGTAGACATGTCGGACCCATCAACAACGGACGGCCCACTGGGCCTGTGCCCCCCGTCAGGCTGGGTCAAACGCTGGTCGCACCTCATCCCGCCCCGGGAATCCGTACTGGACATCGCCTGCGGGCATGGCCGTCACATGCAGTGGCTGGCCGAACGGGGCCACACGGTCACTGGTATCGACCGTTCGCCCGCCGCAATTCAGGCCGCAGCCAGCTTCGGCGAAGCGATTCTGGCGGACATTGAAAACGGCCCCTGGCCCCTGCTCAGTGGCGGCCAAACTCGCCAATTCGCGGCGGTGATCGTCACCAACTATTTGTGGCGGCCACTTTTCCCCGTCATTGCCCAAAGCGTGGCACCCGCCGGCCTGCTCATCTACGAGACGTTTGCCCAAGGCAACGAAACCGTTGGCAAACCGTCCCGGCCTGATTTTCTTTTACGCCCTGCCGAATTGCTGCACACTTTCAAAGCCATGCACATCGTCGCCTATGAAGACGGTTTTCTCGAACAGCCTGCCCGCTTCGTACAACGGATCGTCGCGGTACGACCTGATCCGGGGCAGGCGCCCGCCCCGGCCCCGCCGCGTTACGCGCTCTAGTTAGAATGCTCGCTTACTGTTTACCTTCCCTCGGACATGACACATTCAACCGGCCAAATCACGGGCAGCATCGTGGCACTTGTCACCCCCATGTTTGATGATGGCAGCGTGGATTACGCAACCCTGCGCCAACTGATCGACTGGCACGTCGCGGAGGGCACCGACTGCATCGGCGTCGTTGGCACGACCGGTGAGTCCCCCACCGTCAACGTGCAGGAACATTGCGAAATCATCCGCATCGCGGTGGAGCAGGCGGCTGGCCGCGTGCCCATCATGGCCGGCTGCGGCGCCAACTCCACCGCAGAGGCGATCGAACTGGCCAAGTTTGCCAAAAAAGTGGGGGCCGATTGCCAACTGCAGGTGGTCCCCTACTACAACAAGCCAACTCAGGAAGGACAGTACCTGCACTTCAAGGCCATTGCGCAGGCGGTTGACCTGCCCATGATCCTGTACAACGTGCCCGGCCGTTCCGTGGCGGACATGGCACATGACACGGTACTGCGTTTGGCCCAGGTGCCCGGCATCGTGGGCATCAAGGAGGCGACCGGCAATATCGAACGGGCGCAGTGGCTGATCCGGGAGGCGCCAAAAGGGTTTGCCATTTACTCGGGGGACGACCCGACTGCGGTTGCCCTCATGCTGTGCGGAGGCCACGGCAACGTCAGCGTCACGGCCAATCTTGCGCCGCGTCTCATGCACGAACTGTGCGTTGCGGCAATGGCGGGCAACCGGCAACGGGCAATGGAAATCCAGTTCAAATTGCTGCCATTGCACAAAAACCTGTTTGTGGAGGCCAACCCCATCCCCGTGAAATGGGCGATGGCGAGGATGAAGCTGTGCGGTGGCACCTTGCGTCTGCCCATGACGCCTCTGACCCAGACCAACGAAGCGGCAGTTGAAGGCGCCTTGCGTGCAGGCGGCCTGGTCTGACCGGTCCGGCTCAATTTACTATCCTGAGGGAATTTTTTGTGAATCATTTTTCCAAACTGACGCTGCTGAGCCTTTCCTTGACGCTGGCAGCGTGCTCGGCTCTCACCGATAACAAGGTCGACTACAAAAGCGCCACCAAAAACGGCCCGTCACTGGATGTTCCGCCTGACCTGACCCAGCTGTCGCGTGACAGCCGTTACGCAGTTTCTGATGGCGTTGTGAGCGCATCGAGCTTTCAGGCTGGCCAGGTCAGCGAATCCGTGCCAACCGCAGCCACGTCGCTGGGCGATGTCCGCATCGAGCGGGCCGGCACCCAGCGCTGGCTCGTGGTCGATCGACCCGCCGACAAACTGTGGGAACCGGTGCGCGACTTCTGGCAAGAAAATGGTTTCCTGCTGACCCTGGATCAGGCCAATCTGGGCATCATGGAAACCGAATGGGCGGAAAATCGGGCCAAGATACCGCAAGACTTCATTCGCAATGCGCTGAGCAAAGTGCTCGACTCGCTGTATTCAACCGGAGAGCGCGACAAGTTTCGCACCCGTCTTGAGCGCAATGCGAGCGGCGGAACCGATATCTTCATCAGTCACCGGGGCATGATGGAGGTCTACAGCAACACACAAAAAGATTCAACCGTGTGGCAACCCCGCGCTGCCGACCCGGAACTCGAAGCCGAGTTCTTGCGCCGGTTGATGGTCAAACTGGGAGTGACCCAGGAGCAATCCAGGGCACTGATGGCGGCAGGCGCCAACAAGAGCCTGTCACGTGCTGTGATGATCAACGGGCAACCCGTGGTACAGGTCGACGAGAGCTTCGACCGTGCCTGGCGCCGTGTGGGCTTGTCGCTGGACCGCACCGGCTTCACGGTTGAAGACCGCGACCGCAGTCAGGGTATTTATTTTGTCCGTTACGTGGCGCCGACGGCAGACAAGTCGGAGCCCGGCTTTCTCGACAAAATCTTTGGTGCATCCAAGACAGCAGACACAGCTCCTTTGAAATACCGCATAGCGCTTGTCAGTCAGGGGCAATCAACAACAGTATCCGTGCAAGATGTCAGCGGGAAGCCGGACACTTCAGCCAATGCACAGCGCATCGTGAAAGTGATCGCCGACGATCTCCAGTAAACCCAACGCAGACCGCTGCGGCTCCAGCGGCCGGCGGCGACTTGGGTGAAAGCGCCTGAATGATGATTCACTCGGGCAATAAAAAAGCCACCGCAAGGTGGCTTTTTTATCAACGGAGTTGATAAGCGGCTAACTTACTTCTTGGCTGCGTCGGCAGCAGCACCAACCGCAGAAGCCGCACCCTGGGCAGCATCGGCAGCAGCGCCGGTAACAGCAGCAGCATCAGAAGCAGCTGCAGCCGGCTCCGGAGCAGCGACAGGTGCGGGAGCGGGAGCAGCGGCAGGAGCTACAACAGGAGCTGGAGCTTCTTCCTTCTTGCCACAAGCAGCCAGAGCAGCAGCGGCGATAACAGCGGCCAAAACAAGCGATTTATTCATTTGAAAATACCTAGTGAGTTAACGAAACAATTTCCGGAAATTGTCACTGCAGAAGAACTGCAACGACCAAGCAAAAATAACTCGAGCTCTTTTTGCCTAGCTGCAAATTATAGGGTATAAATTTTCGTCTTTTCACAGGAAATTAAACACTGTCAATCACAGACCCAATGTGGAAGCCGCAAACCCTGGAACGCTATCGCGGATTTTTTCTTCCAGGGCTTCCCGCAGGTGCATGGAACGCTCCCGTTCATGGCCGCAGGCTCCAAGACTGTGTTGCGGATCCAGCCGATGCATGAACCAGACCCGGCTCCAGATGGCGCTGGGAAAGTCGGCCGGGTGTGCCATGCGGCAAACACGGCAGTCGATGATATGCCCCCAGGTTTTCCGCCATGACACGAAGCGGGCATGGTGTCGCATCACCTCGTCATACCGCGTCGCCAGCAGGATCATGTGGCGGCCAGACGCCGACCAGGCATGCAGGGACTCGACCACCGAACGCTCGCGCAAAGGCCAGTCCTCAAAAGTGGCATCACTCAAAATGATTTCCTGCCAGCCTTCGCGGGCCGCGTGGACAAATGCGTTACGAACCAGTTGCGCAAAGGCCTCGCGACCCGCGAATCGACCTTGGGCCAAGGGCTCCGGTGGGGCATGCGCCGGGGCGTCAGGCGACCCAGAGCCCATGCAGCCACCCCGCCTCACCCCAGGCTTGCAGCAACGACCGGGCTTCAGCGCTGGTTCGCGCCACGTCCTGCCGGTTGAGGCAGCGTTGACCGGACAAACGCCGCATCAACGTGGCGTCGCGCCCGGACGCCCTGAAACTTTCGCCGTTGATGAATATGTGCCGTGCATCGAACATCATTCTGGTACGGCGATCGAGGCGCACGGGCCCCGCCACTCCCCCTTGTGTCGCGCCAGATTCAACTGTTTCAAACCAGACATTGGCTTTGGGCTCGGTGAGATATTCGCCCAGAGCCCGCCCCATCGCATCCGGATCCTTGAGCGCCGCCTGCAGGGCATCGCGCGCAAACTCGATCATCTGCACCGGAATTTCCCCGGGTTGATCAACCGCCGCCTGTTGCGGATCCCGGTACACGGAGACGCCAACGGCATCTTCCGCATCCTCGGCCAGACGCTGAAGCAACTCACGCGCCAGCTCACCCCGGCTGGGCTGCCTGAAACCAATGGAGTAAGTCATGCATTCGCCCACGGCAACACCGTCATGCGCGTAACGCGGCGGCAAATACAACATATCCCCCGGCTCCAGCACAAATTCCTGCTCCGGCACAAATTGGGAAAGAATCTTCAACGGAACGTCCGGCTGCAGGCTCAGGTCTTTTTGACGCCCGATCCGCCAGCGCCGACGCCCCTGCGCCTGCAACAAAAAAACGTCATAACTGTCAAAATGCGGCCCGACGCCACCCCCGTCAGTGGCGTAACTGATCATCAAGTCATCCAGCCGGGCATCGGGCACGAAACGGAATTTATTCATCAGGTCGTGAACGGCTTCACAATGCAGGTCAACCCCTTGCAGCAGAATCGTCCAACCCGGACGCTTCAGCGCCGGCAAGGCGCGCCGCTCGAACGGCCCATGCTTGAAACGCCAGCCCGGCGTCTCCCCCTGCTCCCGAATTACCATGCGTGCCTGAACATCCTCGCAGGACGCCAGCTCAAACAGTTCACCACGATCCAGCAAAGGCCTGAAGTTGGTAATGGCCTGCCGCACCAGCAAGGGCTTTTTTTGCCAGTGCCGCTTCATGAATACTTGCGGGCTCAAACCACCCAGCAATGGCAGGGGTTGATTTACATCCATATAAATCTCCGGTATTTTGTCAAACTGCGACAATTCTGCCTTATGGAAATCAAACAACAATGCGTGGTCGCCCTGACCTGGACGCTGAAAGATACCCTGGGCGAAGAACTGGACGTGCTGGACGAGCCCGTCGAGTTTCTGGTGGGCGGCGAAGACCTCTTTGACGTCATTGAAGAGGCGCTTCAGGGCCATGAGGTGGGCGCAACGCTCGAACTTCAAATCGAGCCCGAGCAGGGTTTTGGTGACTTCAATGACCAACTGGTGTTTCTGGAACGCCGCGAACTGTTCCCCCCGGAACTCGAAGAGGGCATGACGCTCGAAGGCGTGTCACTGCCCGCCGGCTGCAACCCGGATGCGCCCAAGGACGTCCTGTTCACGGTCGCGGAACTCTACCCCGAACACGTGGTACTGGACGGCAACCACCCGCTGGCAGGTATTGCCCTGCGCCTGCACCTGAAAGTACAAGCCGTTCGGGAAGCCACCGAAGAAGAAATCGGACGAGGCACGGCCGGTACCGGGTTTTTCAAAATCCAGCCGGTGCATGCCATCGCCCCGGGCAGCGACACCCGGCATTGACTCGCGTCACGATTTTCCGGTCGACCCGTAACCGCCCTCCCCGCGCTCGCTGGCGGGGAATTCGCTCACCACGTTGAACTGCGCCTGCCGCACGGGAACGATGACCAGTTGCGCAATCCGCTCCATCGGCTCGATGGTGAAGGCAACATCGCTGCGGTTCCAGGCGCTCACCATGAGCTGCCCCTGGTAATCGCTGTCGATCAGCCCGACCAGATTGCCCAGCACGATGCCGTGCTTGTGCCCCAGGCCGGAACGCGGCAGGATCAGCGCCGCAAAGTTCGGATCAGCCAGGTAAATGGCAATGCCGGTGGGCACCAGTTGCCACGCATTGGGCGACAAGATCAGCGGCTCGTTCAGGCAGGCCCGCAAATCAAGCCCGGCGCTGCCCGGCGTCGCGTACGCCGGCAACTGCTCCGCCATGCGTGGGTCAATGATTTTGACGTCGATGTTCATCATTATTTGATTCCAGCCTTCATTCTGGCTGCGATTTCCGCTATTAATTTACGAGCAAGTGCCAGCTTGGCGTCGCGTGCCATGTCCGTGGTACCGAACTCATCCACCAGCAGCAGCGCATTGTCATCCTGCCCAAAAGTGGCCGGGCCGATGTTCCCCACCAGCAGGGGAACCCCTTTGCGCCGGCGCTTGGCCTGCGCGTTGGCCAGCAGGTCCTGGCTCTCGGCAGCAAAGCCCACGCAATACAAGGCCCCCGAACGCGCACGTGGCGACTGGGCCAGGGTGGCGAGGATGTCCGGATTTTCAACAAAACTCAGTTGTGGCGCCGCACCCGAACCGTCCTTTTTGATCTTTTGCTCAGCCGGATGGGCTGGGCGCCAGTCCGCCACCGCTGCCGTAGCCACAAAAATACTGGCTGCCGGCGCGCATTCCACGGCGGCAGCCAGCATATTGCGTGCCGATTGAACATCGACTCGGGTCACCCCGCGCGGTGTGGCCAGATGCACCGGCCCCGCCACCAGCGTCACTTCGGCGCCGGCCTCGCGGGCCGCGCGGGCGATCGCAAATCCCATTTTCCCGCTGGACCGATTGGTAACGCCACGCACCGGGTCAATCGCCTCGTAGGTGGGGCCGGCCGTGACCAGCACGTGCTGCCCGGCAAGCAATTTGGGTTGGAAAAATGCAATCACGTCGTCCAGCAACTCCCCAGACTCCAGCATGCGACCGTCACCGGTCTCGCCGCAGGCCTGATCGCCACAACCCACGTCAAACACCGTGGCGCCATCCGCCGTCAGCTGTGCCACGTTGCGTCGCGTAGCGGGGTGGGCCCACATTTCGCGATTCATGGCGGGAGCAAGCAGCAAGGGCACCGTGTCCAGCGGACGCGCCAGGCACATCAGGCTGAGCAGATCATCGGCCCGCCCATGCAGGAGTTTGGCCATGAAATCAGCGCTGCATGGCGCAATCAGGATCGCGTCGGCCTCGCGGCTCAGGTTGATGTGCGGCATGTTGTTGGGCTCGCGGGCATCCCACTGCGAGTCGTAGACCGGGCGCTGGCTCAAGGCCTGCAGGGTGACGGGCGTGATGAACTGCTCTGCCGCGGCGGTCATCACGACCTGCACCGTGGCCCCTTCCTTGACCAGCGCCCGGCACAATTCGGCCGCCTTGTAGCAGGCAATGCCACCGGTCAATCCCAGAACAACGTGTTTTCCAGCAAGGTCTTTCATGCGCCGCAATGTAGCAGAGTGGGCGCCTATAATCTCGCTTTACCACCTCCCCGAGCGTGCAGCTCCCTCTGACATGACCAAATTTGTCTTCGTCACCGGCGGTGTGGTGTCCTCCCTTGGCAAGGGAATCGCCTCAGCCTCCTTAGCAGCGATTCTGGAATCGCGAGGCCTCAAAGTCACTTTAATCAAGCTTGATCCGTACCTGAACGTCGATCCCGGCACCATGTCGCCCATGCAGCATGGCGAGGTGTTCGTCACCGATGATGGCGCCGAAACCGATCTTGACCTTGGCCACTATGAACGCTTTGTGGAAACGCGGATGCGCAAGGCCAACAATTTCACCACCGGCCAGATCTACAAAAGCGTGCTGGAAAAAGAACGGCGCGGCGACTACCTGGGCAAGACGGTTCAGGTCATTCCCCACGTCACCAACGAAATTCAGGACTTCATCAAACGGGGCGCCCGCTTCGAAACCCCGGACGCGGTCGATGTCGCCATCGTCGAAATCGGTGGCACCGTGGGGGATATTGAGTCCCTGCCCTTCCTGGAAGCGGTGCGCCAGATGAGCCTGAAACTGGGCCCCAACAACAGCGCCTTCGTACACTTGAGCTACGTGCCCTGGATCGCCGCCGCCGGCGAGCTCAAGACCAAGCCGACCCAGCACACGGCCAAGCAGTTGCGCGAGATCGGTATCCAGGCCGATGCCCTGATCTGCCGCGCCGACCGTCCCATCCCGGATGAAGAGCGGCAGAAAATCTCCCTGTTTTCCAACGTCCCCGACTGGGGCGTCATCTCCATGTGGGACGTTGACACCATCTACAAAGTGCCACGCATGTTGCACGAGCAGGGGCTGGACGGCCTGATCTGCGACAAACTGCGCCTGAACACGCAACCGGCCAACTTGAAGCGCTGGGACGACCTGGTGTACGAAACCGAGCACCCGCAGGGCGAGGTCAACATTGCCATGGTCGGCAAATATGTGGACCTGAGCGACAGCTACAAGTCGCTCAACGAAGCCATGCGCCACGCCGGCATGAAGAACCACGTGCGGGTGAAAATTGATTACGTCGATTCGGAGACCATCACGCCAGACAGCGTGAAGCAGCTCGCCCGGTTTGACGCCATTCTGGTACCCGGCGGCTTCGGCGTGCGCGGCGTGGAAGGCAAAATTTGCGCCGCCCGGTTTGCCCGTGAAAACAAGGTGCCCTACCTGGGCATCTGCCTGGGCATGCAGGTGGCCACCATCGAATTTGCCCGGAACGTCGCCGGGTTGAAACATGCCAACAGCACTGAATTTGAGCCCAACAGCCCGAATCCCGTGATTGCATTGATCACCGAATGGAAAGACGAAGACGGCACCATCAAGACCCGCGACCAGAACTCCGACCTGGGCGGCACCATGCGCCTGGGCGCGCAGAGTTCGGACGTGGCCCCGGGTACGCTGGCACACCGCATTTACGGCGATGTCGTCAGCGAGCGGCACCGTCACCGCTACGAGGCCAACGTGAATTTCCTCGACACACTGCGCAAGGCCGGGCTGGTGATTTCAGCCTTGACGCAACGCGAGCAGTTGACCGAAATCATCGAACTGCCGCAAACCGTCCACCCCTGGTTCATGGGTGTGCAGTTTCACCCCGAATTCAAGTCCACGCCGTGGGATGGACACCCGCTGTTCAACGCCTTCGTCAAGGCCGCGCTGGACCACCAGAGCGCCGGCAAAAGTCTGAAAGTGGCGGCCTGACATGAAACTGTGTGGTTTTGATGTTGGACTGAACCGGCCTTTTTTTCTCATCGCCGGCCCCTGCGTGATCGAGTCGGAACAGTTGCAGATGGACACGGCCGGCACCCTGAAGGAGATCACGTCCAGCCTGGGCATTCCCTTCATCTTCAAGAGCAGCTTCGACAAGGCCAACCGCTCCAGTGGTGCCACGTTTCGCGGCCCCGGCATCGACAAGGGGCTGGAAATCCTGGCCAAGGTCAAACGCGAACTCCGGTTGCCGGTGCTGACCGACATTCATTCGCAAGACCAGATCGCGCAGGTGGCCTCGGTGGTTGACGTTCTGCAGACCCCGGCATTCCTGTGTCGCCAAACCGACTTCATCCGCGCCGTGGCGCAGTCGGGCCTGCCCGTCAACATTAAAAAAGGCCAGTTTCTGGCACCTGGCGACATGAAAAACGTGATCGACAAGGCACGCGCTGCGGCCCGGGAGGCGGGCCTGGAAGAAGACAACTTCATGGCCTGCGAACGCGGTGTCAGCTTTGGCTACAACAACCTGGTGTCCGACATGCGCGCCCTGGCCATCATGCGCGAGACCGGCGCTCCGGTGGTGTTCGACGCCACCCATTCGGTGCAATTGCCCGGTGGGCAAGGCACCAGCAGCGGCGGGCAGCGCGAGATGGTGCCGGTACTGGCCCGCGCCGCCGTCGCCGTGGGTGTGGCCGGCCTGTTCATGGAAACCCATCCCGACCCCGCCAAGGCCTTGAGCGACGGCCCCAACGCCGTGCCCCTCAAACACATGCGGGCCTTGCTGGAGACGCTGCTGGCACTGGACGTGGTGACCAAGAAAAATGGTTTTCTCGAAAACAGTTTTGCGGCCTGATCAAGTTTTGAATTTTGTTTTTTTATCTTCGTTTTGTTTTTTGAAAGAAATCAATGAGCGCAATTGTTGACATCGTAGGCCGCGAAATTCTTGATTCGCGGGGCAACCCCACCGTGGAATGTGACGTCTTGCTGGAATCCGGCACCATGGGCCGCGCCGCGGTGCCGTCGGGCGCCTCCACCGGCAGCCGTGAGGCCATTGAACTGCGCGACGGTGACAAAAGCCGCTACCTCGGCAAGGGCGTGCTCAAGGCCGTGGAGCACATCAACACCGAAATTTCCGAAGCCGTGCTGGGGCTGGACGCATCCGAGCAGGCCTTTCTGGACAAGACGCTGATTGACCTGGACGGCACTGACAACAAGTCACGCCTGGGCGCCAACGCCATGCTGGCCGTGTCGATGGCCGTGGCCCGCGCCGCCGCGGAAGAATCGGGCCTGCCGCTGTACCGCTATTTTGGCGGCATGGGTTCGATGCAAATGCCGGTACCCATGATGAATGTGGTCAACGGCGGCGCACACGCCAACAACAACCTGGACCTGCAGGAGCTCATGATCATTCCGGTGGGGGCGCCCAGCTTTCGTGAAGCGTTGCGCTACGGTGCCGAGGTGTTCCACGCCCTGAAGAAAATCCTGCACGACAAGGGCATGAGCGTGGCGGTGGGTGACGAAGGCGGCTTTGCCCCCAACGTGGCCAGCCATGAAGCGGCGATCCAGTTGATCCTGGAAGCCATCGACAAGGCCGGTTTCGTCGCGGGTGAACAAATTGCGTTGGGCCTGGATTGCGCCGCCAGCGAGTTCTACAAGGACGGCAAATACCATCTCGAAGGCGAAGGCCTGGTCCTGAGCTCGCAAGAGTGGACCGACGTGCTGGCGACCTGGGTTGACAAGTACCCCATCATCAGCATCGAAGACGGCATGAGCGAGGGCGACTGGGATGGCTGGAAAGTTCTGACCGACCGCCTGGGCAAGAAGGTTCAGATCGTGGGGGATGACCTGTTCGTCACCAACACCAGAATCTTCAAGGAAGGTATCGACAAAGGCATTGCCAACTCGATCCTGATCAAGATCAACCAGATCGGCACCTTGACCGAAACCTTCGCCGCCATCGAGATGGCCAAGCGCGCGGGCTACACCGCCGTCATCAGCCACCGCTCGGGCGAAACCGAGGACAGCACCATCGCCGACATCGCCGTGGGCACCAACGCCGGCCAGATCAAGACCGGGTCTTTGAGCCGCTCCGACCGCATGGCCAAGTACAACCAGTTGCTGCGCATCGAGGAAGACCTGGGCGACATCGCCACCTACCCGGGCCGCGCCGCGTTTTACAACCTGCGCTGATCGCGATGGCCCCAAGGCGAAGCATCAAACATTTCACTGAAAGGTGAACATGGGTTCACGCGTTGTCCCGGCTGCGCTGATCGCACTGCTCGTGATTCTTCACGCGCAGTTGTGGTTTGGCCGTGGCAGCGTGCCTGCGGTGGCGCGCATGACGGAGCAGCTCAATGAGCAGAACCAGAAGAATCAGCAGGCCCTGCTCGCCAACAATCGGCTGGCAGCGGAAGTCCGGGACCTGAAGGAAGGCCTGGAAATGGTCGAGGAAAAAGCGCGAATGGAACTCGGCATGGTCAAGGCCAACGAGATTTTTGTGCAAATCACCCCGTGAACATTGCGATTCTGGGCGCGCCAGGCACCGGTAAAACGCAACTTGCGCGTGAGCTGGCCCGGTGTTTGCAGCCGCCGGAGCATCCGCCCGGCACCATCACGGACGCGCCGCCACTCATGGCCGCCATCCACGCCGACCTGCTGCACACGAACCCGGCGGGCCACGCCGCAGCCCTGTCCCAGCACCGGATTTACGACCTGACACTGCTCACCGGCCTGGACCTTGCCTGCCCTGCGGAGCGCCCCACGCCTGAGGAACCGCTTTCGCGCGAGGCCGTCGATGCGCAGTTGCGCCGTGCGCTCACGCAGGGTGCGATTGCCTACGCCGTCATTTATGGTCAGGGCCCCGCCCGTGTGCAGGCGGCACTCCAGGCCATCGCATCACGGCGTGACGACCGGATCAGGCCCGGCGCCGACCGTCTGCGGCAGTGGCAGTCGGCCTGCGAAAAATGCAGCGACCCGGCCTGCGAGCACCGGCTGTTCACCGACCGGCTCAACATCGGCCCGCGCTGAAGCTGCGGGCAATGGCCCTACTGCATGGCCGCACTTGCGGGCGGCAAGTCGCCGGCCTCCCGGAAAATCCAGGTCACGTCGATCGGATCAAAGTGGTATTGCGCGCCGCAAAATTCGCAACCGACCTCGATCTCGCCCCGCTCGGCGACAATGTCCTGCGCCTCCTCCGTCCCCAAGCCCAGAATCATGTTGCTCACGCGCTCGCGGCTGCAGGTACAGGAAAAGTGCGGTGCCGCCTCCCCCGCCTGCGGCTCAAAACGAACCAAGCTCTCTTCCCAAAACAGGCGCCGCAAAATAGTTTCCACGTCCAGCGTCAACAATTCTTCACGCTTCAGACTCGACGCGAGGATGGCAATGCGCTTGTAGTGTTCGTTGCGACCAATCTCGTCTTCATTGGCCTGGCTCACCAGACTGCCGGCCAGATTGCCCACCCCCGCCAGCGGCAGGCGCTGGATCAACAAACCGGCGGCCACCTGGTCGTTCGCCGCCAGCACCAGCGTGGTATCCAACTGCTCGCTTTGCAGCATGTAGTGCTGCAACACGTCGCTCAGGCTTTCCAGTTTCTCGCGCGCATCCCCGAACAGGGGCACAACCCCCTGGTACGCCTGCTGCCCCGGAAATTTGGTCTGGGGGTCCAGCGTGATGGCGCATTTCCCCTCGTTGTTCACGTTCACCAGCATGCTCAGACTGGCATCGGCGGCGACATCGCCGGCGATCGTCGCCGTTGCCCGCAAACCGAAATCAGGCTGCACCTCCGCCACCGCCAGCTTCACCGGGCCATCGCCGAATATCTGCATGATCAATGAACCATTGAATTTGATGTTCGACTGCATCAAGGTGGCCGCCGCCATCATCTCCCCCAACATGCTTTGCACCGGCGGCGGGTAAGCCCCTGCCGCGTGGCCAGCGGCGTGCCGCCGCAGGATTTCCGTCCACGCATCCGTCAGCCGCACCAGCACGCCGCGCACCGGCAGCCCCTCAAACAAAAACTTGTGGATTTCAGACACGCGCGCTTCCGGTAAAAATAATGTCAGGCAATCTTTTTCAGTCCGGCACGAAAGCAGCGGGCATTGTCCACATAGCTTTGGGCACTCTGCTGCAGGCCTTCGATCTGCTCGGGCGTGAGCTGGCGCACGACCTTGGCCGGACTGCCCAGAATCATCGAGCCATCCGGAAACTCCTTGCCCTCCGTCACCAGCGACCCCGCCCCCACCAGACAGCTCTTGCCGATTCGGGCCCCGTTGAGCACGATGGCACCGATGCCGATCAGGGAACCGTCGCCAATCGTGCAGCCATGCAACATAACCTGATGGCCCACCGTCACGTTGTCCCCCAGGGTCAGCGGCACGCCGACGTCTGCATGCAAGACGCTCGCATCCTGGATATTGGTGCGCCGGCCAATCCGTATGGGAGCCTTGTCGCCCCGGATCACCGCGCCAAACCAGACGCTGGCATCGTCCGCCAACTCCACGTCCCCCATCACCTGGGCACTGTCGGCCACCCAGGCCGAGTCGGCAATGCGGGGCACCGCGTCATCAAGTTCATAAATTGCCATGGTTCACCTCCTCTTTTTCGATGTACCTAGAATTGTACGGATGGAATCCCCCTACGTGACAAACCCGACACACCCCACCCTCCGGCGGCTGGCCCAGCAACTGCTTTTGATCCGCTGCGCACCGGACAAGGCCAGCGCGGTACGTCAGATGGTGCCCGACCCGGCCGCCGTCGACCCGGCCGAGCGCATCGGTGACATGGCCGCCATCCCCGGCCGTTCCGAGCGGCCCCTTCTCGTGCATCCGTCCCAATTGAAAACCCGGGCCGTCGGCACCCGGGAGGGCCGGGGCGCGCTGATTCATGCGCTGGCGCACATTGAAGCCAATGCCATCGACCTGGCCCTGGACGCGACATGGCGCTTTGACGGCATGCCCGAACGCTTTTACCTCGACTGGCTGCAAGTGGCCAGGGAAGAAGCCTTGCACTTTCAGTTGCTGCGCAGCCACCTGCAGGAAATGGGCTATGACTATGGCGACTTCCCGGCCCACGACGGTCTGTGGGAAATGGCCGAAAAAACCAAAGGTGACCTGCTGGCCCGCCTGGCCCTGGTGCCCAGAACGCTGGAGGCGCGCGGCCTGGACGCGTCGCCAGCCATCAGGAACAAACTCATTTCGGTGGGCGACCGCCGGGGGGCCGACATTCTGGCGCTCATCCTGCGCGACGAGATCGGGCACGTCGCCATCGGCAACCACTGGTACCGGCATCTCTGCACCCTGAGGGGTCTGGAGCCCGGCAGCACCTACGCCGCCCTGTCAAGCGCCTATGACGCTCCCAGGCTCAAGGGCCCGTTCAACCTGGCAGCACGCCGGGCGGCAGGTTTTGACGAGGCAGAACTCGCACAGCTTTGCACCTGATGCAAGCAGCCGGCCTCATCCACGCGGATGATGCCGGGCATGCAGCACCTTCAGCCGTTCGCGTGCCACATGGGTATAAATGGTCGTGGTTGAAATGTCGGCATGGCCGAGCAGCATCTGTACGGCACGCAAGTCGGCGCCATGGTTGAGCAGGTGCGTCGCAAAAGCGTGGCGCAAAGTGTGCGGCGACAAGGGTGCCGTAATACCCGCGCCACGCGCATGCTTTTTGACAATCATCCAGAACATCACCCGGCTCATGGCGCTGCCGGCCCGGACGCCCCGGTGGGTCACAAACAGGTCGTCGGTCTGCTTGCCCGCCAGCAGGCCGGAGCGCGCCTCACCCAGGTACTGCCTGATCCAGGCGCTCGCCACCTCGCCAAAGGGCACCAGTCGTTCCTTGTTGCCTTTGCCCAAAACCCGCAGCACGTTGTCCGGCAGACTGACGTTGAAAACCTTGAGCGTCACCAGTTCACTGACGCGCAGGCCGCTGGCGTACATCAACTCCAGCATGGTACGGTCACGCACGCCCAGCGCCGTCGCCGTGTCGGGCGCCGCCAGCAGCGCCTCTACCTGGTGTTCAGTCAAGGTCTTGGGCACGCGCAAGGCCTGCCGGGCGGCCTGCAGCTTGAGTGTGGGGTCTGCCGCCACGAGACGCTCACGCAACGCCCAGCGGAAGTAGCGCTTGAAAACCGTCAGTCGCCGGTTCGCCGTGGCAGCCTTGGTCAAGTTGTGCTGCGCGGAAAAATAGCCATTCAGGTCACCCTCCGTCGTCTGCGGCAACACCCGCCCCTGCCCCTGGAGCCAGCCCGCATACAGCGTCAGATCGCGCCGGTAGGCCGAGAGGGTATTTTTTGACAAGCCCTCTTCCAACCACAAGGCGTCGATGAAGGCGTCAATCGACGCATCAAGCGGCAAGGGGTTGCTTGTCATTCTGGACGTGATCCTCGGTACCGAATTGAACGGGAATTCACTGCACAGTTTACCGAGTCGTTGCCGCCGACCGAAAAGCCCAGGCGACGTGTTCCCGCACCAATTCACTGGGATGGTCGGCTCGCAGCCCAAGCGCCTGCAGCAGCGCCGAATCCGGATTCGTGCGCAGCGCATTGCCCAACGCCACCGCAATATTCCTCAGCCAGCGCTCATGCCCGATGCGCCGTATCGGGCTGCCTTCGGTGAAGCGCAGGAAATCTTCTTCGGTCCAGGCCAACAGGGTCACCAGCTGACTGCCCGTCAAGCCCTGGCGCTCGTCAAAATCGGGCAGGGCGCTGCGCTGCGCAAACTTGTTCCAGGGGCAGATCAACTGGCAATCGTCACAGCCGTAGATGCGGTTGCCCAGCAGGGGACGCAGTTCCAGCGGAATCGGCCCGGCGTGCTCGATGGTGAGGTAAGAGATGCAGCGCCGGGCATCAAGCTGTTGCGGCGCCACGATGGCCTGCGTCGGGCAGATGTCCATGCAGGCGATGCAGTTGCCGCAATGTTCAGTCACCGGCGCGCTCGGGGGCAGCGCCAGGTCCAGGTAAATTTCCCCCAGAAAAAACAGGGAACCCGCCTCGCGGCTGAGCAGCAGCGTGTGCTTGCCGCGCCAGCCCTGGCCGCTGCGCGCGGCCAGCTCGGCCTCCAGCACCGGCGCCGAATCGGTGAACACCCGGTGTCCGAACGGCCCCACCTGGGTGGCGATGCGCTCACTGAGTTTTTGCAGGCGCTGGCGCAGCACCTTGTGATAGTCCCGCCCGCGGGCGTAGAGCGACACAATGCCCTCGCCAGGGCGCTTCAGACGCTCAAATTCAACGGCCTGCCAGCCATGCGGCGTGGTGCGGGGCAGGTAGTCCATGCGGACGGTGACCACGCTTACGGTGCCCGGCACCAGCTCCGCCGGCCGGGCGCGCTTGAGGCCATGGGCCGCCATATAGGCCATGTCACCATGAAAGCCGCGCGCCAGCCAGGCTGATAATCCGGCTTCAGATGAAGACAAGTCGACACCGGCCACGCCAATTTGGGAGAATCCCAATTCCCGGGCCCAGTCCTGTATTCTGGAGACCAATTGACTGCTGCTGATATGTGTTCTGGAGTTACTCACTTGCCCATTGTAAAAAGCATGCTCTGGCCGGACGAGCTGGCGACGCAGTCATTTGCTGCAGCGCTGGCCGCGCAGCCCGCCCTGCGCCATGCCCTGATCGAACTGCACGGCGACCTGGGCGCGGGCAAGACCACGCTGGTGCGCCACCTGCTGCGTGCCCTGGGGGTGCAGGGCCGCGTCAAAAGCCCGACCTATGCCGTGGTGGAGCCGTATGAACTGCCAGGCCTTGCCGTCTGGCACTTCGACTTCTACCGCTTCAGCGACCCGCGCGAATGGGAGGACGCCGGCTTTCGCGACATCTTTGCCAGCCCCGGCCTCAAACTGGCCGAGTGGCCGCAAAAAGCCGCCGGCTTCCTGCCGCGCGCTGATCTGGTGATTCACCTCGAAGCCATGAGCGATGACGCCCGGCAGGCAACCCTGAGCGCACAAACCGAAACGGGCGCGGCCTTGCTGCAGGCCGTCAGCCCGGAGCTGCCGCCAGCTCATCAAGATCGTCCGAAGGGCCAGCCATGAAGCGGCGCAGTCTCTTGCAATCCGGCGCGCTGGTGCTGTTGCTGGGCGCCCGGCACCTGGCGCGCGGCGCCACGATCCTGGCGGTGCGGGTGTGGCCGGCACCCGACTACTCGCGCG
>DIVK01000106.1:0-532 GCA_002422455.1 Rhodoferax sp. UBA6134
CCTGCTCGCGCATGAAACCCGCATTGCCATAGGTTGCAAGGCCGTAGAAGAAAGTCCAGAAGACCTCCCACGAACTCATGCCCATCTGCAGGAACTCCACGCCCAACTCTTTGATGGGCGTGAAATAGCCCACAAAAGTAAACCCGGTCCACAAGGCCACGAGCAGCCACAAAAAGTGCTTACCCCCTTTACGAATCACTTTTTCAACGGACCAGGGACCGGCATCACGGCGCATGCGAGCCGAACGATCCCCCTCGACCTTTTTCTCGATCCAGAGGAATATTTCCGTGTACACCGTCTGGGGACATGCGTAACCACACCACAAACGCCCCGCCACCGCCGTGAAAAGAAACAGCGACAGCGCCGAGATCACCAAAATACCCGTGAGATAAATGAAATCCTGCGGGTACAGCACCAATCCGAAAATGTAAAAACGCCTGGAACCGAGGTCGAACAGCACCGCCTGCCGCTGCCCCCATTCCAGCCAGGGCATGCCATAAAACAGCAACTGGGTCAGGAAAACCATTCCCCA
>DIVK01000106.1:583-41157 GCA_002422455.1 Rhodoferax sp. UBA6134
GCGACCGCATGCTCTTGCACTTTTCTCACTCTTCTTATGGAGCAGCGGCAGCGCCCTTATTGGAGAGCCCCCACACATACGATGTCAACACATGAATCTGGGCCTGCGTCAGTTTGTCCTCCTGGGCGGGCATGTGGTTGGTCTTGCCGGTGTTGATCATGGCGATGATGGCCGCCTCGCCGTAACCGTGCAGCCAGGTGTCGTCCGTCAGGTTCGGTGCGCCCAGCGCCTGGTTGCCCTTGCCGTCCATGCCGTGGCAGGCGGCGCAAGCTGCGAATTTCGGCTTGCCCAACGCGGCCTGAAGGGAGTCATGCGGACTGCCGGACAAACTCAATACATACTGGGCGACGTTCTTGACGTCGTCCGCCGTGCCCACCGCTGCCGCCATGGGGGGCATGTTGCCGATACGGCCCCTCGTAATCGTTTCCTTGATGGTCACGGGCGCACCGCCATGCAGCCAGTCGCCGTCCGTCAAATTCGGAATGCCCCTGCTGCCACGCGCATCGGAGCCATGACACTGGGCGCAGTTGTTCATGAACAGGCGCTCGCCAATGGCCATGGCCTGCGCATCCTTGGCCACGTCCTCTGGCGGCATGGCCGCGAACCTGGCGTACAGGGGTGCGACCGCCGCGTTGCCCTTGTCCATTTCGGCCTGATGCTGACCGGTCGAAGTCCAGCCCAGCTTGCCGGCGTAGGTACCCAGCCCTGGATACAAGGCCAGATAGACAAAAGAAAAAACGATGGTGATGACAAACAGCCACGCCCACCAGCGCGGCAGGGGGTTGTTCATCTCGCGCAAGTCACCATCCCAGACATGCCCGGTGGTGTTGTCACTGGTCGTCATGGCCCGTGCCTTGCCACTGAACCAGAGCAGCAAAAGGCAGGCCAGAATGCTGACGATGGTGACCCCGGCGACGAATATCGACCAGAAACTGCTTGTGAAGTCGCTCATTTTTCTTCCTTTTTGGGGTTCGTCAGTCTTGTTCGAAAGGCAGGTTGGCGGCCTTCTCGAAATCGGCCGCATTCCGGCGGGAGTAAGCCCACGCGATGATGCCGATGAACGTGATGAAGCTGAGCACCGTGGCCAGCGAACGAAGGGTGTTGATATCGAGGTCCATGCGACAGGTCTCCCGCTTATTTGACCGAGGTTCCCAAAACCTGCAGGTAGGCAATGACCGCTTCGACTTCGGTCTTGCCCTTGACCTCTTCGGCGGCCCCGGCAATCTGCTCGTCGGTGTAGGGCACGCCCACCGTCCGCAAAGCCCTCATGTGTGCCGGCATGGCGGCAGTATCGACCGTGTTCGAGAGAAGCCACGGATAAGCCGGCATGTTGGATTCAGGCACCAGGTCACGCGGATTGTTCAAATGGTCACGATGCCACTGATCGCTGTACTTGCCGCCCACGCGGTGCAGGTCAGGACCGGTGCGCTTGCTGCCCCACTGGAACGGATGGTCATAGACGAACTCGCCCGCCACCGAATAATGGCCATAGCGCAGTGTTTCGGCACGAAACGGACGGATCATCTGCGAGTGGCAGTTGTAGCAACCCTCGCGGATATAGATGTCACGCCCGGCCAACTGCAATGCGGTGTAAGGCTGCAAACCTTTGACCGGCTCGGTCGTTGACTTCTGGAAGAACAACGGAACGATTTCCACCAAGCCCCCCACCAGCAGCACCAGCAGGATCAAAACGATCATCAGGAAGTTGCTGGTTTCAATTTTTTCATGCGACAGTCCGCCGCTTGCTTTGTTGTTTGCCATGGTATTTTCCTTCTCAGGCGTGGGCAGCGGCGGCCGGAATGGTCACGGTGACGGAGCGGCCACGGGTCGCTGTTTTGAGCACATTCCAGAGCATGATCAACATGCCGCCCAGGTACAGGAGACCACCCAGCAAACGCAGCACATAAAACGGGAAGGTCGCCTTGACCGACTCGACAAAAGTATAGGTAAGCGTACCATCGGCATTGACGGCGCGCCACATCAGGCCCTGCATCACACCGGCGATCCACATGGCGGCGATGTAGATCACGATGCCGATGGTGGCCGTCCAGAAGTGGATCTCAACGGCCTTGACGCTGTACATCTGCTTCTGGCCGAACAGACGCGGAATCAGGTAGTACATGGAACCCATGGTGACCAGGCCGACCCAGCCCAAGGCACCGGAGTGCACGTGGCCCACAGTCCAATCGGTGTAGTGGCTCAGGGCGTTGACGGTCTTGATCGACATCATCGGGCCTTCGAAGGTGCTCATGCCGTAGAAGGACAGCGAGACAATCAGGAAGCGCAGGATCGGGTCGTCGCGCAGCTTGTGCCAGGCACCCGACAGGGTCATGATGCCGTTGATCATGCCGCCCCAGCTCGGCGCCAGCAGGATGAGCGAGAACACCATGCCGACCGACTGCGTCCAGTCCGGCAGCGCGGTGTAGTGCAGGTGGTGCGGGCCGGCCCACATGTAGGTGAAGATCAGAGCCCAGAAGTGGACGATGGACAGGCGATAGCTGTAGACCGGGCGCTCGGCCTGCTTGGGGATGAAGTAGTACATCATGCCCAGGAAGCCGGCGGTGAGGAAGAAGCCCACGGCATTGTGGCCGTACCACCACTGGACCATGGCGTCCTGCACACCGGCGTAGGCCGAGTAGGACTTCATAAAACCAGCTGGAATGGCGGCACTGTTCACGAGGTGCAGCAAAGCCACCGCGATGATGAAGGCACCAAAAAACCAGTTCGCCACGTAAATGTGGCGAACTTTCCGGGTGCCGATGGTGCCGAAAAACACGATGGCGAACGACACCCAGACCAGGGTGATCAGGATATCGATCGGCCACTCAAGCTCTGCATATTCCTTGCCCTGGGTGTAACCCAGCGGCAGGGACACCGCTGCCGCCACAATGACCAACTGCCAGCCCCAAAAGGTGAACGCAGCCAGTTTGTCGCCGAAGAGGCGAACCTGACAGGTTCGCTGCGCCACGTAGTAAGCCGAGGCAAACAGACCGCAACCGCCAAACGCAAAAATCACCGCATTGGTGTGCAGCGGGCGCAAGCGGCCGTAACTCAGCCAAGGTATGCCAAAGTTGAGCTCCGGCCAAGTCAGCTGCGCGGCGATGATCACGCCAACCAGCATGCCAACCACGCCCCAAACCACGGTCATGAGGGCAAACTGCCTGACAACCTTGTCGTTGTAGGTGCTCGCCTGCGCATTGGGAAATTTCATTTTCACCTCTTCTCAGTTTGTTTGACCGGAGTTTCCTATGGTAAACCCCTATACCGATTGACCCATATCAACCCTTCGCGAAAATTCTTATGAATCTTCAAGAATTCGCTCGCCTTCAGACTCGATGTCCTCAAATTGGCCACGGTAGATGGCCCACCAAAGCCCACCAAGAATGAAGAACACGAGAATAACCGACAGCGGAATCAGCAGGTAAAGAATGTCCATCAGGTTTTTCTCCGTGGTTTTCGGCTGTCCGACAGCCGCAGGGCATTGAGCACGACCAACAGGGAACTCAGGCCCATACCCAGCCCGGCGAGCCAGGCCGGCAGCCACCCCGCCACGGCCAGCGGCACGCACACCGCGTTATAGGCGGCCGCCCACCCGAGATTCTGACGCACAACACGCAGGGTACGGTGGGCCAGACGCAGCGTCTTCACCACCGCACCGAGCTGCTCACCCAGCACCACAAAGTCCGCCTGCGCCTGCGCCAGAGGCACTGCCTGGCCAAAGGCGAACGACACCTGGGCGCCGGCCAGCACCGGGCCATCGTTGAGCCCGTCCCCGACGACCGCCACCCTGTGGCCACGCTGCTGGGCCTCGCGCAGGAAGTCGAGCTTGTCCTGCGGAGTGCAGCGCCCCCGGAATTCACCGATACCCACCCGCGCCGCCACCCGCGCCGCCGCCTGGACACTGTCGCCAGATAACAAATGCACCGCAATGCCATCTCGTTGCAACGCCGCCACGGTCTCCAGGGCGTCAGGCCGCACGTCCTCAAGAAATTCAAACGTGGCCAGCCAGCCCTGCCCGTCGCTCAAACAGGCCTGCAACGCATCGGAACGGGGAAGATCAACGCCGCAAAAGGCGGCAGAACCCAGGCGCAGGTCAAACGCGGGCAGCGTGGCGTCACCCTGCCGCACCCGGCCCGACAGCCCCCCCCCGGCGACCTCGCTCACCCCATCCGCAGTCCATGCCGGAGCGGCGCCGACCCCGCCCGCAGCAACCACCAACGCCCTGGCTACCGGGTGAAGTGAATGCTGCGCCAGGGCCGCCGCCATGGCCTGCGCTTGCGCAACGGAGATGCCCTCACGCACCCGGACCGCCCCTGGCACCAGGACGTCCCGTGTCAGGGTTCCGGTTTTGTCGAACAGCACGGTGTCGACCGCCGCCAAGGCTTCAAAAGCATCCAGCCGCCGCACCAGGATGCCACGGCGCGCCAGGGCGCCCGCAGCGGCCAGCACGGCGGCGGGCGTTGCCAGCGACAGGGCGCAGGGACAGGTAACGACCAGCACGGCCACGGCGACCATCAGCGCACGCGCGGGATCCCGGCCCCACCAGAACGCACAGGCCAGGCCCGCCGCCAGCAGGACCGCGATCAGGAACGGCCTGGCAATGCGGTCCGCCAGACGGGCCAGCGGCGGCTTGGTCGTGGACGCACTCTCCATGAGCGCCACAATCTGGGCGTAACGGGTTTGCTCCCCCACACGCTCCACGCGCACCTGAACCACACTGGAGAGGTTATGGCTGCCGGCGATCACCCCGCCACCGGCACCGCGCGCCACCGGACGCGACTCGCCCGTGAGCAGCGCCTCGTCGACCATCGTGTCGCCCTGCAGTACCACGCCATCGGCCGGGAACGTCTGACCCGGCAGGATGCGAATCACATCGCCCGGCAGCAGGCGGCGCACGGGCACCCGCTCATGCGTACCGTCCGCCCCCAGGCGCGCCACGCTGTCGGGCAAGCGGTTCATCAGTGCTTCCAGGGCGCCGGCGGTCCGGTCGCGCAGGCGCAGTTCCAGCCAGCGCCCCGACAGCAGGAAAAAGACGAACATGGTGAGCGAGTCGAAATACACTTCGCGGCCAAAGATGCCCTGCGGCTCGAAGGTGCCAGCCGTGCTGACCGCAAAGGTGATCAGCATGCCCAGAGCCACCGGCAGGTCCATGCTGACGCGACGCTGCAACACGTCGCGCAAGGCACTGCCAAAAAACGGACCACATGAAAACAGGACCACCGGCAGGGTCAGCACCCAGGAGGCCCAGCGCAGCAACTGCTCCATCTCGGATGTCAAGTCCCCGGGGGCCGCCACGTAGGCCGGGTAAGCGTACATCATGACCTGCATCATGCACAGCCCGGCCACCAGCAGGCGCCACAGCGCCTTGCGCGCTTCGGCCTTGCGGCGTTCACGGGCAAACGCGTCGTTGGCCGGCACGGCGCGGTAGCCGGCGGCCTGGATCGCCTGCATCCAGACCGATGGCCGGACCTGTTGCGCCGACCAGACAACGCGCGCGCGCTGGCTGCCCGCGCTCACCGCGGCCTGCACCACCCCAGGCACGCGCAGCAGCGCGTCCTCGATGGTCAGCGCGCAGGCCGCGCAGTGCATGCCCTCGATCAGGAGGTTGGACTCCCATACATCAAGCTGCCGGGGATCGGGACGGCTGAAGGCCGACCACTCCTGCGGCTCATCCAGCAGCTGCAAGACCTCCATGTCCACATCGGCATCGGCGTTGGCATCCAGCGGCACCGCTGTGCCCCCGCCGCGGGCTTCCACGAAGTTTTCTGAAGCCGCGGCATGGACGGCAGAACTTGCAGTTGACATAGGCTTCGAGGGTACCCGGCTTTGCATCCGGTTTGCTTGACGAACATCAAGACCATACCGGACGACTGGAGTAAGCTTGGCCATCTTACCCAGAAACAGGAGCGATTCATGTACCAACGAATTCTTGTCGCCACCGATGGCTCCACCCTGTCCAAAAGGGCGGTAAACAGCGCCATTGCGCTGGCCGCCTTGAGTGGAGCGGAACTGGTGGCGTTGAAAGTGATTCCGCGTTATCCGCAAAGCTACTTCGAGGGCGGCCTGGCCTTGCAGGCGGCTGAAGTCAGCCGGGTGGAAGAGCAGTGGGCCCAGACGGGACGGGCCATTGTCGATGCGGTGCAAAAAGCGGCCGATGCCAAAGGCGTCAAGACCAAGGCCATCACGGTCAAGTCAGACCTGGTATCGGATGCCATCATCGCCGCCGCCAAAAAACACAAATGCGACCTGATCGTGATGGCGTCCCATGGTCGCCGTGGCGTCAAACGCCTGCTGCTGGGCAGCGAAACCCAGCAGGTTCTGACGCACACCAGCGTTCCGGTGCTGGTGCTGCGCTGAATTGCTCACGCAGCAGATTCTTTTGTACCTTGCCCATGGCGTTGCGTGGCAGAGCATCGACGACGAAGCACTGCTTGGGCACCTTGAAATTGGCCAGTTTTGATTTCAGGCTGGCAATGACCCGAGCGGGGTCGAGCGCAGCCTGCGGCCGGGCCACCACGACGGCCACGCCGACCTCGCCAAAATCAGCATGCGGGATGCCAATCACGGCGCTCTCGGCCACACCGGGCAACTCGTTGAGACAGCCTTCGATCTCCGCCGGGTACACGTTGTAGCCGCCGCTGATGATCATATCCTTGCTGCGCCCCACGATCGTCACATAGCCCCGCGCGTCGATCATGCCGACGTCACCCGTCCTGAAGTAGCCGTCGCTCGTGAATTCTTCCGCCGTTTTTTCCGGCATGCGCCAGTAGCCCTTGAACACATTGGGTCCCTTGACCTGGATGCCACCGATTTCTCCCGCGGCGAGCGGTTGGCCCGCATCATCCTGCACCCGCAGGCTGACACCCGGCAGCGCAAAACCGACCGTGCCCCCCCGGCGCTCGCCCTGGGCCGGGTCATACGGGTTGGAGGCCAGCATCCCGGTTTCGCTCATGCCGTAACGTTCCAGAATGGTGTGGCCGGTTCGGGCCTGCCAGTCATTGAAAGTCTCCAGCAGCAGGGGTGCCGACCCGGCGATAAAAAGCCGCATGTGGCGCGCCGCCTCGACCGTCAGACCCGGCTCGGCCAGCAGGCGCACGTAAAGCGTGGGCACGCCCATGAACACCGTGGCCTCGGGCAACTTTTGGATCACCGCCTTGGGATCAAATTTGGCCAGCCAGATCATCTTGCTGCCGTTGAGCAGCGCCCCGTGAATGGCAACAAACAGGCCGTGGACATGAAAAATTGGCAAGGCGTGGATCAGCACGTCGCCGCCCTGCCCAGCGCTGCGCCAGCCCCAGTAGTCCTTCAGCACCAACGCATTGCTCAAGAGATTGCCGTGCGTCAGCATCGCCCCCTTGCTGCGGCCGGTGGTGCCGCTGGTGTACAGGATGGCGGCCAGGTCATCGGCCTGCCGCACGGCCACCTCGTGCCGGTCGGCGCAATTTGCAGCCCGCTCCAGCAGGGAGCCGGTTCGGTCGTCATTGAGTGTGAACACATAGTGCGTCCCGGCCTTGAACGCAATTTTGCTGACCCAGCCAAAGTTTTGGGCTGTGCACACCACCACGGCGGGCTCGGCATTGCCGATGAAGTATTCGATTTCGGCGCTTTGGTAGGCCGTGTTGAGCGGCAAAAAAACCAAACCGGCGCGCAGGGTAGCCAGGTACAGCACCATGGCCTCGACCGACTTCTCCACCTGCACGGCAATGCGGGAACCCGCAGGCAGATCCAGAGAATCGAGCAAATTGGCCATCATGGCGCTGGCACGGTCCAGGTCGCGCCAGGAATAAGACAGGCCGTTGCCGGTCTCCACCGCAACGGCGTCCAAGTCCTGCGGGAATGCGGCGCGAAGTGCGGCAAAGAGGTTGCCGTTACCCGGGATCGGAGTGGTATGCATTGGCATGGTTGTACAAGGGCATCAAAAGAAGTCAGTTTCCAAACACAGGTTTTCTTTTCTCGACAAAAGCCTGGATTCCCTCGCGGTGCTCGTGGCTGTCAGCGTAACCGTAGGCCTTGTCAACGTGCATCGCGATTGAATCGGTCGCATGGTGCATGCCGTCGACGACGTCCGGGTGGGTGATCAACGCCCGCAATGTCTGCTTGTTGAGTCGCGCCGCCTGCGGTGCCAGCGCCGCGATGTGCGAGGCAGTGGCCTGTACCTCGGAGGCCACTTCATGGTCGGCCAGCACCCGGCTCAGAAAGCCTGCGTTCTTCATGTCGTTTGCGTTGAAAATCGCCGCCGCCAGCAACATCTGGCGCGCCGTCGTCAGGCCCGCTTCGCGCGCCACCAGGGCCGCCTCGCGTGGCGCCATGGGAAAACCCAGCCTGGCAATCGGGGCCCCGAACCGGGCCGAATCGCCGGCCAGCCGGATGTCACAGCAGCTGGCGATCTCGACGCCCGCGCCCATGCAATTGCCGTCAATCTGCGCCACGATCGGCACGTCGCAGTCCAGCATGGCCTGCAGCGCACCCCAGACGTCGTTTTCGTGAAAGTCGCGCAGGCTGACCTCCTGAAACCGGAAATCGGCGTACTCCGAAATGTCGCCGCCCGCACAAAAGTTGCCACCCGCACCACTCACCACGACGCAGCGCACGTCCGTGCTCTTTTGCAGACTCTCGAACCCGGCGCGCAGCTCGCGCCACATGACGCGCGACATGGCATTGAACCGGGCCGAATGGCTGATGGTGACCCGCGCCACGCCCGCCTGCTGCTCAAACTGGATAGTTCCCCGCATATTATTTCTTCACGCTCTCAGATGCTCTCCGAGCCCACCACCACAGAGCGATGCCGCCCACGATCATGGGCACACACAACCACTGGCCCATGCTCAGGCCCAGCGACAAAATGCCAAGGTGCGCATCGGGCTCGCGGAAAAACTCGGCAACAAATCGCAGCACCCCGTAGCCCAGCAAAAAGACCGCCGCCACCTGGCCCTGTTTGCGTTCCTTGCGGGCATACAGCCACAGCAACACGAATAACAGCAGCCCTTCCCCCAAAAACTGGTACACCTGCGACGGGTGCCGCGGCAGATCCCCGCCCCCCCGAAACACCATGCCCCAGGGCAGGTCCGGGCTGCTCAGACGGCCCCACAGCTCACCGTTGATGAAGTTGCCCACCCGCCCCGCCGCCAGCCCCGTGGGCACACACGGCGCGACGAAATCGGCCACTTGCAGCCAGGGTTTGCCACGGGAGTGGGCAAACCAGATCATGGCGGCAATCACACCCAGCATGCCGCCATGAAAGCTCATGCCGCCCTGCCATACCGCAAAAATCTCCAGCGGGTGCGCCAGGTAATAGAGTGGCTTGTAAAACAGGCAGTAGCCGATGCGCCCCCCCAGCACCACGCCCATCACCCCCAGGAACAGGATGTCCTCCACGTCGCGGCGCGACCAGGCACCGACCCCGGCGATGGACGCAAACGGCTCATGCCGCAGGCGCCGCATGCCCAGCAACATGAAAAGACCAAATGCGGCCAGATAGGTCAGTCCATACCAATGAACAGCCAGCGGCCCCACTTGCAGGGCGACAGGATCGATTTGAGGATGAATCAGCATGGACTGCATTGTGCATGCAAGCGCCAGGCCCTTCACCGCTCCCCCTTCACCAGTCCTTAAAATACACGGGACGGAAAATAATTTCCCCTGAACCTGCCTTGCGCGGAAAATCTGCCACTCGCCACCCTTACTCTTTTCACTAGAGACTTCCCATGGACACCAAACCCGTCATCATGAATTCCCGCAGCAAAAACATCACCGAGGGCAAGTCGCGCGCGCCCAACCGCTCCATGTACTACGCCATGGGCTATGAGGCAGAAGACTTCAAAAAACCCATGATCGGCGTGGCCAATGGGCACAGCACCATCACACCCTGCAACTCCGGCCTGCAAAAACTGGCCGATGCCGCGATTGCCGCGATTGAAGAAGCGGGCGGCAACGCCCAGGTATTCGGCACCCCAACCATCTCTGACGGCATGGCCATGGGCACCGAGGGCATGAAGTACTCACTGGTCAGCCGCGAAGTAATTTCCGACTGCATTGAGACCAGCGTGCAAGGCCAGTGGATGGACGGCGTGCTGGTCATCGGCGGCTGCGACAAGAACATGCCGGGCGGCCTGATGGGCATGCTGCGCGCCAACGTGCCCGCCATCTTCGTGTATGGCGGCACCATCCTGCCGGGTCACTACAAGGGCAAGGACCTCAACATTGTGAGCGTGTTTGAAGCCGTGGGCGAAAACGCGGCCGGGCGCATGAGCAATGAGGATCTGCTGGAGATTGAACGCCGCGCCATCCCCGGCACCGGTTCCTGTGGCGGCATGTACACCGCCAACACCATGTCGTCCGCCTTCGAGGCGCTGGGCATCTCCCTGCCCTACTCCAGCACCATGGCCAACCCGCATGATGAAAAAGTGAACTCGGCCCAGGAGTCGGCCAGGGTGCTGGTCGAAGCCATCAGGAAAGACCTCAAGCCGCGCGACATCGTCACCCGCAAGTCAATCGAAAATGCGGTCGCCGTCATCATGGCCACTGGCGGCTCGACCAACGCCGTGCTGCACTTTCTGGCGATTGCCCACGCAGCCGGCGTCGAGTGGACGATTGACGACTTCGAGCGCGTGCGCCAAAAGACGCCGGTGCTGTGCGACCTCAAGCCCAGCGGCCAATACCTGGCGGTGGACCTGCACCGCGCCGGCGGCATTCCCCAGGTCATGAAAACCTTGCTGTCGGCCGGCCTGCTGCATGGCGACTGCATCACCATCACCGGCCAGACCATTGCCGAGGTATTGAAAGACGTGCCCGATTCACCGCGTACCGACCAGCACGTGATTCGCCCCTTGAACAACCCGATGTACGCGCAAGGCCACCTGGCCATTCTGAAAGGCAATCTGTCGCCAGAAGGGGCTGTGGCCAAGATCACCGGTCTGAAAAATCCGGTGATGACCGGTCCGGCCCGAGTGTTTGACGATGAGCAGTCGGCCCTGGCTGCCATTCTGGCCAACAAGATCGTGGCCGGCGACGTGATGGTGCTGCGCTATCTCGGCCCCAAGGGCGGCCCCGGCATGCCTGAAATGCTGGCCCCCACGGGCGCGCTGGTCGGCCAGGGTCTGGGCGAATCGGTCGGCCTGATCACCGATGGCCGCTTCTCCGGCGGCACCTGGGGCATGGTGGTGGGGCACGTGGCCCCCGAAGCGGCCGCCGGCGGCACGATCGCCCTCGTCCAGGAGGGCGACTCCATCACCATCGATGCCCACCAACTGCTGCTGCAACTCAATGTCAGCGACGCTGAAATCACCAAACGCCGCGCCGCATGGACGGCACCCCAACCACGCTACACCCGTGGCGTGCAGGCCAAATTCGCCTTCAACGCATCTACCGCCAGCAAGGGCGCGGTACTGGACAACTACTGAGCCAACGCTGATAGACCGTAGCAGCGACAATGAAAAAGCCCGCCCGGCGACGCCGGACGGGCTTTTTCATTGTCAGCGCCGTTTCTTTTGCGACAGCATCCCCATGGCCTCGCGGCTGTTGTCAATACGCGCCTGGCGTCGCGCATCTTCACGCTCCATCGCCTTCTTTTTGGTGTAACCCGACCAGTCGGCCCAGGTCCACCAAAGCACCGCCAAGCCAAATGGCAGCAGCACAACCCACCAGTCCCAAGCGGCCACAGGCCCCAGCTCAAGATATTTCATGGTCAGAAAAACCAATCCCAGTCCCAATAAATACATCTTGCTCTCCTGTTGTTTTCCGAATGACCGTCTGTCAGCACGTGTCAACCGGTACCACTACAATGACGTTTGGTGGTTGTAATTTAACCCATGAGGAAGAAATGATCAAACGTACTCTCTTTGTTTTAGTTGCTGCAGTTTCCGTGACGGCCCCTGCATTTGCCGATCTGGCGCTGGCCACGTCCAAGAACTGCATGGCCTGCCACGCTGTCGACAAAAAACTGGTGGGCCCGGCCTACAAGGACGTTGCCGAAAAATATGCCGGTCAAAAGGGCGCCGCGGACAAACTGGCCGCCAAGATCCTGAAGGGCGGTTCTGGCGTTTGGGGTGCGATTCCCATGCCGGCCAACCCGCAAGTCAACGAGGCCGAAGCCAAGAAACTGGCTGCCTGGATTCTGGCCGTCAAGTAAACCACCGCCCGGCCGGACTTTCACGCGACAAAAGGCCCGCATTGGCGGGCCTTTTCCTTTTGTCTGGGTACTCCAAACCTCAGTAGGTTTGCCCCAACTGATCCAGAATCGCCGGGTTTTCCAGGGTCGACGTATCCTGGGTGATGGCCTCACCCTTGGCCAATGAACGCAGCAGGCGCCGCATGATCTTGCCGGAACGGGTTTTTGGCAGGTTCTCGCCAAAGCGGATGTCCTTCGGTTTCGCAATCGGACCAATCTCCTTGGCCACCCAGTCGCGCAATTCCCGTGCAATGGCCTTCGCTTCGTCGCCGCTGGGGCAAGGCCGCTTGAGCACCACGAACGCACAAATGGCCTCACCGGTCAACTCGTCCGGGCGCCCCACCACGGCAGCTTCAGCCACCAGGTCGGTTTTGGCCACCAGGGCAGACTCTATTTCCATGGTGCCCATGCGATGACCCGACACGTTGAGCACGTCATCGATGCGGCCCGTGATGCGGAAGTAGCCGCGATCAACGCTGCGCACCGCGCCATCACCCGCCAGGTAGTAGCCCTTGAGTTCCTCGGGGAAATAGCTCTTCCTGAAACGCTCCGGGTCACCCCAGATGGTGCGGATCATCGAAGGCCAGGGTTTCTTCACCACCAGGATGCCGCCCGCCCCGTTGGGCACGTCGTTACCCACTTCGTCCACGATCGCCGCCATGATGCCCGGCAGCGGCAAGGTACAGCTACCGGGTACCAGCGGCGTGGCGCCCGGCAGCGGCGTGATCATGTGGCCGCCAGTCTCGGTCTGCCAGAAGGTGTCCACAATCGGGCAACGCTCGCCACCCACGTGTTTGTAGTACCACATCCAGGCCTCCGGATTGATGGGCTCGCCGACCGAGCCCAGAAGGCGCAGGCTGCTCAGATCCGATCGGGCGGGATGGACTTTTTCATCACTCTCGGCCGCCTTGATCAGCGAACGGATGGCGGTGGGCGCAGTGTAGAAGATGGTGCACTTGTGGCGTTCGATCATCTGCCAGAAACGGCCCGCGTTCGGGAAAGTCGGAACGCCTTCAAAAATGATTTGCGTGGCACCCGCCGCCAGCGGGCCGTAGGCCACATAGGTGTGGCCGGTGATCCAGCCGATGTCGGCCGTACACCAGAAAATGTCGGACGGCTGAAGGTCAAACGTCCAGTCCATCGTAAGTTTGGCCCATAGCAGATAGCCGCCGGTGGCATGCTGCACGCCCTTGGGCTTGCCGGTGGAGCCCGACGTGTAGAGGATGAACAGCGGATGCTCGGCCCCCACGGCCACCGGCGCGCACTCGGTGCTCCGGCCCGCCAGGACTTCGGTAAAGGTCTTGTCGCGGCCAGCCACCATGGCGCAAGCGGTGGCGGTGCGCTGGTACACGAAAACGTTCCTGATGGACTCGCAACCGCCCATGGCAATACCCTCGTCCACAATCGCCTTCAGCGGCAGTTCCCTGCCGCCACGCAACTGGTAGTTGGCAGTGATCACCGCCACAGCTCCGGCGTCGATGATGCGCTCCTGCAGCGCCTTGGCCGAGAAGCCGCCGAACACCACCGAGTGGGTGGCGCCAATGCGGGCACAGGCCTGCATCGCAACCACGCCTTCCACCGTCATGGGCATGTAGATCAGGACGCGATCGCCTTTTTGAACGCCGCTGGCCTTGAGGGCGTTGGCAAACTGGCTCACACGCGCCAGCAGCTCCTTGTAAGTAAGCTTGGTCACCGCGCCGTCATCGGCTTCGAAGATGATGGCGGTCTTGTTCTCCACCAGGGTACCCATATGCTTGTCCAGGCAGTTGGCAGAGGCATTGAGTTCGCCATCATCGAACCATTTGTAAAACGGTGCATTGGACTCGTCCAGCGTGCGGGTGAAAGGCTTGTTCCAGACCACGTTCTCGCGCGCCAGCCGGGCCCAAAAACCTTCAAAGTCCTTTTCGGCCGCTGCGCACAAGGCGTTGTAGCCTCCCATGCCCGAAATGCGGGCCGCCTTGACGACCGCCTCGCTCGGGTGGAAAACACGGTTTTCCACCAATACGGACTGAATGGCAGACGATGGTGCGCTCATGGGCCTATCTCCTTTAATGAATAAAATCATGCGGGGTTGCCGCGGTTCACGCTTGCAGGTCGCTGGCGGGCCCCGAAGCTGCGAATATACCAACCTGCCCCTTCCCGCAACCTACAATCATCCGGCCCCATCCATCGATACACACCAAATGACCACACCTGCTCCCGAGAAAACGCGTCGCCTGCGTCCCCTCCCCGGCTTCATTTTTGCCAGCCGCTGGCTGCAGTTGCCGCTGTACCTGGGCCTGATTGCCGCACAAGGCGTTTATGTGTTCCACTTCTGGATCGAACTGGTACACCTGCTGGAAGCCGCATTTGGCAGCCAGACCGCCCTGCAGGCCCTGATCAGCAGCATCGGCTACAACTCGGAAGTGCAGATCACCACGCTGAACGAGACCATCATCATGCTGGTGGTGCTGGCGCTGATTGACGTGGTCATGATTTCAAACTTGCTGATCATGGTGATCGTGGGCGGTTATGAAACTTTTGTCAGCCGCATGGAGCTCGAAGGCCACCCCGACCAGCCCGAGTGGCTCAGCCACGTGAATGCCTCGGTGCTGAAGGTCAAACTGGGCACCGCCATCATCGGCATCAGTTCCATCCACCTGCTCAAGACTTTCATCAATGCGGCGAACTACGACGAAAAAGTTCTGATCGCCCAAACCGCGATTCACATCACCTTTTTGCTGTCGGCCCTTGCCATCGCCTACACCGATCGCCTGATGTCACGCACGCAAGGCGAAGCCCACTGATACCCACCACACACCCACCACACGAACTTTCGCATTGCCATGACCACGAGCATCCGCCAGAACGACCTGATCGAGTCCATCGCCGCTGCCCTGCAGTACATCAGCTACTACCACCCGGCCGACTACATCGCCCACCTGGCGCGCGCCTACGAGCGCGAGCAGTCGGCCGCCGCCAAAGACGCCATCGCGCAGATCCTGACCAACAGCAAGATGTCGGCAACAGGCCACCGCCCGATCTGCCAGGACACCGGCATCGTCAACGTGTTCCTGAAAGTCGGCATGGACGTGCGCTGGGACGGCTTCACCGGTTCCCTGGACGACGCCATCAACGAAGGCGTGCGCCGTGGCTACAACCATCCTGACAATACGCTGCGCGCCAGCGTGGTGGCCGACCCGGAGTTCGAGCGCAAGAATACCAAGGACAACACCCCGGCCGTGATCTTCACCGAGATCGTGCCCGGCAACACGCTGGAAGTGACGGTGGCGGCCAAGGGCGGCGGCAGCGAGAACAAGAGCAAGATGGTGATGCTCAATCCCGGCGACTCGGTGGTCGACTGGGTGCTGAAAACCGTGCCCACCATGGGCGCGGGTTGGTGCCCGCCGGGTATGCTGGGCATCGGCATCGGTGGCACGGCGGAAAAGGCCGTGCTGATGGCCAAGGAGAGCCTGATGGACGATCTCGACATGTATGAATTGCAGGCCAAGGCCGAGAGGGCGGCAAAGGGGGGCGAACAGCTCAGCCAGGTTGAAGCCATGCGCCTGGAACTGTTTGACAAGGTCAACGCGCTGGGCATTGGCGCGCAGGGCCTGGGCGGCCTGACCACGGTGCTGGACGTGAAGATCAAGATGTACCCCACCCACGCGGCCAGCAAACCGGTGGCCATGATCCCCAACTGCGCGGCCACGCGCCACGCCCACTTCGTGATGGACGGCAGCGGCCCGGTCTACCTCGACCCGCCCAGCCTGGACCTGTGGCCCAAGGTGGACTGGACGCCCGATACGCAAAAAAGCAAGCGCGTCAACCTCGACACCCTCACCGCCGCCGAAGTGGCCGGTTGGAAGCCCGGCGACACCCTGCTGCTCAACGGCAAGATGCTCACCGGCCGCGACGCCGCACACAAGCGCATCCAGGACATGCTGGCCCGGGGCGAGAAGCTGCCGGTGGACTTCACCAACCGTGTCATCTATTACGTCGGCCCGGTGGACCCGGTCAGGGGCGAGGCCGTGGGCCCCGCCGGTCCGACCACCGCCACCCGCATGGACGGGTTCACCGAGATGATGCTGAGCCAGACCGGGCTGATCGCCATGATCGGCAAGGCCGAACGCGGCCCGGTTGCCATCGAGGCTATCAAGAAGCACCAGAGCGCCTACCTGATGGCCGTAGGCGGCGCCGCCTACCTGGTGTCCAAGGCCATCAAGACCGCCCGGGTGGTGGGCTTTGCCGACCTGGGCATGGAAGCCATCTACGAATTCGACGTGGTCGACATGCCGGTGACGGTGGCGGTGGACGCCGGCGGCACCAGCGCCCACGTCACCGGCCCGGCCGAGTGGCAAAAGCGCATTGCCAGCGGCGAATTCAAGGGCATCACGCTGGCCAGCAGTTAACAACCAACCGCGGCGATAAAAAATTGGGTTTCGCCCCCAATTTGATCAAGCACCCCATCGGGGTGTTTGACAGCGGCATCGGCGGCCTGAGCATTCTCAGGGCCTTGCGTGCCGAGTTGCCCCATGAAGACTTCGTCTATGTGGCCGACAGTGGTCACGCGCCTTACGGCGAGCGCGATGACGCGCATGTGATCGGGCGTTCCCGCGCCATCACGGCATGCCTGCGGTCTGAATACCACGTCAAGGCACTGGTGATTGCCTGCAACACCGCCACCGCAGCCGCCATTCATTTGCTGCGCCAACAACACCCGGACCTACCGATCATCGGCGTGGAGCCGGCACTCAAGCCGGCTGTCAGCCGCAGCCACACCCGGCGCATCGGGGTCATGGCCACCCGCGGCACCCTGGGCAGCGCAAAATTTCGCGCCTTGCTCGCATCACTGGCCGGCCAGGCCGACTTTGTGTGCCAGCCCTGCGATGGTCTGGCCGACGCCATCGAACGCGAAGATACGGCCAAAATCATGGCGCTTTGTCAACATTGCACAAAGGCCATGGGCCCCTTTGGCACGCAGGAGGGGCAAATCGACACGCTGGTACTGGGCTGCACACACTATCCGTTTGCCAGCGCTCACCTGACGCGGCTGGTGGGACCCGACGTCGGCCTGATCGACAACGGTGAACCGGTGGCGCGCCAGACCCGGCGCATGCTGAAAACACTGTCGCCAAACGACGAACCAGGGCACTGCGTGCTGCTCAGCACCGGTGAGCGCGCAACGCTCCAGCGGGCCGCGCACCACTGGCTGAGCCTGGAATGCCCCGTCCGATCACTGCAAATCTGAGAAAAGTTTGTCGCGCCGGGCTCGACGTGACCATCCGCCCGAACTTGATCCGGGGGCCATGGATGACAAAGCAAACCCGCGATGACAACGGATAATCCCCCCCATGAATCCACTGCTTTCCCATCTGCAGCCCTACCCCTTTGAGCGGCTGCGCCAGCTTTTCGCCAACCTCACCCCGAACCCGGCATTGCGGCCCATCAGCCTGGGCATGGGCGAGCCCAAACACGCCACGCCCGCCTTCATCCAGCAGGCCATGATCGACGCCATTGCCAGCACACCCAGTGGCCTCGCCAGCTACCCGGCCACAGCCGGCGAACCCCAGCTGCGCGAAGCCTTTACGTTCTGGCTCAAGCGGCGCTACGGCCTGGCGGTGGACCCGGCCACCCAGGTGCTGCCCGTGAACGGCTCGCGCGAGGCGCTGTTTGCCCTGGCGCAAACCGTGATCAACCCGGCCCCCGGTACCGGTACCGGTGCGGGCGATGACGCAGACGCCAGGCCGCTTGTCGTGTGTCCCAACCCGTTCTACCAAATCTACGAGGGCGCGGCCCTGCTGGCCGGGGCCCAGCCCTACTTTGTGCCGAGCGACCCGGCGCGCAATTTCGCACAGGATTGGGACAGCGTGCCAGCGTCCGTGTGGGCACGCACCCGACTGTTGTTTGTCTGCTCGCCGGGCAACCCCACCGGTGCGGTGATGCCCCTGATCGAATGGAAAAAACTGTTTGAACTGAGCGACCGCCACGGCTTTGTCATCGCCTCGGACGAGTGCTACAGCGAAATTTACTTCCACGACGAGCAGCCGCCCCTGGGCGGCATGCAGGCCGCTGCCCGGTTGGGCCGCAGCGACTTCAAAAACCTGGTCTCATTCACCAGCCTGTCCAAGCGCAGCAACGTGCCGGGCATGCGCAGCGGNNCCCGATGCCGGCTTTTACCTGTGGGCCAACGTGGAGGGCAATGACACCGATTTTGCCCGTGACTTGTTCACTCTTTACAATGTGACGGTTTTACCCGGTTCCTATCTGGCCCGTGACAGTCACGGCACGAACCCGGGGGCGCGACGCATCCGCATGGCCCTGGTGGCCGAGCCAGCCGAATGTGTGGAAGCCGCCCAGCGCATTGTCCAGTTTGTCAAGTCCAGAACCTGAACCCTTGCGGGACAGACCTTCAGTTCTGTCCTCAACTGACTAAACCCTTGCGGGACAGGCCGTTGGCGCTGTCCTCAACCCATCAGGAGAAAACCACATGACCCAGCAATTGCAACAAATCATCGACGCCGCGTGGGAAGACCGCGCCAGCATGTCCGTCACGTCGGCCCCCAAGGAAGTCGCCGACGCGGTTGAACACGTCATCTCCCAGCTCAACTCAGGCGCCCTGCGCGTGGCCACCCGCGAGGCCGTGGGTCAATGGACCACCCACCAGTGGATCAAGAAAGCCGTGTTGCTGAGCTTTCGCCTGAAAGACAACGAGCTCATGAAAGCCGGTGACCTGGGCTTTTACGACAAGGTGCCAACCAAGTTTGCCGGCCTGGACGAAGCGGCCATGAAAGCCACCGGTGTGCGCGTGGTGCCGCCGGCAGTGGCGCGCCGCGGCAGCTTCATCGGCAAGGGCGTCATCCTGATGCCGTCCTACGTCAACATCGGCGCCTACGTGGACGAAAGCACCATGGTCGACACCTGGGCCACCGTCGGCTCCTGTGCCCAGATCGGCAAGAACGTGCACCTGAGCGGGGGCGTGGGCATTGGCGGCGTGCTCGAACCCATGCAGGCCGGCCCCACCATCATTGAGGACAACTGCTTCATCGGCGCCCGCTCGGAAGTGGTCGAAGGCGTGATCGTGGAGGAGAACTCGGTCATCTCCATGGGCGTGTACCTCGGGCAGAGCACCCCCATTTACGATCGCGCCACGGACAGCGTCAGCTATGGCCGCATCCCCTCCGGCTCGGTGGTCATCAGCGGCAGCCTGCCCAAGAATGATGGCAAATACAGCCTGTACGCGGCGATCATCGTCAAGCGGGTGGACGCGCAGACGCGCGCCAAAACCAGCCTGAACGACTTGCTGCGCGACTGATACGGCAGCCCGACTCACAAGCAGCAACAGGAATCGACCATGGCAAGCAACGGCGTACCGGGCACAATGGAGCGGATTCTTCGCCTGATGAGCGAGAAGAAGGCTTCGGATGTCTATCTGTCGGCCAACTCGCCGGCCCTGATCCGCATCAACGGGCAATGTGTGCCCATCAACAGCCAGATTCTCCCCCCCGATGCACCGCGCAATTTGCTGGCCGATATCCTGCCGCCCGAGCGCATCGAAGAGCTGGAGCGAACGAACGAACTGAACATGGCCTGGTCACTGGCGGGCGTTGGCCGGTTTCGCATCAGCGCCATGTGCCAGCGCGGCTCTTTTGCCGCGGTCATCCGCTTCATCTCGCCCGAAATTCCTTCGCTGGCCACCCTGGCGGTGCCGCTGATTCTGGGCGAGCTGATCATGGAGAAACGGGGGTTGTTGCTGATGGTTGGCGCCACGGGCGCCGGCAAAAGCACGACACTGGCCGCCATGCTCGATTGCCGCAATGAAAACAGCACCGGCCATATTTTGACCATTGAAGACCCGATCGAATTCCTGTTCAGGAACAAGCGCTCGGTGGTCAACCAGCGCGAAGTCGGCAGCGACACCGAGTCGGCCCAGGTGGCGCTGCGAAACGCGCTGCGCCAGGCGCCGGACGTGATCCTGATTGGCGAAATTCGTGACCGCGAAACCATGTCGGCCGCCATCGCCTACGCCCAGTCCGGTCATTTGTGTCTGGCCACCATGCACGCCAACAACAGCTACCAGGCCCTCAACCGCATCCTGAGTTTTTACCCGGCGGAGGTCCGTCCCACCCTGCTGGGTGACCTGGCCGCGGCCATGAAGGCCATTGTCTCGCAGCGCCTGTTGCGCACCATGACCGGCGGCCGCATCCCCGCCGTCGAAATCATGCTCAACACCAGCCTGGTGGCCGAGTTGATCGGCAAGGGAGATTTCGCGGGTGTCAAGGAAGCGATGGAGAAATCCATGGCCGAAGGCGGCCAGACTTTTGAGCACGACATCGCCCGCCTGATCGTCGAAGGCACGGTGGACCGCAAAGAAGGGCTGGCCCATGCCGACTCACCCACCAACCTGATGTGGCGTCTGCAAAACGATTTTGGCACCCGCGTCAAACCCCAGGAGTCACAGGAGGACCCGGACGACCAGCCCTCCTTCACCGAAATCACACTGGACGTGAAACACTGATGAATGCCGCACCAAACCGATCAAAGAACGTGGCAAGCCCATGACGCGCACACTGCACCTCACCGAACAGCTGATTTCCCGCGCCTCGCTCACGCCGGATGACGCGGGCTGCCAGGACATCATTGCCGCGCGTCTGGCTCCCCTGGGCTTTGTTTGCGAAACCCTTGTCAGCGGACCGGCCGATTTTCGCGTCACCAATTTATGGGCAAAGCGACCCGGGACTCCCGCAAAGCATTCTTCCTCAGCGACTGAATTGATCGTATTTGCCGGGCACACCGATGTCGTGCCGACCGGCCCGCGCGATCAGTGGCACAGCGACCCATTCACCCCCACCCATCGTGACGGCATGCTCTACGGCCGCGGCGTCAGCGACATGAAGACCTCGCTGGCGGCGTTCGTCGTCGCCATCGAAGAGTTTGTGGCCGCGCAAGCCGACACAGCCCTGTCGATTGGCTTGTTGCTGACCAGCGATGAAGAAGGCCCCGCCACCGACGGCACCGTCGTCGTATGTGAGGCACTGAAGGCGCGTGGCGAGACGATCGACTACTGCATTGTGGGCGAACCCACTTCGCTGGAGCGCAGCGGCGACATGATCAAAAACGGCCGGCGCGGCACCCTGAGCGGCCGGCTCACCGTCAAGGGCGTGCAAGGCCACATCGCCTACCCGCACCTGGCCAAAAACCCGATCCACCTGGTGGCCCCCGCCCTGGCCGAGCTGGTCAACACGGAGTGGGACCGGGGCAACGATTTTTTTCCGCCCACGTCCTGGCAGGTCAGCAACATCCACGGCGGCACCGGCGCCGGCAATGTGATTCCCGGCACGGTGGTGATTGACTTCAACTTCCGTTTCTGCACCGAATCCACCCCGCAGAGCCTGCAGTCGCGGCTGCAGGCCGTGCTGGAGCGGCACGATCTGGACTACGAACTGGCGTGGACGGTTGGCGGCCAGCCTTTTCTCACCACGCCGGGCACGCTGGTTGACACGGTCGTGCAGGCCATCAAGCTGGAGACCGGCATTGACACCGTGTTGTCCACCACCGGCGGCACCAGCGACGGCCGCTTCATCGCCGGCATCTGTGCGCAGGTGATCGAGCTGGGCCCCACCAACGCCACCATCCACAAAATCAACGAATGCCTGCCGGTGGCCGACATCGAGCCCCTGAAAAACATTTACCGGCGCGTGCTGGAAAATCTGCACGCGCGCCTCAAACCATGACCGTTCTGGAATTGATCGAAGCGGGCGCCCGACAGCTTGCGCACGCGGGTGTGGCCTTTGGCCACGGCACCAGCAATGCCTTCGACGAGGCCGCCTGGCTGGTCTTGTGGCAACTCGACCTGCCCCTCGACACCCCGCTTGACGGCCCGCAGCATGACCCGGATGGGGTGGCCAATCAAGCTGTCGCCCCCGAAAAACAGGCGCAGGTGGCAGCACTTCTGGCGAAAAGAATCAGCGCCCGCCAACCCGCCGCCTACCTGACCCGGGAAGCCTGGTTGCAAGGCGTGCCCTTTTACGTGGACGAGCGCGCCATCGTGCCACGCTCCTTCATCGCCGAGTTGCTGTGCAATGGCACCATCGACTACTGGCTGGGCGAATCCACCCGCCAGGTGCTGGACCTGTGCACCGGCAACGCCAGCCTGGCCGTGCTCGCCGCCCTGAGCTACCCGGAAGTGACGGTGGACGCCACCGACATCTCGCCCGATGCACTGGCCGTGGCCCGCATCAACGTCGACAAACACGGCCTGCAGCAGCGCATCACCCTGCTGCTGTCGGACGGCCTGTCGGGCGTTCGCGGCCCCTACGACCTGATTCTGTGCAACCCGCCCTACGTCAACGCGCACAGCATGGCCGCCCTGCCCCCGGAATACCACGCCGAGCCCGCCCTGGCGCTGGACGGCAATGCCCGTGGCGGCAGCGACGGCATGGATTTCATCCGCAGCCTGCTGCGCGACGCCCCGCAGCACATGAGCGAACACGCCGTGCTGGTGCTGGAGATCGGCAACGAGCGCGCGCACTTTGAAGCGGCATTCCCAAGGCTGGAAGCGGTCTGGCTGGAAACCAGCGCCGGTGAAGACCAGGTGCTGCTGCTGACGCGCGAGGCGCTCCTACACCTCTAGACCCACACTTACATCTGCAGACCCACACTTCCGTCATCGCAAGGCCGCAGGCCGTGGCTGATCCATGCCCCCCCGGATTGCCGCGCCCTGGCTTGTCCGGCAGGCTGCGATCTGTCCCGCAAAGTCTCAACATATACCAACTGAAACGATTCCTTTGATTACTCTAAAAAACGTCACCCTGCGCCGCGGCGCCAAGGTGCTGCTCGACGCTGCGTGCGTCACCATCAACCCCGGCGAAAAAGTCGGTCTGGTGGGGCGCAACGGTGCCGGCAAATCCTCGCTGTTTGCCCTGTTCAACGGCTCGCTGCACGAGGACGGCGGCGAGTACTACATCCCGGCCCAATGGCGCATGGGCCAGGTGGCGCAGGACATGCCCGAAACCGAACAAAGCGCCACCGACTTTGTCGTGGACGGCGACACTACGCTGCTGGCGGCACAGCGGGAAGTGAGCGCCGCCGAGGCCACCGACGACTACGATCGCATGGCGCACGCCTACATGGCACTGCAGGACGCCGGTGCGCACGATGCGCCGGCCCGGGCCCAGGCGCTGATCCTGGGCCTGGGCTTCAAGACCACAGAACTCACCAACCCGGTCAACAGTTTCTCGGGCGGCTGGCGCATGCGCCTGCAACTGGCCCGCGCGCTGATGTGCCCGTCCGACCTGCTGTTGCTTGACGAACCCACCAACCACCTGGACCTGGACGCCCTGGTCTGGCTGGAGGCCTGGCTCAAGCGCTACGAGGGCACCATGATCGTCATCAGCCACGATCGCGAGTTTCTGGACGCGGTGACCACCGTCACCCTGCACATCGATGCCGGCAAGCTGGTGCGCTACGGCGGCAACTACAGCAAGTTTGAAGACATGCGCGCCGAGCAGATGGAGCTGCAACAAAACGCCTTTGCCAAACAGCAGGACAAGATTGCCCACCTGCAAAAATTCATTGCCCGCTTCAAGGCCAAGGNNGGGTCAAGGCGCTGGACCGCATGGAAAAAATCGCGCCGCTGCTGTCGGAGGCCGACTTCACCTTCGAATTCAAGGAACCGGCCAACCTGCCCAACCCCATGCTGTCGATGAGCGGCGTGAGCTTTGGCTACCCGCCGCCCGACGATGCGCCGGCGGGCACACCGCCGACGGTGATCGTGCGCAACGTCAGCAAATCCGTGCTGGCGGGCCAGCGCATCGGCATTCTGGGCGCCAATGGCCAGGGCAAATCAACGCTGGTGAAAACCATTGCCCGTGATCTGCAAGCGATAGGCGGAGAGATCACCGAAGGCAAAGGCCTGAACATCGGCTACTTTGCCCAGCAGGAGCTCGACGTGCTGCGCCCCACCGACACGCCACTGGAACACATGATCCGGCTGGTCAAAGACCTGAGCGCCGCCGGCAAAATTGCCGGTCAGGCCACACGCGAACAAGACCTGCGCAGCTTTTTGGGCACCTTCAACTTCAGCGGCGACATGGTCAAACAGGCCGTGGGCAGCATGAGCGGCGGCGAGAAAGCGCGCCTGGTGCTGTGCATGATCGTGTGGCAGCGCCCGAATCTGCTGCTGCTCGACGAGCCCACCAACCACCTGGACCTGGCCACGCGCGAAGCGTTGGCCATGGCACTCAACGAGTTTGAGGGTACCGTCATGCTGGTCAGCCACGACCGTGCCCTGCTGCGCTCGGTCTGCGACGAATTCTGGATGGTGTCGCACGGCGGCGTCGAACCCTTTGACGGCGACCTCGACGACTACCAGCGCTACCTGCTGGATGAAGCCAAGCGGCAGCGCGAGGCCCTCAAGGAAGCCGGCAGTGCCGCCGCCAAAGCCGAACGCAAGGCGCGGCAGGCGGGCGCCACCACTGCGGCGGCGCCCAAAACAAAACCCGCACCCAAAGGTTCACTCAAACGTCAACTGGAAGACATCGAAGCCCGCATGACGGTGCTCAACGGCGAAGGCGCTGCGCTGGAAGGCCACCTGAACAAAGCCGGCCACCCCACTGACATTGCCGAATTCGGCAAGCGCCTGAAAACAGTCAATGACGAATTGCAAAACCTGGAAGAACAATGGCTGACGCTGTCGGGGCAGATGGAAGCACAATAAGGCCGACAAGCCGACCGGCACCCCCGCCGCCAGCCAACCCCATCAACCCATGTGCAAGCCGCCGTTCACCGAGAAGTCGGCGCCGGTGGCATAGCCACCTTCTTCGGAAGCCAGCCACGCGATGATGGAGGCAATCTCGCTGGGTTCGCCCAGACGCTTGAGCGGTACAGTGGCCACAATCTTGTCGAGCACGTCCGGCCGGATCGCCTTGACCATGTCGGTGCCGATGTAGCCGGGACTCACGGTATTGACGGTGACCCCCTTGGCGGCCAGCTCCTGCGCCAGCGCCATGCTGAAGCCGTGCATGCCGGCCTTGGCGGCGGAATAGTTGGTCTGCCCGGCCTGGCCTTTTTCGCCGTTCACGGACGAGATGTTGATGATGCGGCCCCAGCCCTTTTCCACCATGTCGGGCACCACCTGCTTGGTGACGTTGAACATCGAGTTCAGGTTGGTTTCGATCACCGAATTCCAATCCTCGCGCGTCATCTTCAGGAACATGCGGTCGCGCGTAATGCCTGCATTGTTGACCAGCACGTCAATGCTGCCATGCTCCGCCTTGGTCTTGCTGAAGGCTGCCACGGTGGAATCCCAGTCACCGACGTTGCCCACCGAAGCGTAGAACGTGAAGCCCTGCGCCTTTTGCTCGGCCAGCCACTTGGCATGGTCACGCGTCGGGCCGCAGCCGGCGATGACCTTGAAACCCTCCCGGTGCAAACGCTGGCAAATGGCGGTGCCTATACCCCCCATGCCGCCGGTCACGTAAGCCACTTTTTGATTCATTTTTTCCCCCTATTGAAATTAAATCCAGATCGGTATTGTGGATGCCACATCCGCGCCTGTCAGCTAGGGCAAGCACCCATATCGCCATGCGTGCAGCACCCAAACGTCAGACCCTGGCCTTGACGTAGCGGCCCGGGGCGGCTTCGAGCACCTTGTATTTGCCTTTGCCGTAGGCCCTGGGTGCGGCAACTTGTTTACCGGCTTGAGTGGCAAGCCACTGGGACCAATCGGTCCACCAGCTGCCAGGGTATTCGGTGGCCCCGGCCAGCCACTCAGCCTGGGTAGCCGGCAGCTTTCCATCTTGACGAATCCAGTGGCTGCGCCTGTTTTTGGCCGGCGGGTTGATCACGCCCGCAATGTGGCCGGAGGCCCCCATCACAAAGCGTTTCTTGCCGGGCAGCACCTGGGTCGACGCGTAGGCGCCGCCAATCGGCACGATATGGTCTTCACGCGAACCGTAAATGTAGACCGGCAAATCCAGCTCGCGCAAGTCGATTTTTTTGCCACACACCACGGCCTTGCCGGGCTTGACCAGGTTGTTTTCCAGGTAGGTGTTGCGCAAATACCAGGCGTAAAAAGGACCCGGCAGGTTGGTGGAGTCGCTGTTCCAGTACAGCAGGTCGAACGGGGGCGGGGTCTCCCCCTTCAGGTAGTTGTCCACCACATAGTTCCACACCAGGTCATTGGGGCGCAAAAAACTGAAGGTGCTGGCCAGGTCCTGCCCCTTCATCAGGCCGCCGCGGCCCATCTCCTGCTCGCGGTACTTGACGAAGGCTTCGTCAATGAAAACATCCAGAATTCCGGTGTCGGTGAAATCAAGCAAGGCCGTGAGAAAGGTGGCGCTGGCCACCGGCTTTTGTCCGCGCGCGGCCAGCACCGTCAGCGCCGTGCCCAACATGGTGCCGCCGACGCAGAAACCCAGGGCATTGATGCTCTCGGCCCCGGTAATTTCCTGCGTCACACGGATCGCCTTGATGACCGCGTCTTCAATGTAGTCGTCCCATGTTTTTTGGGCCAACGAGGCATCCGGGTTGCGCCAGCTCACCACGAAAGTGCGGTGCCCCTGCGCCACGGCATAGCGGACGAGGGAGTTTTCCGGCTGCAGGTCCAGGATATAAAACTTGTTGATGCACGGCGGCACGAGCAGGAAAGGCCTCTCAAACACCCTGGCGGTCAGCGGCTTGTATTCGATCAGCTGGAACAGCTCGTTTTCGAACACCACGGAACCCTCGGTGGTGGCCACGTTCTTGCCCACCTCAAACAGGCTTTCGTCGGTCATGGACACATGGCCCTGACGGATGTCGTGAATCAGGTTTTGCACGCCTTTGGCAATGCTCTCGCCGCGGGTCTCGATCGCCTTTTGTTGCGCCTCGGCGTTGAGGGCCAGGAAGTTGCTCGGGGCCGCCGCCGCCAGCCATTGCTCGATGGCGAAACGGATGCGGGCGCGGGTCTTGGCATCGGCCTCTACCGCATCCGCCATACCCATCAAGGTATGGGCGTTGAGCTGGTAGGCCGCCGCGGCGAAGGCCGACACCGGGTTGGTCCCCCAGGCCTGCGCGGCAAAGCGCTTGTCGTCCAGGGGCGGTGCCGCATGACAGCCCCGCGACCAAAGTCCGATCATCTGCGTGAGGTACTGTTGCTGCAAGGCCTGTAGCTTCTCCGGCGAAAAATGAATGGGAGGCAGCTTGCTGGCGTCAGCGCCCTCACCGCCCCCACCCAAGTCCATATTTTGAAAAACCTGGAAGGCCTTGCCCCAGCCTTCACTCAAAACGTGCTGAAACTGCTGGGCCGACTGCGCCCAAAATTCCGGGGAATTTTGTGTCATGCTGTGTGCTCTTTAGCGTTGCTTGCTCGTTGCTGGAAATTTGAGTATCTCAGGTTCCGCACTGGAAAAGCTGACCTGGGTCATAACCCCACCAAATTTGTCTTATGGGAACTTCCACAAATCCACATTTCCGTCATCGCGAGGCCGCAGGCCGTGGCGATCCATGGCTAGACTGAGCCTGTCGAAGGGCTCGCAATGACAAATTTATAGAAGTACCCTTATGTATATCGTGCCCATTGCCTGGTTATACGTCGCGCTCATGATGGCGGTCGCCGAGGCCACCAACACCAATGGCACCGTCCTGGGCGCCCTCGTGACCTTTGTCTTCTACGGCGCGGCGCCGGTGGCGCTGGTAATTTACCTGATGGGCACGCCGGCCCGGCGCCGGGCGATCAAAGCCAGGGAAGCGGCCGCGCAGGCGCACACCCCGTCAGGCCAGCCAGATGCAGGCCGCCATGCGTCCGCTGACACGGTCGCGCCGGTGCGAGAAGAAACGTGATGGCTGGCTGACCGTACACCAGTTCTGCGTGCCGTCGTTGCCATAAAGCCGGTCGACACCCAGGGCTCGCAAACGCAAACGCGCCAGGCCCTGCAGGTCGGCCAGCCACTTGCCACCCGAACGCTCACCCGCCCGGGGCGTGAACAGGGCCTGCGCCGCCCGCTCCTGCGCCACAAAGGCATCACGCACGTCGCTGCCCACTTCAAACGCCTGGCGGCCGATGCAGGGGCCCAACCACGCTATTATTTTCGAAGCATCCTGCGACTTGCCCGACCGGTCGGCGTCCCTGAAACACGCCACCACCGCCTCCAGGATTCCCTGCCCGTCCTGCCCCGCCAGGCCGCGCCAGCCCGCGTGCGCCGCCGCCACCAGGCTCCCCTGCGCGTTGGCAAACAACACCGGCAGGCAATCAGCCACCATGATGGTGCAAGCCAGGCGCGGCTGACCGGTGAGGCTGCCATCGGCCTGCGTACCCTGCGCGGTGCTGTCCGAAAGCCACACGGCATGCGCACCATGCACCTGCGATAGAAAAACCGGCTGCGCGTTCATTGCCTGCTGGAGGATGGCGCGGTTGGCTGCAACATCGGGCAAACGGTCCCCCACATGGTCACCCAGGTTGAGGGTGTCATAAGGCGCCGCCGACATGCCGCCAGCGCGCGTGGTGCATACCGCGCGCACCGGGCCGGGCGCCGGCCACTTCGGAATCAGCCAGTCAGGATGCATGCGATGGCCTCAACTTTGGCGACATGGAGCAAGGGGGAACGAAAGTCATCAGGACATTTCCATCAACTCGCCATTGCGAGCCCTTCGGCCGGCTCGGTCCAGCCATGGATCGCCACGGCCTGCGGCCTCGCGATGACGAAAATGTGGTTTATGGGAGCTCTCATTATGCAGCCCCATGCGCCGCATGGATAAACCGGAAACAGGCCAGGGCCGGCCTACCTTATTGACCGGCAAAAATCCGCCGCTGCCAATAAAATAGGCACATAACACCAAGAAACATCCATCACCGCCATGAATCAATCCGCAAAAACCCCGGCGGCCCCCATCACGCAGGCTTCGCGCTGGCGGCACCCGTCCCCGCTGGCGCTGCTGGCGTCCCTGTGGCAGCTTCTGCTGCTGGGCGTTGTGCTGCTGGCCCTGATCTGGGGCAGCATCGGCTGGGAAGCCCATCGCACCACCCAGGCACACATGGATGAATTCCAGCAGGACCTGATGCGCCGGGCCGAGGCGCTCGACACCGCCCTGGTACGTCAGCTGCAACAAATCGACGACACCTTGCTGCTTCTGCGGGGCGAATACGCCGACGACGAGGCCGACCTGATACGCACCATCAACCTGCTGCGGTACGGCCCGCTCAAGGGTCTGGATATTCACGTAACCGTCATCGGTCGCGATGGCTACGCACAAATAAGCAATCTCCCCGATGCTTACCGCCACGTGTATCTGGGCGATCAGCCTCATTTCCGGTTTTTCGCCGGCGGCGGTGTCGACAAACTCCATATCAGCGGCCCGGTGTCTGACCATGTCACCAAACGCGAGGGCATACAACTGGCGCGCCCGATTCGGGGCAGCGCCGGCGAATTTCTCGGCACCGTGGTCATTTTCCTGCCACATGGGGAATTGACTCGCCTCATACAGCCCCTGGTCATCGGTGACGCCACCCTCATAACGATCATCTCGTCCACCGGCACAGTGCTGAGCCGCTCCAAAGACTCATCCCGGTTTTTCGGCAACCAGTTGGCGCCCGAAACGCTCGCCATGCTCCAGCGCAACACCACCAATTTCACACTGATCCAGTCGCCACTGGATCATGTCGAACGGGGCTGGGTCCACCGCTGGATCAACGTCTACCCACTGCTGCTGCTGGTGTCCCGCACACCCGACACGGTCTACGCCGAAATCGGCAAGGAACGCCGGCTGCTGTTCTGGCTGGGTAGCAGCGCCAGCCTGATCGTTCTCGTCTCCCTGGTGATGGTAGGCAGATCCCTGCACCGGCGAAAACAGGCAGAGCTGCTGTTGCAACGCGAGCATGACCGGCTCGCCGAGGCGCAACGCATGGCCCAACTCGGCAGTTGGGAGGTGAATCTGGCCACTGACCAAATATTTTGGTCAGACGAAGCGGCCCGCATCTTCGAGATGGACAAAGAGCAGCTCCCGGCCTCTTACGACGCCTTCCTCAACGCCATCCACCCGGATGACCGCGAGGCCGTCGACCGGGCCTACAGCGATTCGCTGCAAAACCAGCACCCCTACGGCGTTGTCCATCGCCTGCGCATGAGCGACGGCCGCATCAAATGGGTGCGAGAGCAAGGCACTTCGGACTTCGATGCCCATGGCAAACCCAGCCGATCCGTCGGCACCATGCAGGACATCACCGAGCGCAGACTCGCGCAGCTTGAGCGTGAAGCCCTGCAGCGGGAGCGGCTGCTGCTGCTGGAATCGACCGGCGAAGGGATCTACGGCATCGACCCCCAGGGCAACTGCAGCTTCGTCAACCAGACTGCCGCGCACATGCTGGGCTACGAGGTGGCCGAAATGCTCGGCCAGAACATCCACGCACTGATCCATCACCAGCATGCCGACGGTTCACCCTACCCCATGGTGGATTGCCCGGTCTACCTGGCCGCCGTTTCCGGACAACTCTCCAAAGTGGAACACGAGGTTTTCTGGCGCAAGGACGGCACAGCGATGCCGGTGAACTACACGGCCCACCCAATCCGGGATGCCGACAAAATCACCGGCGCCGTGGTCACCTTCTCGGACATCACCCAGCGCATACGCGCCGAGGCGGAACTCCGGATTGCCGAAACGGCCTTCCAGACACAGGAAAGCATTTTTGTCACGGACAAAGATGGCGTGATTCTGCGCATCAACAATGCTTTCACCGAACTCACGGGCTACACGGCAGCTGACATCGTGGGAAAAAATCCCCACATCCGCAGCTCAGGGCGCCACGATGCCGCCTTTTATGCGGCCATGTGGAAGCAGATCAATCACACCGGCACCTGGAAAGGTGAAATCTGGAACCGGCGCAAAGACGGCGCGGTCTACCCTGAATCACTGACCATCACGGCGGTGAAAGGGAACGATGCAAGCGTGACCCACTACGTCGCCACCATGCATGACATCACGGCGCGCAAGGCAGCCGAGGAACATATCCGGGGGCTGGCTTTCTTCGATCCCCTCACCCACCTGCCCAACCGGCGCCTGTTGCAGGACCGGCTGCAACAGGCCCAGGCAACGAGTTCCCGCAGCAAAAAACACGGCGCCCTGCTGTTCATCGACCTGGATAAATTCAAGGTTCTCAACGACACATTCGGCCATAACGTCGGTGACCTGCTGCTGCAACAAGTGGCCCAGCGCCTCCTGGGCTGCGTGCGCGAGGCGGACACGGTGGCCCGCCTCGGCGGTGACGAATTCGTGGTCTTGCTCGAAGAACTGAGCGAGCAGGATGCCGAGGCCCGCATACAAACCGCAAGTATCGGACAAAAAATCCTCGACGCCATCAATCTGCCCTATGACCTGGCGGGCCACCGGCACCACAGCACCCCCAGCATCGGTGCCACCCTCTTCAACAACCAGCAGCACACGGTGGAAGAGTTGATCAAACAGGCCGACCTGGCGATGTACCAGGTCAAGGCAAGCGGCCGCAACGCCCTGCGATTTTTCGAACCGGTGCCAACGCCGGCCGCCGGTGCCGGCCCCGTTTAAAAGAAAAAGCCAGCGCCGATAGCCGCCTCCGGCAGGACAGACTACTGCAGCGGCACGGCGCCCACCACCGGGCGCTTCTCCAGCGTCCACTGGTGCAGCGAGCCGTCATACAGCCTGGCGGACTGGCTACCCAGCACTTCGGACATCAGAAACCATGCGCCTGCGGACAGGTGGCCGCTGTTGCAATACGCAATCGACGGCGCCGCCGGGTCAATTCCCTGGGCGCTCACCAGGGCGCGGTAGGTATTGGTGCTCATGAACTTGAGCGCCCCACCGGTCGACTTGAACATGAGATCCGGCGTATAGAGCCGGGCACCCTCCAGGTGACCGTAGGCATGGACGTAGTCACGCTTGGTAAGACCGTGGAAATTTTTGGCGTCGCGGGCATCCACCAGCGTCGCACTCTTGCCGGCGATCGCCTTTGCCACGTCTTCCGATGAGGCGAAGTACCGGGCGCTGCGATCGGCCTTGGCAACCCAGTCTCCCGGGCTGCTCGCCGCCGCGTCGGTGCTGTGCGGACGGTTCTCGATCAGCCAGTTGGCCATGCCGCCGTCGAGCACGGCGATGTTGTCTTCGCCATAAACCTTGAACTGCCAGTACACGCGCAGGGCATCGTCCATGTCAGGCACGTCCACACCCACGGGTACCAGCACAATCGGCTTGCCCGCAACCACGCCGGCGGCCTGCACCGCCCGTTCGAAATCGGCTTTTTCCGGGATCATGTACTTGACCTTCANNACTTCAGACAAGGTCTGCTTGCCGCTTTTGGCATCGGTTTCGAATTCCGGCTTGGCGGTGTAGCTTTTCACGTTGCCGCGCACGTCCACCACCTGCACCTTGTCCAGGTTGACGGCGAGCCAGGCGCTGTCCACCAGCGGACCGGGCAACCCCGCCGCCTGGGCCGCCAGCGCGCCCCAGGCAAGCATTGCTGCGCTTGCACATGTTGCGAAAATTTTTCTCATAATGATCTCCTTGCGTTAACAGTTGGAACAAACATTTGACTTACAGACCAAGCTGGCGGACATGCGCCGCCAGCCCGGCGGGGCACTCGGTCACCACGTCGAGTGTGCGGTCTTCAAATGCCGCCTCCCGACCCAGTCTGGCACCGTGCAATGCCAGCACCGCATCGCGCTCACGCACCATGGCGGCAATCTGCGGCGCAAACAGCCGCACCATGGCACCAAGCCAGGAGGCCACGGGCGCGAGCCGACCATGCGTATGCACTTCGAACTGGGGCAGCATCTTCACGATACGCTGCGCCGCGACCCAGCGCTCGCCCGTGACCCAGCGGTTCGTCGTAAACCAGCGCAACGCCTGGCCTTTGGCATCCAGCGACAGCCCGGCCAGGTGAAAAAAATCCGGGCCGGATGCGCCGGGGCCCCCATGCGCCAACCCATAGCCGAACAAATGAAAATGGCCATGCTCGTTGCGCGGACAACGCTGCGAGGTGTGCGCATGGTAATAAAAACGGGTGCGGGCCGCGGCGTCGCTCACGTCACGCGCCGGGTAATGGCGCAGCGGCTCGCACTCGCGCGCACCGGCCATGGCCGCACCGGCCAGACCGATGCCGGCCCGGGCATAGCGCAACTGGATGCCAAGCGCAGTCTGAGCCGCCGCCAGCAGGCTGTGCCGACTCAGTTCTTCTTGGGCGCGCACGGATTGCCCGGGGCACAGGGATTGTCAGAAGCCCTCTTTTTTTTCTTCCTGGCGGGACCGCAAGGGTTGGCCGGACCGCAGGGATTGGCGGCCCGGGCTTTGGCCGTGTCTTTTCCGGCGGCCGAAGCCGCCGCAGCGGCAAAAGCGGCTGCGTTGTCTGCGGCCAAAACGGCCGGGGCCGGGGCCACCAAAGCCGTGGCCGCCAACAGGGTGGACAGCATGCCGGTCAACTGGCGGCTGGATGAAGTGCGTTGTTTCATGAGAGCTCTCCTAAAAAAATCGTTGCTCCTGCGGTGCGGGCTGGTCAATGCGTCCCGGCACCGGCACCCGACACGGCCTGCTCGGCCGTGAGCGGCCCGCGTGCGCGCCGCTCGAACCGTGTGCCCACGTAAAACACGGCGACCAGCGCGGCCGCCATCAGTACCAGCAGCACAATCTCCGGGATACCGAAGGCGGCAGTGAAGGTGTCGCCCGCCTGCACCTCACCAGCGGCCATCAGGGCTTCAATGGCCGGACCGTACAAGCCGGCAAAAACAAAGGTCCCCAGCACCAGGCCAATAATAAACACCAGCGCGTCGAGCCGCCCCGAAAACAGGGCCACCACGGAAGTGCCCGGGCAATAACCGCCTACAGCAAACCCGGCGCCAACCAACGCGCCACCGACGGCAGACGCCAGCAGCAGCGCGGTCGGCACAAATATCGCGTCAGCGGCCATCATGCCGGTAAGTTGCAGGCCCCACAACCCAAATGCCGCCACCACGATGGCGGTGAACATCACCTTGAGCACCGTCCAGTCGGTCAGACGAAACTGCCCGGTGAGCTTGCAGGGGCTTCCAAAACCCGCGTTTTCAAGAACGTAGCCAAACAAAAAACCGCACAGCAGGCCGGACACCATGCCGGTTTCATTCAATGGAAACATGTCAGATCCCCCGCACGAGCCGACTGACGATCAGCCCCGTCACAAAAAAAGTTCCCAGAAACACAAAGGCGGCAATACCCAGCGTGGCACCACCCGACAGCCCCAGTCCGCTGGTGCAGCCCGCCGCCACACGAGCGCCAAACCCGGCCAGCAGGCCACCCAGCAAGGCCGTCACCAGACGGCGCGGCGTGCCGATGCTGCGGGCACCATCAAACTGCAGACGAAACCGCCCGGCCATGAAAGCGGCCACCAGCGCGCCCGACGCAACACCCAGAACCTGCCAACTGATCCACGATGGTACGGGATTGCCGCCTTCAACCAGGGGCCCCAGGTAAGCATTGGCCTGGGTCGCCGCCGGCGCCACGACCAGGCCCAGCCAGGCCGCGACACGGGTGGACGCGCCCGTGGCACCCAGGCCGTGACCGGTGAGCACAAAGGTCAGCAACAACACGAGGCCCAGCGCAACGCCGGCGGCCAGGGGCGGCCAGAACGGCTTGATCACGCGCCCTGCCGGCGGATGGGAAGTGGACATGGCGAACAATCTCCTTGCATGAAAATATACTCCTCGCAGTATATGCCGATTATTTTTTCCCGATCCATGAAGCAGGATCATCATTCGATCTGAATCGGGCCGCTCAGGCTCGCCCTCCGCGCCGCGCCCCCGATGGCGAAGCACTTTGAACCGGCGACCAGGTCTGCCTGACGGTACGGCATCCGAACGGGATTGTTTCCCGCTTTTCGGAAACATCCATAAGACCGCACTACACTGCTTTCATGCTGCGCAACCCGATCAAACACTGCAAAGACTGCGGCACGGCCGTGGTCTACCGGATCCCGGACGATGGCGACACCAGGGAGCGCGCCATCTGCACCGCCTGCAACACCGTTCATTACGAAAACCCGCTCAATGTGGTGGGCACCGTGCCCTACTGGGGCGACCAGGTGTTGCTGTGCAAACGCAATATCGAGCCGCGCTGGGGCAAGTGGACGCTGCCGGCCGGCTTCATGGAGTTGAACGAAACCGTGGCTGAAGGCGCCGCGCGCGAGACGCTGGAAGAAGCCGGTGCGCAGTTCGAGCTGGAAGGTTTCTTCTCCCTGCTCAATGTCGCCCGCGTCGGGCAGGTTCACATGTTCTATCGGGCCCGGCTGCTCAGCGACACTTTCAACCCCGGTTTTGAAACCATCGAAGCGCGCCTGTTCGCCGAAGACGAGATTCCCTGGGACGAGATCGCGTTCAGAACCGTCAAGGAAACGCTGGAACGCTACTTTGCCGACCGGCGTGCCGGCCACTTCAGCATTCATGCCATCGACATCGCTTGACCTCTTGACTGGCGTAAGAAACCGCGCCGAACTGTGGCTCTACCGCATTGGCGGCTATCTGCTGCTCAACGTCGTGGATGACCCGGCCTGGCTGGCGTTGATGTTTTGCTAGCCACCCCGCATCAATGACCAGGATCGATCCAATGACGCCACGGGCCGGTCCAGCGCTTGATCCCGGGCCGAATGCAAGCAAAATGCAAGCCTATGAACACCATGCCCGACAACGCCATGACCGCCGGTAATTCCCCCCAAGGCCTGCGCCACACCGTGGGCAACGCCATTCTGGGCCTGGTGCTGCGCATCCCCGCGTCCCGCGAACACAAGGTGGCGCAGGCCGATGCGCGGGCCCGGACACTTGCCCGCACCGCCGCCCGCCAGGCCAGCCTGATGGCCGGCTCGCTGGCCCTGCCGCCCGGCGTGCCGGGTTGGCTGACAATCGTGCCCGAACTGGTGGGCGTGTGGAAACTGCAGGCGCAAATGGTGTCCGACATTGCCGCGGCATATGGCAAAACAGCCTCGCTCGGTCGTGAACAGATGCTGTACTGCCTGTTCAAGCACGTCTCGGCGCAGCTGTTCCGCGACGTGGTGGTGCGCGTGGGCGAGCGTTACCTGGTCCGGCGCGCATCGCTTGGTTTCATGCAGTCGGCCGCGCAGGCGCTGGGCGTCAAGCTGACGCAGCGTCTCATCAGCAAGAGCGTCGCCCGCCTGGTGCCGCTGGTCGGCGCGCTGGGGGTTGGCGCTTATGCGTACTTTGACACGCGCCAGGTGGCGCAGACAGCCATTGCGCTGTTTTCCAAAGACATCATCCCGGCGCCAGGGGACTCCGAGCCCGGCGAAGGCCCCTGACCCGCATTGACCCGGCGCGGCAAGCCCTGCGGCTGACTGATTCGGCCCTTTTCCTTGCGCGACCGCAGCTCAACTTTGACGCTGACTTTGGCCGGCCATACCCATCGATGCAGGTGCCGCCTCCGCTTCGCTCCACGGTGCCACGGTCACGCCGACCGTCAGGGTGTGGTGGGCGCCGCCGTGAATAACCCCGCGGATGGGGGAGACGTCGGCAAAGTCGCGGCCCGTGGCGAGGGTCACATAATCTTCGCCCGGCGTGCCCCAGCCGTCGCGGTTGTTGGTGGGGTCGAAGTCACACCAGCGCGCGCCGGCGGGTGCATCGGGCAGGTCCGGCAGGTAGACCGACACCCAGGCGTGTGACGCATCGCTGCCCAGCAACCGCTCCTGGCCGGGAGGCGGCTGGGTCAACAAATAACCGCTGACGTACCGCGCGGGCACTCCCATGGTGCGCAGGCAGGCAATCATGATGTGGGCAAAGTCCTGGCATACGCCCTTGCGCTGCGCCAGCGCCTGCAGCGCCGGGGTGTTGATCTGGGTGCTCTGGCTCTCATAGGTGAAGTCGCGGTGGATACGCTGCATCAGGTCGCGCGCGGCCCGCACCAGCGGCACACCCGGCTCAAAGCTGGGCCGGGCGTAGGCGGTGAAATCGGCATGGCGCGGCACGTGGGGCGATGCGAACACAAATTCAACCGCGGCATCAAAGGTGCTTTCGGCAGCGTAGCGAAAGCGTTCGCGCACCCGTTCCCACGCCACCCGGCTCTCGGGCAGCGGACGGGCCCGGGTTGACACCACGCTGCGCGCCACGACCGTGAGCCGGGTGTGCGAGGTTTGCAGCGAGAAGAAGCTGCGCATGTTGCCGTACACGTCCGGCATGGCAATCTGCTGCGCCGGCCGGGGCTCGATCAGCAGGCGGTGTACCAGCAACTGCTGGCTGGCCGTGTCCAGCGGCTGCAGGTAACTTATGTGCTGGGCGATTTCCACCGCAGGCACGTAGTCGTAGCAGGTTTCGTGGGTGATCTGCAACTGCATCACGCCCCCAGGCTTTGACCGGCCTCGCCGGAGTGGGTGAAATAGGTGGCGCCAATGCCTTCGGATACCTGGGAGGCCGCCTGATCGCACTCGTCCAGCATCGCGCTCAGATGGTCAAAAGCCCCGTCGATGCCGCTTTCGCACAAGTAGTCCAACTGCCAGCTGGCGGGGTCGGGCACCCGCAACGACAACAGGCTGAGCTGATCGGGCTCACTGCCCGCCAGCCGGGCCAGTCGTCCACGCAGCGTTTGCGCGACCCAGCCCAGGGAACGCGGGTTGTCGCGGTCCAGCACCAGCAGATCAACCAGCGCGGCGACGTCGCGGCTTTGCTGGTATTGCGCATGGAAGGTAATGGTGCTGTCAAACAGGGCCAGCATGGCCTCGAACCCGCCATTCTGGTGAATGGATCCGGTTTCAAAGCCCAGCCCGAGCGCGCCCGACAGAAAGCCCAGGCGCTCGACGTGACGGCCAACGCTGAGCAGCCGCCAGCCGTCATCACGGGTCATGCGGTCGGTTTGCAGGCCGGTGATGGCCGCCAGGTGGTCGCTGGCGCGCTTGAGAATGCCCAGGGCTTGCACGGACAAATAGTCGGCGCAGGCGGCATGTTCGGCGCAGCTCTGGAAGAAGGTTTCTTCGGCGCGCTGCATCAAGCTCCAGTGTTCCTGCGACAGCCGCTCCCGTACGGCCGCGCCCGCCAACCGCACGGCGCGCAGGTTGAAGCCCACGCTGGTGGCCTGGCTGGTGCTGCCCAGGCTGGCGATCAACGAGCGCTCGAACGCGCGGCGGACCTGGGGCAGCGGCGTCAGGGCAGGCACCCCCGGCAGCACCAGGCTGTTGCGCAGGGCCATGCGCCCCAGCCAGGCCAGCAGGGATGGTGAAGACTGATCTTCGCCGGACAGGCATTCCAGTGTGAGCCGGGCCAGCCGCACCGAGTTTTCGGCCCGCTCGGTGTAGCGGCCCAGCCAGAACAGGTTTTCCGCTGCACGACTGGTCACCAGCCGCTTGCGCTGCGCCAGCACCGAAGGGGTCGGCGGGGGCCGCAGCAAGCTGGTCCGGTCCACCGGGCCGGTCGTCATGGCCCAGACATCGGCACTGCTACCCCCGTGCTGCATCGACGCCATGTCGGCCTGACCGCCAGCCACGCGGGCCAGGCCACCGGGCAGCACGCGCCAGGACTGACAACCGTCGGCCACGGCAAACACCCGCAGCAGCACCGGGTGCGGCACCAGCCGCGATGCCTCCGGACCGCCCGGCGTGCCGGCCTGAGGCATTTGCCAGGTGGGCATTTGCGACAAGGGAACGTAAGCCTGAACGGTGTGCTCATCGCTTTGCCGCAGGATGCGTCCGGCCCATTCATCCAGCGCGCGCGGGCCAAGCGTGGGGCCGAACGCCGCATCAAAATTGCCCTGCCCAATGGCGCCGGGATAGGTCGGCTTGACAACGCATTCGTGCAGCCGGGGCAGCACCGCTTCCATGGCCGAGCGCTCGCCACACCACCAGGTGGGCAAGGCAGGCAGTTGCAATTCCTCACCCAACAGGTGTTTGGACAGGGCCGGCAAAAACCCCAGCAGCGCCGGCGACTCCAGAAAGGCCGATCCTGGGGCATTGGCCACCAGCACGTTGCCGGCCCGGATCACCTGCAGCAGGCCCGGCACACCCAGCGTGGAGTCGGGGCGCAACTCCAGCGGGTCAAGGAACTGGTCATCCAGGCGCTTGAGCAGGCCATGGATGGGCACCAGTCCGCGCAGTGTCTTGAGATACAGGTACTGGTCGCGCACGATCAGATCACTGCCTTCCACCAGGGTGATGCCCAGGTAACGCGCCAGGTAGGCGTGCTCGAAATAAGTTTCGTTGTACGGGCCGGGCGTGAGCAGGGCAATGTGCGCATCCTGGCCGGCCGGGCTCATGCGTTTCATGTTCTCAATGAGCGCACGGTAGGTGCCACCCAGACGCTGTACCTGCAGGTCTTCAAAAGACTGCGGAAACAGGCGCGACACCGCCAGCCGGTTCTCCAGCAGATAACCCAGCCCCGAAGGCGCCTGGGTGCGCTGGGACACCACCCACCAGTTGCCGTCCGGCCCGCGGGCCAGGTCGAACGCCGCAATGTGCAGGTGCGTGCCGCCTACGGGTTTGACGCCCTGCATGGCACGCAGGTAGCCAGGGTGGCCATACACCAGCGCCGGGGGCAACAGGCCTGCAGCCAGCAACTGCTTGGGCCCGTACACGTCGGCCATCACCCGCTCCAGCAGGCGCACGCGTTGCGCCACGCCGGCTTCGATTTGTTGCCAGCTTTGAGGCGAAATGATCAGCGGAAACAGGCCCAGAGACCACGGACGCTGGGGGCCGCCTTCGTCAGCATAGACGTTATAAGTCACACCATTGTCCCGGATCTGGCGCTGCAGGCTGGCAAACCGGTGGTTCAGGCCGCCCAGACCATCGGCGTCCAGATTTTCAAAGAACCTGCTCCAGGCCTCCGTCATGGGAGCGCAGCCTGCCATCGAGTGAGTAGCGGCCTGGAGCAGGTGCGTGCCCGTTGACGTGCGCCCGCGCAGCTCGTCGAAATGGCCCATCGCCGCCAGCGGGGACGCCATGGCGCGGGCCAGCGCGCCATGGGACGGGGCCACTTCAGGATCGGGGTCGTCGGATGCGTTTTCCACTGCCGCCAAGTATGCCGCAATCGACGTGCTGAACGCACCGTGTCACGGCATCCGGCAATTTCTCGCCGGAACATGCCGACCATGAACTCGCCTCATTGCGGCACATTCCCGCGGCAAGTCTGACCGGCCCAAGCCAAAACGTGTACACGGCAGCAGACCGTGCATGGGTTTCGCCATCGCGCGCCATGGTCATGTCAAGTTGCCGCCACACATACGTACGCAGCGTGGCTCGAACCTTGCTTAGCGGGTCTCAGTGAGGTAACCCATGCAGAAGTTCGACGAAATGTACACCCGCCTGCCCTACGCATTTTTCACGAAGGGCGAACAGGTTCGGGACCATTACAGGATTTATGACGAATGGCTGGCACGCCAGCCAGACGACATGATGGCCAGGCGGCGCTAGGAGGCCGAGATGATCTTTCGCCGCGTCGGCATCACCTTCGCGGTCTATGGCGAAAAAGACGAA
>DIVK01000061.1:0-15477 GCA_002422455.1 Rhodoferax sp. UBA6134
TCTGACTTCACCCGTGCCACTCGAAACCGGTGCCAGTGGTCTTCTTGTCTTTACGCAGGACCGGCGGGTGGCCCGCAAACTCACCGAAGACGCAGGCATCATCGAGCATGAAATGATTGTCGAGATCGAAGGCGAAATCACGCCAGACACCTTGCAGCGTCTCAACCAGGGGCTCAGCTCCGACGGCCACCCCCTGCCACGCGTCAAAGTCAGCGTCAACAGCGCCAACGAAGGTAAAAGCAAACTTCGCTTCGCCGTCAAAGGCTCGCATCCTGGTCTGATTGCGCACCTGTGCGAGCGGGTGAATTTGAAAATACTGAGCATGAAACGCATACGCATCGGCCGCGTTTCGTTGACAACCCTGCCCGTCGGGCAGTGGCGTTACCTGTTGCCGCACGAGCGTTTTTAAGCTCAGGCACTGAACAAGCGCCCGCGCGCGGCGTCGGTAATCGCCGCCACGCACGGGTGAGTGATGCGGCGCTCCACCGACACCGCAAAAAACTCTTCGACCAGTTCATCACTGCGACCGATCACCTCCACCCCAAATTGCGCCACCGTCTCGGCTTCCAGCACGGTGGGGGCCATGAACACCCCCCGCCCCTCACGGCCAAACGCCGTCATCAGCGCACCGTCATCAAACTCACCAATCACACGAGGATGAATCTGATGACGGGTCAGCCACCCCTCCAACTGCTGGCGCACCGAAGCTGATGCGCCCTGAATCAGCATTGGCATGTCATTCAGGCACAAGGGGAACTTGCCATAAAGTCGGGATTTCAGCGCCGGCGCACAAAAGAAACTCATCGTCGTGCTGCCCAGTGCGTGGCTGAAGGCCTTGACGCTGATGCGGCTGGGCATCGGCTCATCTGCAATCACCAGGTCCAGCCGGTGCAAGGCCAGTTGCGCCAGCAAGTCGGGGAACTTGCCCTCACTGCAAATCAACCGAACCGGTCCAGCCACCGACAGCGCCGGCTCCAGCAAACGGTAGGCCACCGACTTGGCCACCGAATCGGCCACTCCAACCGAGAAGTCCAGCACACGATGACCACCGCGCGCCTGACGCAAAGCAGTTTCCAGTTCGATGCCCAAAGCAAATATCTGATCGGCATAACCCAACGCCAGTCGTCCGTCGTCCGTCAACTCCAGCTGGCGGCCGCTTTTGCGAAACAACTTGCAGCCAAACCAGTCCTCCAGCAGCTTGATCTGGCCAGATAAGGTTTGCGGCGTCGTGTGCAACTGTTCGCCGGCGCGCATGATGCCGCCGGCTTTGGCTGTGACCCAAAAATAATACAAATGCTTGAAATTCATGGTTTTTCTCTTGCTTTGTTACGCCAAACCCGATGCGCCCCCGGACTCAATCCAAAGACACACGCAAGCCAAACCTCCAGTCCGGCATAACGATTTATATTATTCGTATTTTTCGAAGTATTTTTATCGCAAATAAGAATTTACACGAAGTGATGCCACCCCTTACAGTCACACCTGCCACACGCCTCGTGGCGCTGACCGGAGTTACAGCGATGCGATTGAGTACCAAAAGCCGATTTGCCGTCACCGCGATGATTGATGTCGCGTTGCGCGAACGTTCGGGCCCCGTTCCGCTATCGGACATCGCGGTACGCCACCAGATTTCTCTGTCTTACCTGGAGCAGCTGTTCAGCAAGCTGCGCCAGCAGGGGTTGGTGGAGAGCACCCGCGGACCGGGCGGCGGTTACACGCTGGGCCACCGGAGCGACAGCATCACAGTCGCCGACATCATTGGCGCAGTCGAAGCTCACGCAGACTCCAGTAGCCGAGAGGTCCCCAGTCAGGAAACGACAGTGGTGCGAGATATGACGCAAGAGTTGACGCAGGAACTGTGGGACACTTTGAATTCGAAAATGACGACTTACATGCAGTCCATCACCTTGCGCAGCCTGGTAATGACGCAACTTGCCAAAGGGGTGGAGGTGAAGGAACGCAAGGTCGCCAACCGAGGCGTGTTCAAAAAACCCCGCGTTGCGCCAGTGCGTACCACCGCGCCCAATTCGGTCTTTGCACTTGCTCAGTCCTTGCTCCTCAGAGGCTAGGAGCCTGGGCGGCAGAAGGCAAAGGGATAGTCCGGATTGAAAATATGGGGATATTGAGTTGCAATGCAGGGCATGAGTGCAAGCTACATTCCCTACTGCCCCGAACAGCAGCAACTCTTGCCCAGCGCCTTGCAAGACTGGCTGCCTGAAGGCCACCTGGCCTACTTCATCAGCGACACCGTAGACAGCCTGAGCCTTAACGGGTTCCATGCCCGTTACGCCAAGGATGGCCCACGCAACCAGCCCTTTCACCCGGCCATGATGGTCAAGGTGCTGGTGTATGCGTATGCCAAGGCGGCCTACAGAAAGCGCAAATGGATTGCCGAGCCGCCCAATGGCTGGATCAAGCATGTTCTGGGGTTCAGACGATTCAGTATGCGCGGGTTGGACGAGGCCAAGGCCGAGTTCAAGCTCGTCTGCCTGACACTCAATCTGCGAAGAATGGGGGCGATGCAGAGGGTCTGATGGGGGTCAGCGGCCCCAATCAACCTTGCAAGCGAGACATCACAGCGTATCCACGCTGCTTTGTCGCGGCACCATCAAAAAACGAAGCGCTTGCCTCGATCAGCCGCCTTGTCGGAAATCCGAAAACGCTCTGCCGCCCAGACTCCTAGCTGCGGCGCACGATACCCGCCGGCAATCGGGCTGCCGCATCCCACTGCGGCCCGGCAAACCAGGCGTCACCGTGCAAATAATCGCGCAGCATCGGCAGGGCATCACAGCCCCAGAACAGTTTGCCGTCCACCGCGAAGGTGGGCACGCCAAAGACGCCGAGCGCCATGGCCTCCTCGGTGTGGGCTCTGAGCCGGGCTTTGACGTCTTCGCCGTTCGCGTCGCGCCCGGGCACGAGTTGCTGTGTCACGGCGTGCAGGCGCTGGGCGTCCACCGCATCGGCTCCGCCGCGCCAGACGTGTCTGAGCAGGGTTTCGCACACATAGCGGTTCGGCAAGCCCTGGGCGTCGCAGGCCACGGCCAGGCGCAACAGCCCCAGCGGGTTGAAGGGATGCGCTGCCGGCAATTGCAACTCAAGCCCCTGGCGCTGCGCCAGCCACTGCACCTGGCGGTAGCTCCAGTCACGCTTGGGCGCTATTTCTGCCGGACCGAGTTGGCCGTGCTGCTTGAGCAGCGCGGCCAGCAAAACGGGCTTATAGGTCACGCTGTAACTGTGCCCCATCAGGGCGAGCGGTAGTTGCTCGAACGCCAGATAGGCGTAGGGCGAGATGAAGTCCAGGTAAAAAGTGATGTGTTTCATGTCTGGCCTGGCTGGATGCGCTGCTCGATGCGGGCCCAGACCGCGCGCCGGGCCTGCTCACTCGCACCGCCCCACTGGCGAATCTCATCCAGCGTGCGGTAGCAGCCCTCGCACCAGCCCGACCGCTCATTCATGCGGCACACCGAAATGCAGGGCGACGGCACGTTTTTCGCCGACGCCCGTACCCGCCTGGCACGGGCAGCCAGCAACTCCGGCGCGGGCAGCGGCGGACTGGCGACCGATGCGCCAGGTTCGCCCTGCAATTTGGCACCCCCCATGTTCAACTCTGCCGCTTGTTGAGCAGCGCCTTGGCCGCGCGCGAATTGGGCTGGCGCGCCAGGAAGTCGCTGATGAACTGGCCCGCGTCCACCAGTTTATCCAGGTCGATCCCGGTTTCGATTCCCATGCCGTGCAGCATGTAGACCACGTCCTCCGTGGCCACATTGCCGGTGGCGCCTTTGGCATAGGGGCAACCGCCCAGCCCGGCCACCGAGGTGTCAAACTGCCAGACGCCCAGCTCCAGACACGCCAGCGTGTTGGCCAGCGCCTGGCCGTAGGTGTCGTGGAAATGACCAGAAATATCGTTCAGCTCGTAGTGCTGCAGCGTGGCCTCCATGGCGCGCTGCATCTTGCGCGGCGTGCCCACGCCGATGGTGTCGGCCACGCCCACGTGCTGCACGCCAATGCCTTTCATCAGGCTGGCCAGGTAAGCCACGCGCTCGGGGGCCACCTCACCCTCGTAGGGGCAGCCCACCACGCAGGACATCGCGCCGCGCACATAAATGCCGGCGGCGCGGGCGGCCTGCACCACGGGTGCGAAACGCTCGATGCTCTCGGCAATCGAGCAGTTGATGTTCTTCTGGCTGAAGGCCTCGCTGGCGGAGGCAAACACCACGACCTCATCCGGCCGGGACTTGAGCGCCGCCTCAAACCCCTGCAGATTGGGCGTCAGCACCGAATAACGCACCCCCGCCTTGCGCCGGATGCCGGCCATCACCTCGGCGTTGTCCGCCATCTGCGGCACCCATTTGGGCGAGACGAAGCTGGTGACCTCGATCTCGGTCAGGCCAGCGTCCTGCAGCCGATGCACCAGCTCGATCTTGATGGCGGCCGGCACCGGCTGTTTTTCATTCTGCAGGCCGTCGCGCGGGCCGACGTCGACCAGTTTGACGCGGGAGGGGATGCTCATGGTGTTTCCTTGTATAGGCTTTCGCCGCAATTTTAACGACGGCTTGCCCCCCTGGCACCGTGGACGGCGGTTGTGCAACCTACCCGGGTTTGAATTTGCGACGCGCACCCACCTTCGCCAGTTGTATAAGCGTCAAACCCTTTGCGAACTGCTCGCTGCGCAGGATATGCGCTCGCATGGCGGCCTGGGCCGCTTGAAGGTCCCGCTTCAACAAATGCTGTGCAATCTGATGGTGTTCTTCATACGTGCGGTCTATGCGCTCCCTTTGCGTGAAATCGAGTCGGCGAATAGGGCGTATCCGATGATTGATATCCTCCAGGTAGCCGAGTATGGCCCGGTTGCCGCCGCCTTCGGCGATGGCCATGTGGAAGGATTCCTCGACCGCATCCATTTCGGCGGGATCATCGCTACGGCCTTTTTGTACAGAGGGGTCCCATGCTTCCACAAGCGCCCGGACTTTGGCATCAGGCATGGACGTACAGGCCAATTCCAGCGACAGCAGCTCCAGGGGGATGCGAGCCTGGTAATAATCTGCAAGTTCTTCAATATCCAACTGACGGATGTACCCTCCCTGCTTGGGCCGTACTGTGAGATAGCCTTCCACCTCAAGCCGCTGCATGGCCTCGCGTATGGGCGTGCGACTTACACCGAAATGCGCGGCAAGTTCAGTTTCCGTAACGCGGCTTCCTGGGAAAAGCTCAAAACCGAGAATCATCTCGCGAAGCGAGTGATACACATTTTCAGTGGTCGTTTTTTTTGTTGACACGCCCTTCTCTCCCTTCGACAAGCGGAAAGGATACCCCATGTTGCCCAGGTCGAATTCCACAACTCTTTTAAAGACGCCGGCAGCAATGGACTCGCCACAGTTTTCGAAAAATCACCCCGGGTTTACGTGCCGCGCGCGGCCAGCCACGCTTGCCAACCCCCGAATCCCGTAATATCTTGCGCATCGGCTACGCCAATGCCCTCACAGATGAATCCGTTCACGACAGAACCATCGGCCAGCGTCAGCTTGCCGATACCGAGCGGTGCGGGAATGTCGGCGACAAAGGAGCCGAACTGGGTGCCAGGCATTTCCCAGACTTCGCAGGCGATGGCAGCGCCACCGTTTTCCACCCGAATGAGGCCGGGGCGCTTGCCGTCTGGCAGGGCATAGAAACGGTAGTCCGGCGCGGTTTGCGTGAAGCTCACCAGCCGCGCATTGCGTGCGGTGAGCTGGGGGTTGAGCGGCAGACCGCTGAGATGGGCACCGACGACGGCGACACTCACCTGGCCGTCCGGCAACAGCCCCAGGAGTTCGGCAGGGGGCAGCGTGTAGCCGGTGGCGCCCAGATTGCTGCCCAATGCCTGGTGCATCCGTGAGGCCAGATGTAGCAATGGGCCGTCCTGCTGTTGCGGTGCGATGAGGGTAACGCCGAACGGCAGGCCATCATGCTGGAAACCGGCCGGCACGGCGGTAGCGGTGAGGTCGAGCAGGTTCATGAAGTTGGTGTAATAGCCGAGATTGGCGTTGAGGCGGATCGGGTCGGCTTGCATCTCATCAATGCGGTAGATCGTTCCGGCGGTGGGGGTGAGCATGACGTCAATGTCATGCCAGACTGCGTCGCAAACGCGCTTTTGGACGCGCAACTTGTAGAGATAGGCGAAGGTATCGGCGGCAGCGATGTCGCAGCCGCCGGCAATGATTTCACGTACCGGCGGAAAAACCTTCTCGGATTGCGTGTCGAAGAAGTCACGGATGGCGAGGTAGCGCTCGGCCACCCAGGGGCCACCGTAGAGCAGGCGTGCGGTTTCAAGAAAAGGGGCGAGGTCGACGGCTACGGGCATGCCGCCCAGCGCCTGCATGCGCTTCACTGCTTCACCAAACAACCTTTCAGCTTCGGTGTTGCCAAAGAACACCAAATCCTTGGTCATTGGCACACCAAAGCGGAAACCGGCCCTGCGGCCAAAGTCGAAGCCATGCGGCGCGAGTGGGCGCGAATATTCATCGTCGGCATCGAAACCGGCAGCAACGGCCAGCACGCGTTCTGCATCTTCCGCTGTCAGCGCGAAGATCGATACCGCATCAAGAGAACGGCAGGCAGGCACTACGCCACGGGTGGATAGCGCGCCACAACTGGGCTTGTGGCCAATGAGGTTATTGAATGCGGCGGGTACGCGGCCCGAGCCTGCGGTGTCGGTGCCGAGCGCGAAGCTCGCCAACCCCAAGGCCACGGCGACTGCCGAGCCAGAGCTGGAGCCGCCGGAAATAAAGTCCGGGTTAAAGGCGTTGCGGCAGGCGCCGTAGGGCGAGCGGGTGCCGTTGAGGCCGGTGGCAAACTGGTCGAGGTTGGTTTTCCCGAGGGGGATGGCGCCGGCATCGATCAAACGTTGTACGACGGTGGCGTGCTGTTTCGGCGCATAGGCATAGTCCGGACAACCTGCGGTGGTGGGCAGGCCGGCGAGGTCGATGTTGTCCTTGATGGCGAAGGGGATGCCATAGAGCGGCAGGCTGGCGATGTCCTTGCCCTCGAGCGTGCGGGCGTAGGTGCGCAGGGCGGCGGCGTCAAGGCGACTGATCCAGATGCGATGGGCGTCTTCATCGGCCATGTGTTCAAGCAGGCTTTCCACCATGCTGCCCGGCGTGAGTTCGCCGGATTGATAACGTCGGCGAAGGGTAGTGATATCGAGACTATGTTTCATGCAAGTCGGCAATTCATCAAGACGGTTTCAGGTCCGATCAGACGACACAAAGCACACGGGGGACTCCCAAATCGCAAGTGCCACACAGCCGTCAGGGCTGGCGATACGGTGGCTTGAGCCGGGAAAACTCACCAGCAGGGTTCCGGCGCGGTACACCCCCCGCTCATCTTGCTGCGAGCCAGCCAGGATCTGGATGTATTCCATGCCTGCGTGTAGATGCTCCGGCACCGTCGCCCCGGAGGCATAACGCAGCAAGGCCAGCTTGGTATGACCCGCCGCGTCCTGGTGAAGCGGGCTGCGTTCTACTCCCGGTACCAGCGGCTCCCAGGCAAATTCGTCCAGCCGATGGGGAATCGTGGCAAGGTCAGTCAGGATGAGGTTGAAATCAGTCTTGTCCATACGCTTTTTCCAATCCTGCGAGAACCGGATCACTACCAGCAACCCAGCCCACGATGCCCCCTTGGGCTGTGATCATGTCAAGAGTGGCCGATTTGTATTCGGGAAAGTAGCTCTCCGTACCGTCCTCCACCAGCAGGCACTCGTAGCCACGATCGTTGGCTTCCCGCATGGTGGTCTGCACACACACTTCGGTAGTGACGCCGGTGAATAGCAGATGAGTTACACCTAGTTGCTGCAGAATTTCCTGTAGCGGCGTGGCGTAGAACGCGCCTTTGCCAGGCTTGGTAATCTCAATCTCGCCCAATGCGGGCTTGAGTGCATCAATGATGGCATTGCCCGGTTCGCCGTCCACCAGCAACCGGCCCATGGGACCCCTATCGCCAATCTTCAGACTACCGTTGCCACGCAGTCGCTTGGATGGTGGGCAATCGGAAAGGTCGGGCCGGTGTGCCTCGCGCGTGTGAATCACTGGTAGCCCCAATCGGCGTGCCGTGGCCAGTAGTCTGGCGATCGCCGACACGCAGGCCTGCAATTGATTGACATCGTTTCCCAGCGCATCGCCAAAACCGCCGGGCTCCACAAAATCCCGCTGCATGTCGATAATGATCAACGCGGGGGGGTGCTCAGGCAGCGCATACGGGTAAGGTCGGGCGTTAATGGACATGATTTGCCTCACGGTGATCAGGTTGTTGTTGCACACCCTCTATGTGTCCAGCCATGTGGCGCCCGATGACAATAGGATCGGCTTCATCGGGCGTGGTCTCAAAGACCAGCCGTCCGCCGGACATGACGCAGATGCGGTCAGCCAATTCCAGAATTTCGTCAATATCTTCACTTACCAGCAGCACCGCTGCTCCCGCATTGCGGGCGGCCATGATGCGGGCATGAATCTCGGTCACGGCGGAAAAATCGAGGCCAAAGCAGGGGTTGGCCACCACCAGTACATTGGGCTGTTCCCCCAGTTCACGGGCCAGGATGGCCCGCTGCACGTTGCCGCCCGAGAGGTCGCCAAGGGCCGTGCGGGTCTCCGGGGGATGCACCTTGAAATCCGCGATGGCATGCGCTGCAGCCGCCGCCATCATTCTCCGGCGCAGAAAACCATGCCAGTTGCAGGGCGGCTGATCGAAGTGGCGAAAGGCAAGGTTCTCCGCCACGCTCATGCGCGGCACGCCGGCATTGCGTAGCGGCTCCTCGGGCAGGCAGTGGAAGCGATGGCGCAGCAGATCGCGGCGCTGGCCTGTATAGGTTTCGCCCATGACCCGGACCTCGCCGCTCAACGACGGGCGTTGTCCGGCCAGTGTCTCCACCAGTTCGCGCTGACCGTTGCCGGATACGCCGGCAATGCCGACGATCTCGCCCGCTTTCACCCGTAACGACAGCCCATGGACTGCGCGCACGCCGCTGTCGTCCTCCGCGTCAAGTCCGATGATGTCCAGCTTCACCGGCTGCTCTGCCATCATCTTCCGGGCCAGGGCAGTGTGGGTGAATTCGCTGCCCACCATCATTTCCGCCAGTTCCTTGACGTCCACTTTCGCCACTCGGGTTGAGCCGGCGTGCTTGCCGCGGCGCAGTACCGTGACGTCATCGGCGTAGGCCATCACCTCCCGAAACTTATGGGTGATGATCAGCACGCTCAAGCCGGCCTCGCGCGTCATATGCCGAATGCGCCCGAGCACATCGTCGGCCTCGTCGGGCGTGAGCACCGACGTGGGCTCGTCGAGAATCAGCACTTTCACGTCCAGCAGGAGTTGCTTGATGATCTCCAGTTTTTGTTTTTCGCCCGCCGCCAGATGGTTCACGGAGGCATCCAGAGGAAGCTGGAAGGGCATCTTGCGCATGCGCTCGTCTATGGTTTTTCGTTCTTGCTTCCAGTCGATCACCGCAGGCAGGTGAGGGCGGACCAGCACCAGGTTCTCCAGTACGCTCATGTTGGGGATCAGGGTGAAATGCTGGTAGACCATGCCGATGCCCAGATCGTGGGCGTCACGCGGATTGGCAATGACCTGCTGGCGCTCGCCTACCACCACCTCGCCCGCATCGGGGTTGTGGAAGCCGACGATGCACTTCACCAGAGTACTCTTGCCGGCACCGTTTTCGCCCAACAAGGCATGAATGCTGCCTTGCCGGAGTTTCAGTGAAACTTGATCCAATGCCTGTAACTCAGCAAAGCGCTTGCTGACGTTGATGGCCTCCAGTGCCATGAAATTTGCAGCACTCATCCCAGTGCCTCAAGCAGGTGGCAGGACGAAGCAACCGCGCCGAATACGCCGCCCTGCATTTGCACCATTTTCAGTGCCGCCAGATGGTTGGCCTGGTCGGTGGCGCCGCAGCAGTCTTCCAGCAGCAGGCATTCGAAGCCCATGTCATTGGCATCGCGCATGGTGGTGTGAACGCATACGTCGGTGGTAATGCCGGTGATGATCAGGTTGCGGATGCCAGCTTTGTGCAGCAGCAGTTCCAGATCGGTGGCATAGAAGGAGCCTTTGCCGGGCTTGTCGATGATTGGCTCGCCCGGTAGAGGGACGAGCTCCGGGATGATCTCCCAGCCTGGCTCGCCGCGCACCAGTATCCTGCCGCAGGGACCCGGGTCGCCAATGCCGGCGCCGATACGCTGACTGCGCCAGCGCTTGTTGTCAGGCAGATCGGAAAGATCCGGGCGGTGTCCTTCCCGGGTGTGGATCACCATCATGCCCTGGCTACGTGCTGCTGCCAGCACTCTGCCGATCGGCTTGATCGGGGCACGGGTCAGCGACAGGTCATAGCCCATGCGGTCTACATAACCGCCGGTGCCGCAGAAATCGGTCTGCATGTCGATAATGATCAGCGCCGTATTCTCCGTGCGCAGGCTGCCGTCGTAGGGCCAGGGGTAGGGGTCGGCTGCAACGTACAGGCTCATTGTGTTTCCTCCATTGATTGGATTGGGTTAGCGAGCCGCCAGGGATCCGGGCATGCCGGAGCGCACTTTGGTCGAAGAGCTTGCAATCATCAGCACCAGGGTCAGCACATAAGGGGCTGCGTTGAACAGGTAGTAGCCCCAGGTCACCCCGACGGCCTGCAATGACGGCCCGAGGGCTCCCGCCCCGCCAAACAGCAGGGCGGCATACAGGCAGCGCATCGGATTCCAGCGTGCGAAGATCACCAGCGTCACCGCCATCAGCCCTTGGCCGCTTGATAAGCCTTCGCTCCAGCCACCCGGGTAGTACAGGGACAGGAAGGCGCCCCCGACGCCGGCCAGAAAACCACCCGCCATGGTGGCCAGCATACGCACGCCGTTGACGTTGAGGCCCATGGAGCGGGCAGCGTCGTCGCTCTCGCCCACGGTGCGGATGGCCAGACCCCAGCGGGTGTTTCTGAAGAACCAGGCCATGGACGGCGTCAGGATCAGACCAATGACGAACAGGGCGTTGACTTCCAGGGCAGCCCGTAGCGCCGGGTTGGCGCTCCAGGCGCCCAGGGACAAGGAGGGAAGGCGCGGCGCGCTGGGCTGGATCAGGGGCTTGCCCAGGAAGAAGGCCAGGCCGGTGCCGAGGATCATCAGGGCGATGCCCACGGCAATATCGTTCACCCGGGGTTGCTGGCACAGCAGGGCGTGAATGAATCCCAGTCCCATGCCGGCGGCACCGGAAGCCAGCACACCCAGCCAGGGGGAGCCGCTGAGCCAGGCTACGCCATACCCGGCCATGGCGCCCATGACCAGATTGCCTTCAAGGCCGAGGTTGATGCGGCCGCTCTTTTCGGTCAGGCACTCGCCGAGGCTGACGAACAAGAAGGGAGTGCCCACCCGGATGGCTCCACCCAGCACGGCAATGACGACGGTCACCCACTCAATCGCATTGCCACTCATGCCGCGCGCCCTCGCTGCTCGGCCAAGCGGGCAAAAACAGCTTCACTGCCCAGAAGAAGCATGAAAATAATGCCCTGCAGAACCAGACGGGTGGCATCCGGCAGGCCGTGGTCCCGCTGCATGAGGCCGCCGGCGGCACGAATGCCGCCGAAGAGGATGGCCACCGGGATGATGGCCAGGGGATGATGGCGGGCGGCGAAGGAGATGAGGATGCCTTCGTAGCCGTAATCAGCGTTCAGCGACGTGTTGGCGCGGCCATGCACGGCGGCCACTTCCACCATGCCTGCAAGGCCTGCCGCAGCGCCCCCTGTCATGCAGACCAGCACGGCAATGCGGCCCACCGGCAGACCTGAGAGTTTGGCGGCGCGTATATTGCCCCCCGCCATGTCGACCGCGAAGCCGAATACCATGCGCTTGTAAAGCACCCACAGCAGGAGACAAACGATGATCCCATAGCCGAATCCCCAGTGGATGGAAGACTCGCTCAGCGAGCCCAGCATGTGGGTTTCGCCGATGTGATGGGTGGAGGGCTTGTTGAGGGTTTCGGGATCACGCAACGGCCCGACCACCAGGAAACTCAGGACGGCGATGCTGGTGTAGTTGAGCAGCAGGGAGCTGATGGTTTCGTTGACGTTGCGACTGTGGCGCAGCCAGCCCACTAGGCCGATGAGCAGGCCGCCCGCCAGCATGGCTGCCAGAGCCATGCCGGCCAGGGCGGCCCAGGGGTTGGCGTCGATCAGGGCCAGCCCGGTCAGTGCGGCCATCAAACCACCCGCTACAACCGCCCCTTCGCCACCGATCACAATTAATCCCAAGCGCGCCGGCAATGCGGTACACAGTGCCGTGAGCATGAGTGGCGCAGCGCTGGTGAGAGTGTTCTGCCAGGAAAACCAGGTACCGAAGGCACCCCGGTAAATCGAGTAATACACCGCTAGCACGTCCGCCCCGGCGAGGCCGACGAAGCCTCCGAACAGGACCAGGGACAGCACCAATGCGGTTAGCGGAATCAGAAAGGGGGCGAAAGGCAGCATGGTTCAGCCTTTGGTACGACCCACGACCCCTTCGACCAGCCAGTCCATGTTTTCAAGCCAGATGTCGGTCTGCTCATACCCCTTGCCCTTTGGGATCACCTCTCGGCCCGTGTTGTCCTTGATCGGACCCTGGTAGACCACGAAGTTCCCTTTCATGAACCCGGCGCGCACCTTGTCGGCATGCGCCCTGGCCTTGGCGCTGACGACTTTGCCGTAAGGCGAACTCTTGACCAGGCCTTCCTTGATGCCGCCCCGAATCAGGTTGGGAATCTTGGCGCCTTTGGAAATCATGGTGGCATAGTCGAGGTAGACCTTGCTCCAGTTCCATTCCGCGCCGGTGAGAAAACCTTTGGGCGCCAGCCTGGACTGGTCGGCGTGGTAGCCACAGGAGTAGATGCCCCGCTTCTCTGCCGTTTCCACCACCACCTTGGGACTGTCAACGTGACAAGTAAGCACATCCACCCCCCGGTCGATCAAGCTGTTGGCGGACTCGGCCTCCTTCACTGGATTGGCCCAGCCGCCGGTGAACACTACCTGCACGGTGATATTGGGATTGACGCTGCGGGCCGCCATGGTGAAGCTGTTGATGTTGCGCAGCACCTGGGGGATGGGGATGGCCGCGATGTAACCCAACTTGCCTGTTTTGCTCATGTGCCCGGCGACGATGCCGGAGATATAGACCGCCTCGTCGATGTAGCCGAAATAGCTGCCCACGTTCTTCGGGTGCTTGCTGGCCTCATAGAGGCCGCCGCAATGCAGAAACATGATATCGGGGTACTTGGGCGCAATCTTGAGAATGTGCGGATCGAAGTAACCAAACGAGGTCGGGAATATCACTTGGGCGCCATCCAGGTTGACCATGCTTTCCATGGCCTTTTGCACCGCGATGGTCTCCGGCACGTTTTCCTGGTCCACCGTCTTGATCCACGACTGTTTGGCGATTGCCGACTTGCCCTCGAAATGGGCCTGGTTGTAGCCGTAGTCGTCGTGCGGACCGACATAGATGAATCCCATGGTCACCTTGTTGGCGGCGAGTGCCTGGCTGATGCCCTGCTTCCCGGCAAACCATCCGAGACCCAGCCCGGCCACGTTTTTGAGCATTGTGCGTCGGCCTTGGCCGATTGTTTTATCCTTGTTCATTTCATTGGTCCTCATGGTTAATTTCACATCGTCCACTTGAGCATGACTTGGGGAACGTTCTCGTTAATCCCTTCGATTCCAAATTTATTGCGCCAAATCTGATACTCGATTCCAAGTTGAAGCGTACCTGGCGCCCCCACCCAATTGCCGACATCGACCAGCAGGCGCGGACCGGCAATCAGGTTGTTGGCCTTGGGTGCGCTACCGCCTTTTTCGCCCCATGCGTAGTCAACAAAACCTTCGAAGGCAAACTTCTGGCCACCCACCGCAAATGGCAGCAACCAGTCGACCGTAACCTGGGCTCCGGCATCAGTTTGTTCGACCAGCCAGTCGCGCTCGCTTTTACGGTAGTACAAATTGATATCCGCAAAAGCGAACTTCGGCAGGTCGAGCGCCAGACCGACACCGATCAGTTTCGCGCGCAGACCCTCACCCATCTCCAGCGTACCCGCCAGCAAAACATCTTTCACAATGCCGAAAGACAAGTTTTTGCCGCTGATTTTTCCCAAACTCAGACGAGGTGAAAATTCCGCGTAGTAGCTGGTGCCCTTGGAGGCGGGATTGCTGACGTCCAGAAAGAAGAAGTTGTCGCCGTACTTCCAGCCGTTGGCATGTTCCATAGTCAGGATGGACATGGAACTGTCGCCAAGCTCATAGTTGTTGCCATGCAAGACCTGAACGTTGGTGGTACTCCAGTCGGAGGCCTGTGCCGGTGCAGCCATAAGCAAGCCTGCGCCGACGAAGCCGATGCTGAACATAATTGAAGCGAACTTGGAACGATACGGATTAGGCATATAACCTCCTTGGATAGACCTTCATGAATGGGTACGTCGCTGTACACAACATAAACAACGATGCATACAACAATGCATATTGCAAAGTGCATGCCATGTTCCAAGGAGATATTTCCGGGAGGAAATTTTTTGCCAAAGGGATGCAGATTTATTCGCTTTCTCCAAAGCGGATATTAAGGAAAATCAACAACTTGAAAGAGTTTTTGATAAAACCGTTTTAAGTCGGGGCGTTAAAAATTTCTTTCATAACAACATGTCGCGGGGTGTTTTTGGCAGTAATCAGATGCACAGAGGAAGTTGCTGAGGCACAAGTACGGTGCATTGCTTACTTTCATGCACTATCTCAGGAAGCTGAAATGGTCGTCGATCGGTGGGCGCACCGCAGTGCGGCTGGGCCTGGATGGGAGGGCACTTCACCGATCCGTAGCTGCAAAATACGCAGCAATCGCCAGGCAGGGGCCGAAGCGGCACGTGGCATGCCCCGCACTCGTGGAAAAACCGGCAAGAGTCCGCGGGCATTTCCAACTCCACGGCGTGGTCGCATTCGGGGCAGGTCAGGACCGAGCGCGTTTGAACGGCTCGGTCGCGGCGGTTGGGGGGTGGGGAAGTTTCGATTCAGATCCACACCATGCGCATTGACGCGGCGCGGCGACTGGCTGAAGACCCCGTCGGGGTTGAGCATCGGCACAAAACACCAATGAATCCCCTGCGACATGTCGGCAGACATCTGCCCTGCCAACCGGATCCAATGCAATGCCACGGCAGCGGAGGACAGCTCGTCACCATGGAAGCCCCCACCACCAGTATCCGCAAGGTGGGATGCGACTGCTTGACGTCGCGCACCCAGAGCATGCGACCCTTCACCGAGCGGGCCGTACTGGGTTTCGATTGAGCCGCCTCGCACAATTCTCGTTTCACGTTCGGCAATCTGGCCTCAAAATCAGCACAGGGCGGCGCAGATCGGGCACCATCCGCCATGGACCACATGATCAGCAAAAGAAAGGAAAATCTGCGCGCGGCCATGCCCGCAGCAAGCCTACTCGTCCGAATTACGCAACACGTCACGTCTTTCAGTAC
>DIVK01000061.1:15574-19791 GCA_002422455.1 Rhodoferax sp. UBA6134
GACTCGTCTCTGTTGCTCTGATCCTCACCTTATACCTTGCGGCTTTCAGTGGACAGCCGTTAGCTGCTACGCTGCCCTGTGCAGTCCGGACGTTCCTCCAGTGCCCTGTTTCCAGGATTGCACCAGCGGCAGTCTGGCGGGCTTCACACTCGCGATTATCGCGGTTATTTTTGTAACGCTCCATCGAAACCGCCTGGAGAAGTAGTTGAAAATGGCGGTTTTCGCACCATCAGCATCACCGATCATGGGAGTCGCGCATGAAAACTGACAACATTTTGCAAACCATTGGCAACACGCCGCACGTCCGCATCAACCGCCTGTTCGGTAGCGGCCATACGGTGTGGATCAAGTCCGAGCGCAGCAACCCCGGCGGCTCCATCAAGGACCGCATTGCGCTGGCCATGGTGGAGGCCGCGGAGAAGAGCGGCGAACTCAAGCCCGGCGCCACCATCATTGAGCCTACGTCCGGCAACACCGGCGTCGGCCTGGCCATGGTGGCGGCCGTCAAGGGCTACAGGCTCATTTTGGTCATGCCCGACAGCATGTCGATCGAGCGCCGCCGCCTGATGCTGGCCTACGGCGCCACCTTTGACCTGACACCGCGCGAAAAAGGCATGAAGGGTGCGATTGCCCGCGCCACGGAACTGGTCGCCACCATGCCCAATGCATGGATGCCGCAGCAGTTTGAAAATCCGGCCAATACCGACGTCCATGCCCGCACCACGGCACAGGAAATCCTGGCAGACTTCCCTCAAGGGCTTGACGTTCTGATTACCGGCGTCGGCACCGGCGGTCACCTGACCGGATGCGCCCAGGTCCTGAAGGCCAGATGGCCGAACCTGAAGGTCTACGCCGTGGAGCCATCTGCCTCGCCGGTGATTTCAGGCGGCGCGCCGTCACCGCATCCGATTCAGGGCATTGGCGCCGGCTTCATCCCGAAGAACCTGGACACCGCGCTGCTCGACGGCGTGATCCAGGTCGAGGCCGAACCGGCGCGCGAAATGGCCCGCCGTTGCGCACGCGAGGAGGGCATGCTGGTCGGCATCTCCAGCGGCGCCACACTGGCCGCCATTGCACAAAAACTGCCCGAGCTGCCCCCGGGAGCCAGCGTACTGGGCTTCAACTACGACACGGGTGAGCGCTATTTGTCAGTTGAGGGCTTCCTGCCGACCTGACACGTTCCGTCACTGCGCGTCACATTTGCTTGATAACCACGAGCCATTGCCGCAACTTCCATGATCCGACTCACCGAACTCAAACTCCCGCTCGACCACGCCGCAGATGCCCTGCCCCGGCGCATCGCCCAGACCTTGGGCATCACGCCGGGCGACATCGTCAGCCACACCATTTTCAAACGCAGCTTTGACGCGCGCAAAGCCGAACTGATGCAGGTCTACATCGTGGACCTGGACGTGGCGCCCGCGTTGCAGGCCACACTGCTGGCAAAGTTTGCCGGCGACCCTCATATCCTTGCCACACCGGACATGCATTACCACCCGCCCGGTCGGGCCCCGGCCAATTTGGCGCTGCGCCCGGTGGTGGTGGGCTTTGGCCCCTGCGGCATTTTTGCCGCGCTGGTGCTGGCGCAAATGGGCTTCAAACCCATCGTGCTGGAACGCGGAAAAAAGGTGCGAGAACGCACCAGGGACACCTGGGACCTGTGGCGCAAACACGTGCTCAACCCCGAGTCCAACGTACAGTTTGGCGAAGGCGGGGCCGGCACCTTCTCGGACGGAAAGCTCTACAGTCAGATCAAGGACCCGCGCCATCTGGGCCGCAAGGTCATGAACGAATTCGTCAACGCTGGTGCGCCGCCCGAGATTTTGCTGGATGCCCACCCGCACATTGGCACCTTCAAACTGGTGAAGGTGGTGGAAAACTTGCGCAAGCAGATCATCGCCCTGGGAGGAGACATCCGCTTTCAACAACGGGTGACGGACGTGTTGATCGAAGAAAACAGCACCGGGGAACGACAGGTGCGCGGCCTGACGGTGCTGGATCAGGCCACCGGCCAGACACACGAGCTACGGGCCGAGCAAGTGGTCATGGCGCTGGGCCACAGTTCACGCGACACCTTTGCCATGCTGTTCCAGCGTGGCGTGGCGATGGATGCCAAACCGTTCTCGATCGGCTTTCGCATCGAGCACCCGCAAGGCGTGATTGACCGCGCCCGCTGGGGCCGCCACGCCGGCCACCCGCTCCTGGGCGCGGCCGACTACAAGCTGGTACACCACGCCAGCAATGGCCGCTCGGTCTACAGTTTTTGCATGTGCCCTGGCGGCACCGTGGTGGCCGCCACCTCGGAGCCCGGCCGCGTGGTGACCAACGGCATGAGCCAGTACTCACGCAACGAGCGCAACGCCAACGCCGGCATCGTGGTGGGCATTGATCCGCGCGACTACCCCACGGACACCGCCGCCTTCCATGCCACCCTGGGCGAGCAGATTCCCGTCCCGGCCGGTCTGGGCGGCGCGCAGCACCCGCTGGCGGGCATCGTCTTGCAGCGCCAGCTTGAATCCAACGCCTACGTGCTGGGTGGCGCCGACTACAGCGCACCCGGCCAGCTGGTGGGCGACTTCATGGCAAACAAAACGTCAACCCGGTTGGGCGGCGTGCAGCCATCCTACAAGCCGGGCGTCACGCTGGGCAACCTGGCGACGGCCCTGCCCGGCTACGCGATTGAGGCCATGCGCGAAGCGCTGCCCGCTTTTGCCAGGAAAATCAAAGGCTTCGACATGCCCGATGCGGTGCTGACCGGAGTCGAAACCCGCACCTCATCACCNNGCGGGCGAGGGCGCCAGCTATGCCGGCGGCATTTTGTCGGCGGGAGTGGATGGCATCCGGGTGGCCGAAGCGCTGGCGAAAACCCTGCTGGGCTAGGCCGACGAGTTCTGCAAAGCGGCAATGCGCTCTTCAATGGGCGGGTGGGTGGAGAACAGCTTGCCAATGCCGCCGGCAATGCCCATGGCGGCCATGCTCTTGGGCAGCTCGCCCGGCGTCATGCCGCCCAGACGGGCCAATGCGTTGATCATGGGTTGCCTGCGGTTCATCAGTTGCGCGGCACCGGCGTCGGCGCGGAATTCACGCTGGCGCGAGAACCAGGCCACGATGATGGCAGCCACAAAGCCCAACAAAATATCGAGCACGATGGTGGTGACGAAGTAGCCAACGCCGGGGCCGCTGGAGCGCTCGTCGCCCTTGCGCAAAAAGCTGTCAATAGCGTAGCCGATGACGCGGCTCAGGAACACCACAAAGGTGTTCATCACGCCCTGAATCAGCGTCATGGTGACCATGTCGCCATTGGCCACGTGGGCAATTTCATGGCCGATGACGGCCTCCACCTCTTCGCGCGTCATGCCTTGCAGCAAGCCGGTGCTGACGGCCACCAGGGCGGAGTTCTTGAAGGCGCCGGTGGCAAAGGCGTTGGGGGCGCCGTCAAAGATGCCGACTTCCGGCATGCCGATACCGGCCTTCTCGGCAAACTTGCGCACAGTCTCCACGATCCAGGCCTCATCGGCGTTTTGCGGCTGATTGATGACGCGCACGCCGGTTGACCACTTGGCCACCGGCTTGCTGATCAAGAGCGAAATGATGGCGCCGCCAAAACCCATGACCAACGCGAAGCCCAGTAGTGAGCCCAGGTCAAGGCCGTTGGCCGTCAGATAACGGTTCACGCCCAGCAGATTGGCCACAATGCCCAATACGACCACCACCGCCAGGTTGGTCATCACAAACAAAACTATTCGTTTCATGGTTTCTTTCAAAATCCTCCCCTTACCGATGGGGCGTCAGCGCGGATATTAGGGTGGATCCGCCCGAAATCAAGCCGGCGAGCACAAATCCCACACACTCAATGGCTATTTGGGCGGCCGAAACACGCTCGCGTCGTCGTAAAACGCGGGGTTTTCATTGGCCGCCCACCAGCCGGGCACCCCCAGAACCGGCAAATGGGCGAAAGGCTTGCCCGCCAGTTTGTCCGCACTCAGATCAGCGGCCATCCAGGCGTCCATATCCGCCAACGAATGCGTCGCGGCCTGCGCACGGTAGACATGGGCGGTGATCGGTTTTCGGGGGGAGACCAGTTTTTCCAGCAGCGCATGGCCAAACAGCAACAATTGGGCCTGCTGCCACAGCGGGCGCAGCGTACCAAACAGGCGCCACCAGTCTTTGGCCACCAGCGCCTCCCACAAGGCATCAGGCGCCTGCAAAAAGGCGGC
>DIVK01000061.1:19894-21853 GCA_002422455.1 Rhodoferax sp. UBA6134
CGGTCCAGTCAATGTCGCGAACCACCAGAGATTCGGCGACGGCCCCCTTCATACGCCGGACAAGGCCAGGAAATGCCGCTTGTCGCGTACGCTGACCTTCGACGTTCCTTCGTCACGCAGGTCAAAAACACCTGTCGCGGCCAGCAGCTTGGTCAATGTGGCGTAACCATAATTGCGCGGATCGAAGGATGCCTTGTTTCCAATGTGGGTTCCCACGGGCCCCACCCTGGCCCAGCCATCCTCATCCTCGCAGGCAATGACGGCCCCGCGTAATAAACTGATCAACTTGGTGTCTTTCTTGAGCTGATCGGACGGCACACGCAAAGGGTGGGCCGGCTTGGCGGGCGTCGCAATGACATCCGCCGGCGTTGCGGGACCGGCCGGCGCCACCTCAACGCTATCGGAGACACCCAGGCGATCCAGGTACAAAAAACGCGAACAGGCATTGACAAACGGCTCTGGCGTTTTTTGCGCACCAAACCCGTATACCGCAGCGCCTTTGGCCCGCAAATGCATCACGAGCGGCGTAAAGTCGGCATCCGACGAGACGATGCCAAACGCATCCGGCTGGTCCGTGTAGAGCAACTCCAGCGCATCGATCACCATCGCCATGTCGCTGGCATTTTTGCCCCTCGAATAGTCAAACTGCTGCATCGGGCGAATGGCGTGCTCATGCAGTTTTTCCTCCCACCCCTTGAGCTCGCTCTTCTTCCAGTTCCCGTAAGCCCGGCGCACATTCGTCACGCCAAACGTGGACAACTCGGTCAGGATGACGTCGATCTTGGCCGCCGGCGAGTTGTCGGCGTCAATCAACAACGCAATGTGCGGCTCGGCACGCCGCGCTTCACGCGAACTCACAGCAACCTCCACGGCAGGGCTTCACCGGAACGCAGCGGTTTGAGTCGCGCCTCGCCAAAAACAAAACTCTCGGGCGGCGTCCAGGCCTCGCGCCGCAAGGTGATGGCGCCGGTGTTGCGCGGCAGGCCATAAAAATCGGCACCATGGAAACTGGCAAATCCCTCCAGCTTGTCAAGCGCCCCCACCGCATCGAACGCTTCGGCGTACAGCTCGATGGCGGCGTGCGCGGTGTAGCAACCGGCACAACCACTGGCGTGTTCTTTCAGGTGCGCGGCATGCGGTGCGCTGTCGGTGCCCAGGAAGAACTTGGCGCTGCCCGAGGTGGCCGCTTCAACCAGGGCCAGCCGGTGCGACTCGCGCTTCAAGACCGGCAGACAGTAGTAATGCGGGCGAATGCCGCCGCTGAAAAGGGCATTACGGTTGTACAGCAGGTGATGTGCCGTGATGGTGGCAGCCGTGAATCGGTCCGATTCCTGCACATACTGCGCCGCCTCGCGCGTCGTGACGTGCTCAAACACAATTTTCAACTCGGGAAAATCGCGTCGCAACGGGATCAACTGGGTGTCGATGAACGCCGCCTCGCGGTCAAAGATATCAATCTCGGGCGACGTCACCTCACCATGCACCAACAACAACAGGCCGGCCTCCTGCATGGCTTCCAGCGTCTTGTAGGTCTTGCGCAGGTCGCTCACACCGGCATCGCTGTTGGTGGTGGCGCCGGCCGGGTAGAGCTTGACGGCCACCACGCCAGCATCGCGCGCCCGTTTGATCTCATCGGCGGGCAAGTTGTCGGTGAGGTAGAGCGTCATCAGGGGCTCAAACTGCTGGCCTGGCGGCACGGCGGCCTGGATTCGGGCCTTATAGGCCAGCGCGGCCTGCGCCGTGGTCACCGGCGGGCGCAGGTTGGGCATGATGATGGCGCGGCCAAACTGGGCGGCGGTGTGCGGCACCACGGTGTGCAGGGCCTCGCCGTCGCGCACGTGCAAGTGCCAGTCATCGGGGCGAACAATCGTGATTTCAGAAGTCATGGGGGTGATTGTCCCAGAGCTTGATCGCCATCGCTGCGCACCACGGGGCAATGCAAGAAGTCAGCGCCCATCA
>DIVK01000110.1 GCA_002422455.1 Rhodoferax sp. UBA6134
CCGCGCCGCACGGGTTTCAGGAAGATGTCTTCGCCCAGCTCCACCATGCCGGGCATGATGCAGCTGCCGCCCGTGAGCACGATGCCGCTGGAGAGCATTTCTTCAAAACCGGATTCGCGCATGACCTGGTGCACCAGCGAAAAAATTTCTTCCACGCGCGGCTCGATGACGCCGGCGAGCGCCTGGCGGCTCAGCATGCGCGGNNACACCGGCCAGCGCCTGGCGGCTCAGCATGCGCGGGCCGCGATCGCCCAGACCCGGCACCTCGACCTGGGCGTCGGGGTCGGCCAGCATCTGCTTGGCGTAGCCGCTCTCGACCTTGATGTCTTCGGCGTCCTTGGTCGGCGTGCGCAGCGCCATGGCGATGTCGCTGGTGATGAGGTCCCCGGCAATCGGAATCACGGCTGTGTGGCGGATGGCGCCGTTGGTGAAGATGGCCACGTCGGTGGTACCCGCGCCGATGTCGACCAGTGCCACGCCCAGTTCGCGCTCGTCCTCGGTCAGCACCGACAGGCTGCTGGCGAGCGGGTTGAGCATCAGTTGCTCGACCTCCAGGCCACAGCGGCGCACGCACTTGATGATGTTTTCGGCCGCGCTTTGCGCGCCCGTGACGATGTGTACCTTGGCTTCGAGCCGGATGCCACTCATGCCGATGGGCTCGCGCACGTCCTGGCCGTCGATGATGAACTCCTGCGGCTCCACCAGCAGCAGGCGCTGGTCGGTCGAGATGTTGATGGCCTTGGCGGTTTCCACCACGCGCGCCACGTCGGCGGCGCTCACCTCGCGGTCCTTGATGGCCACCATGCCGCTGGAATTGATACCGCGAATATGACTGCCGGTGATGCCGGTGTACACCCGTGTGATCTTGCAGTCGGCCATCAGCTCGGCTTCTTTCAGCGCCTGCTGGATACTTTGCACCGTGGCGTCGATGTTCACCACCACGCCGCGCTTGAGGCCATTGCTGGGTGCGATGCCGAGCCCGGCGAGCTTGAGCTCGCCATTGGGCAGCACCTCGGCCACAACGGCCATCACCTTGGCGGTGCCGATGTCCAGCCCTACGACCAGGTCTTTGTATTCTTTCGCCATATGTTCACCTGTTGCTTTTTGTTGCCGCTACGTCTGCCGGGTTTGCCGCCGCCAGCGTGGTCACACCGCGCAGGCGGATGGCATAGCCCGCTTCGTGCCGTAAATCCGCAGCCTCCAGGGCGTCCGGCCCGCGCCCATAGCGCGACGTCACCTGGGTCAAGGTCTTGAGAAAGCGCTGGGTGCGGGCCAGAACCTCCTCTGCCGTGCCGCCACCGAGTTCCAGCACCGCCTCCGTGTCGAGCCGCACGCGCCAGCCGCCACGCCCCGTCAGCTCAAGCTGCTCCAGGGCCATGTCCATGCGTTCAAACAGCGGCTGCAGCGTCTGGTACATGGCCAGCACCTGCGCCGCCTGGCCGTCGGGGCCGTGCAGGCGCGGCAGGGTCTCCGACTCCACCTCGCCCACATTGGCTTCAAACACTTCGCCAAAATTGTTGAGCAGCCTCGACTCGCCCTCCGCCCCCCAGTACGCCACCGCCTGATGCTCCTGCAGCAACACCTTGAGGCGATTGGGGAACTCGCGGCGCACCACCGCGTGGCGCACCCAGGGCACCGCCTCGAAGGCCTGCCGGGCCCGGGTCAGGTCCAGCGTGAAAAATGTGCCGCCGAGCTGCGGCGCCACATTGGCCCGCAGGGTCGCGGCGCTGTTGTGCGTCACCTCGCCCATGACCGTGATGCCGCGGATGGCAAACGCGGGGTGCCGCATCGCCCAACCCGCCAGTGCCGCCGCCACCAGCAGCGCGAACGCCAGCAAAAGAACCGCTGCGGTCACGTTCATGAGCTTCACGTCCAGGGGCACGGCGCGGGCCTCTTCTTTCATGACGCACCCCCGGTCCGGCCCGGTACGCCCGCAGCGGCTGGCGCATGGTCAAGCGTGGCGTGCCGCAGCACCTGAACGCACAGCGCCGGGTAATCAATGCCGGCCGCCCTGGCCGACATGGGTACCAGCGAGTGGCCGGTCATGCCGGGCGAGGTGTTGATCTCCAGCAGATACGGCCGGCGCGTGCGGGCGTCGATCATCACGTCGGCGCGGGCCCAGCCGCGGCAACCGAGCACGCGGTAGGCCTGGAGCACCAGTTGCTGAATGGCCTCTTCCTCACCGGCGGGCAGGCCGCAGGGCACCAGGTACCGGGTGTCGTCGGTGAAGTATTTGTTCTGGTAGTCGTAGTTGCCGCCGGGCGCCACGATGCGGATCACCGGCAGGGCGCGGGCCTGTGCGCCCGTGCCGAGCACCGGCACCGTCACCTCGTCGCCGCTGATGAACTGCTCGCACAGCACCTGCTCGTCTTCCTGCGCCGCCGCGGCGTAGGCGGCATCGCACTGCGCCAGCGCGGTGACCTTGGTCAGCCCGATGGAAGATCCCTCGCGGGCCGGCTTGACGATCATGGGCTCCCCCAGTTCGGCAAAAGCGGCGCGGGTGGCCGCGCCGCTGGCGACCTGCCTCCAGGCCGGGGTGGCCAGGCCCTCGGCGCGCCAGATGCGCTTGGTCATCACTTTGTCGATGGCGATGCTGGAGGCCATGACACCCGAGCCGGTGTAGGGGATGCCCAACAGCTCCAGCGCACCCTGCACCGTGCCGTCTTCACCGAAGCGGCCATGCAGGGCGATGAAGCAACGTGCAAACCCCTCACGCTTGAGCTCGCCCAGGTCGCGCCCGGCGGGATCGAAGGCATGGGCGTCCACACCCTCGGCGCGCAGGGCCTGCAGCACGCCGGTGCCCGACATCAACGAGATCTCGCGCTCGGCGGAAGACCCGCCCATGAGCACGGCGACCTTGCCCAAATCGATCCGTTCGGGCTGAGCTTGTCGAAGCCCTTCGACAAGCTCAGGGCGAACGGAGATGGGCGGTTTGTTGTCAGCCGCGTTCATGACGCACCTCCCATCAGTTCCACCACCTTGGCCGGCACGGCGCCGATCGAGCCGGCGCCCATGCACAGCACCACGTCACCGGCCCGGGCGTTTTCCACAATGGCCTGCGGCATGGCGGCAATGTCGTCCACAAACACCGGCTCGATGCGTCCGGCCAGGCGCACGGAACGCGCCAGGCTGCGGCCATCGGCCGCCACGATGGGCGCCTCGCCGGCGGCATACACCTCGGACAGCAAGACGGCATCGGCCTGCCCCAGCACTTTGATGAAGTCCTCGAAACAGTCGCGGGTGCGACTGTAGCGATGCGGCTGAAACGCCAGCACCAGACGCCGCTGCGGGAAAGCGCCGCGCGCCGCCGCCAGCGTGGCCGCCATTTCCACCGGGTGGTGGCCGTAGTCGTCGATCACCGTAAAGCGGCCGCCATCCCGGGCCGGCAACTCGCCATAGCTCTGGAAACGCCGGCCCACGCCCTTGAATTCGGACAGGGCCTTGAGCAGCGCGGCGTCGGGAATATCAAGCTCGACCGCCACGGCAATCGCCGACAGGGCATTGAGCACGTTGTGGCGGCCCGGCAGGTTCAGCACCACCGCCAGGTCGGGCAGCATCACGCCGTTGCGGCGCTGCACGGTGAAGTGCATTTGCCCGTTCACCGCGCGCACGTCCACGGCCCGCACTTCGGCGCCCTCATCAAAGCCATAGCTGGTGACCGGGCAGGTGACCTGCGGCACGATGTCGCGCACCGCCGGGTCGTCGGTACACAAGATGGCGGTGCCGTAAAAAGGCATGCGGTGCAGAAAGTCGACAAAGGCCTGCTTGAGACGGCCAAAGTCATGGCCATACGTCTCCATGTGGTCGGCATCGATATTGGTCACCACCGCCATCACCGGCAGCAGGTTCAGGAACGAGGCGTCCGACTCGTCGGCCTCGACCACGATGTGCTCGCCCTGCCCCAGCCGCGCATTGGCCCCGGCGCTGTTCAGGCGCCCGCCGATGACGAAGGTCGGGTCCAGCCCGGCCTCGGCCAGCACGCTGGCCACCAGACTGGTGGTGGTGGTCTTGCCGTGGGTGCCGGCGATGGCGATGCCGTTTTTCAGCCGCATGAGTTCGGCCAGCATCAGCGCACGCGGCACCACCGGGATGCGTTTTTCGCGCGCCGCGAGCACCTCGGGGTTGTCGGCCTGCACCGCGGTGGAGGTGACCACGGCGTCGGCACCGGCCACGTTGGCGGCGGCATGCCCGACATGGGTCTGGATGCCCAGACCGGCCAGGCGCTTCAGGGTGGCGCTGTCATTCAGATCGGAACCCGAAATGGTGTAGCCCAGGTTGAACAGCACTTCGGCAATGCCCGACATGCCGGAGCCGCCGATGCCCACAAAATGAATGTGACGCACAGCATGTTTCATCGAATCAACTCCTCGCAGGCGGCCACGATGCTCGCGGTCGCGTCAATTTTTTCCAGTTGCTTGGCTTTTTGGGCGCACGCCAGCAATGCCGGGCGCTGCGCTTTTTGCAGCAGCGCTGCCAAGCGCTCCGGCGTCAGCTCCGCCTGGGGCAGCAGCCAGCCCGCCCCCTGCTCCACCAGAAAGCGGGCATTGCGGGTCTGGTGATCGTCCACGGCCGACGGAAACGGCACGAACAGGGCGGCCGCGCCCACCGCCGCGATCTCCGTCACGGTACTGGCACCGGCGCGGCAGATCACCAGGTCGGCATCGGCAAAGGCTTGCGCGGTGTCGTCGATGAAGGGCGTGAGTTGCGCCTGCACACCGGCGGCAGCGTAGTTGGCGCGCAAGGCGTCGATCTGGGTGGCGCCGCTTTGGTGAATCACCACCGGACGTCGTTCTGGCGCCATGAGCGCCAGCGCGCGCGGCACGATCTCGTTGAGGGCGCGAGCGCCCAGGCTGCCGCCCACCACCAGCAGGCGCAAGGGCCCGCTGCGCCCGGCAAAGCGGGTGGCCGGATCGGGGCCGCCGATGAAAGCCCCACGCAAGGGGTTGCCCACCCACTGTCCTTTTTTGATGACACCCGGAAAAGCGGTGAAGACACGCGCCGCCAGCAAGGCCAGCACCTTGTTGGCCAGGCCCGCCACCGAGTTCTGTTCGTGCAGGAGCAGCGGCTTCGCGCACAACACGCTCATCAGCCCGGCCGGAAACGTGATGTAGCCGCCCAGCCCCACCACCACGTCAGGCCTGACGCAGCGGATCACCCGGATGCTTTGCCAGCAGGCGCGCAACAAGCGCAATGGCAATTTGACAAGCGTCGTCAAGCCCTTGCCGCGCACGCCCGAGAAGTCGATTGACTCAAACGCGAAACCCTGCGGCGGCACCAGCCGGCTTTCCATGCTCGGCTGCGCTGCGCTGCCCGCCCCGCCCAGCCAGTGCACGCGCCAGCCGCGCTCGCGCAGGGCCTGCGCCACCGCCAGGCCGGGGAAGATGTGCCCGCCGGTGCCGCCGGCCATGACCAGGGCCACTTTTCCCCGGCTCATACCCGGCCTCCGTGCATGAGCCATGCCGCGTGCCGCACCATGCCGCGTGCCGCGTCATGCCGCGCTGACGCGCAGTGCCTATTTTGGTGAAACAGACAACTCATACACGGCCTCCGTGCATGAGCCATGCCGCGTGCCGCGCCATGCCGCGCTGACGCGCAGTGCCTATTTTGGTGAAACAGACAACTCATACACGGCCTCCGTGCATGAGTTGTCTGTTTTCATAGTCGATCCTGAGCACGACGGCGAGGGCCACCATGTTGACGAGAATGGCCGAGCCGCCGTAGCTCATCAGCGGCAGGGTCAGGCCCTTGGTGGGCAAGGCGCCCAGGTTCACCCCCATGTTGATGAAGGACTGAAACCCCATCCAGATGCCGACCCCCTGCGCCACCAGCCCGGCAAACACCCGGTCGAGCGCAATCGCCTGGCGCCCGATGTGCATCAGGCGCCGCGTCAGCCAGAGAAACAGGCCGATGACGCAGACCACACCCACCAGACCGAACTCTTCACCAATGACGGCCAGCAGAAAATCGGTATGGGCCTCGGGCAGCCAGTGCAGTTTCTCGACGCTGCCGCCCAGACCGACGCCAAAAATCTCACCCCGGCCGATGGCGATCAGGGAGTGGGTGAGCTGATAGCCTTTGGCCAGCGCATTCTTCTCGCTCCAGGGGTCGAGGTAGGCAAAAATGCGTTCGCGCCGCCAGTCGCTCAGGGCGATCATCAGCCCGAAGGCCACCAGCAGCACGGTGGCGATCAGGAAGAACATGCGGGCGTTGACGCCACCCAGAAACAGGATGCCCATGGCAATCACGGCGATGACCATGAACGCCCCCATGTCGGGCTCGGCCAGCAGCAGCAGGCCCACCACCGCCACCGCCACCCCCATGGGCGCCACAGCGCGGAAAAATCGCTCCTTGACCTCCATCTTGCGCACCATGTAATCAGCCGCGTACAGCAGCACGGCGAACTTGGCCAGCTCGGACGGCTGAAAGCTCAAGGGCCCGATGGCAATCCAGCGCCGCGCCCCATAGACCACTTTGCCGACATGCGGAACCAGCACCGCGACCAGCAGGAGCAGCGACACCACGAACAACCACGGCGCCGCCTTCTCCCACCTTGCCACCGGCACCTGAAAAGCCAGCAAGGCCGCCACAAACGACATGAACAGCCACATCACGTGCCGCGTCAGGAAATAGGTATGGGTGTACCTGGCAAACCTCGGATTTTCCGGCATCGCAATCGACGCCGAGTAAACCATCACCAGCCCCCAGGCGAGCAGCGCGACAATGACCCAGGCCAGAGCCTGGTCAAAACCCATCTCGCGCGTCGGCACACTGCCGGTGGCGGCGCGCCGCGTCGCCCCCAGACGCACCGGCAGGACGTCAGCAGCCGGCCGGCTCAGGGCGCCGAGCCACCCGGACAAGCGTGCCTGCAGGCCACTCACGGCGCACCCTCCAGTTGGACACCGGCCGCGCCGGCAAGGTCGCGCACCGCATCAATAAACACCCGGGCGCGGTGCTCGTAGTCGTCAAACATGTCAAGACTGGCGCACGCCGGCGACAGCAGCACCGCATCGCCCGCATGAGCCCGGACGTTGGCCAGGGTCACGGCCTGCACCAGAGAATCGGCGCCTTCCAGCGTCACGCCGGTGGACGCCAGCGCGGCCCGGATCTGTGGCGCGTCGCGCCCGATCAGCACCGCGGCGCGAGCGTGGCGGGCCACGGCTGGCGCCAGCGGCGAAAAGTCCTGCCCCTTGCCGTCGCCGCCCAGGATGACCACCACCTTGCGATCGGCGCCCAACCCATTGAGCGCCGCCACGGTGGCACCCACATTGGTGCCCTTGCTGTCGTCAAAAAACTCGACTTCGTTGAGGATGCCGATCGGCTCCACCCGGTGCGGCTCGCCCCGGTATTCGCGCAGACCGTACAGCACCGGCCCCAGGGCGCAGCCCGCCGCCGAGGCAAGCGCCAGCGCCGCCAGCGCATTGACCGCGTTGTGGCGTCCCCGGATGCGCAAGGCATCGGCCGGCATCAGGCGCTGGATATGCAGCTCTTCTGCGGCTTCGCTGCGTTTGCGCCGGGTCTCGTCGGCTTGCAGCGCGCGCACCAGCCAGACCATGCCATTGACCTGCTCAATGCCAAAGTCACCCGGCCGCTGCGGCAGGTCACCCCCGAAGGTGATGCAGGAACGCAGCAGTGGACGCTGCAGCTTGACGCGGACCGGCTCTGGCAGCATCGCCATCACCAGCGGGTCTTCGCGATTGAGCACCATCAGGCCCTGCTGGCCAAAGATGTTCGCCTTGGCGCCGGCATAAGCGGCCAGACTGCCATGCCAGTCCAGGTGGTCCTGGGAGATGTTGAGCACGGTGGCGGCCGTGGGCTCGAAGGTTTTTTCAGCGTCGAGCTGGAAGCTGGACAACTCAAGCACCCAGACCTCGGGCAGCGTGTCCGTGTCCAACCGCCCGGACAGGGTATCGAGCAGGGTCGGCCCGATATTGCCCGCCACCGCCACAGTTTTGCCGGCCCGGCCGACCAGTTGGCCGGTGAGGGCGGTGACCGTGGTTTTGCCGTTGGTGCCGGTCACGGCCAGCACTTTGGGGTGGTAGCCGCGCGCGGCCTGCAGGCTGCCCAGCGCCTGGGAAAACAGGCCCAGTTCACCGGCCACCCACAAGCCCAGTGCGCGCGCCGCCTCCAGAACGGCGGCAACGTCGGCCGGTGTGAGTCCCGGGCTCTTGAACACCGCCCGCACGTCACCGCCTTCAACCAGCGTGGCATCGAACGCGCCGCTGACAAAGCGGGCCGCCGGCACGTCCCGCTGCAGGGCGGCCAGTTGCGGCGGCGCAGCACGCGTGTCCGCCACCGTCACCTGCGCCCCGCAGCGCGCGCACCAGCGCGCCATGGCCAGGCCGGACGCGCCCAGGCCCAGGATCAGAACGTGTTGGTCTTGCAGGCTGTTCATCTCAGCTTCAGGGTTGACAGGCCCACCAGGCACAGCAGCATGGTGATGATCCAGAACCGGACCACCACCTGCGTCTCTTTCCAGCCGCTTTTCTCGAAATGGTGGTGCAGCGGCGCCATCTTCAGGATGCGCCGCCCTTCGCCGTAGCGCCGCTTGGTGTATTTGAAGTACATCACCTGCAGCATGACCGAGAGTGCCTCGGCCACGAAAATGCCGCCCATGATGGCCAGCACGATTTCCTGGCGCACGATCACGGCAATCGTGCCCAGCGCACCGCCCAGGGCCAGGGCGCCGACGTCGCCCATGAACACTTGGGCCGGATGGGTGTTGAACCACAGGAACGCCAGCCCGGCACCCGCCATGGCCGAGCAGAAAATCAGCAGCTCGCCGGCGCCCGGAATGTGCGGGAAGAACAGGTATTTGGAATACACCGCGCTGCCGGTCACGTAGGCAAACACGCCCAGCGCCGAGCCGACCATCACCACCGGCATGATGGCCAGGCCGTCAAGCCCGTCGGTCAGGTTCACGGCATTGCTGGAGCCGACGATCACGACGTAGGTCAGGATGACAAAGCCGAGCACGCCCAGCGGGTAGCTGACTTCCTTGACAAAGGGCAACATCAGCCCGGCCTTGGGCGGCAGGTCCAGGTCAAAACCCGACTGCACCCAGGTAAAGAACAGTTCCAGCACGCGCAAGTTGGAACTCTCCGAAATGCTGAACACCAGGTACAGCGCCGCCACCAGGCCAATGAGCGATTGCCAGAAATACTTTTCCCGCGAGCGCATGCCCTCGGGGTCTTTATGCACCACCTTGCGCCAGTCATCCGCCCAGCCAATCGCGCCAAAGCCCAGCGTGACCAGCAGCACGATCCAGACAAAACGGTTGGAGAGGTCAAACCACAGCAGGGTAGAGACCGCAATGCACAGCAAGATCAGCACGCCGCCCATGGTGGGCGTGCCGCTCTTGCTCAGGTGCGACGCCATGCCGTAGCCGCGGATCGGCTGGCCGATTTTGAGCTCGGTCAGACGACGGATCACGAAAGGTCCCGCTGCCAGCCCCATCAGAAGGGCCGTCAGGGCCGCCATGACGGCACGGAAGGTCAGGTACTGAAACACCCGGAAAAACCCGAATTCAGGCGACAGGGACTGCAGCCACTGCGCAAGGCTTAACAACATGGCGACCTCCCGGGCCCGAAACTAGAGAACATGGTTTCCTTTTTTGTCGTGTTGTGCCTGGGCGGCAATGGCTTGCACCACCCGTTCCATCTTCATGAAGCGCGAGCCCTTGACCAGCACGCTGCCCACGCGGGGCAGCTCGGCCAGTACGGCGGCCTGCATCGGCTCCATGTCGGCAAAATGCCGCCCCGCGCCGAAACCCTCACTGGCCGCAGCGGACAAATCACCCAGGGTGAACAGCGCCTCTATGCCGTGCGTGCGGGCCAGCCGCCCGGCCTCGGCATGGAACTGCGGCCCCTGGTCACCCACCTCCCCCATGTCGCCCAGCACCAGCAGGCGCGGGCCCGGCAGCGCCGCCAGCACCTCGATGGCGGCCCGCACCGAGTCCGGGTTGGCGTTGTAGGTGTCGTCCACCAGCGTGATGGAGCGGCCGTTGTACCGGAGCACCAGCGCGCGCGAGCGCCCCTTGACCGGCTCAAAGGCGGTCAGACCGCGGGCAATGGCCTCCAGCGGGACGCCGGCCGCCAGGGCGCAGGCGAGCGCCGCCAGCGAATTCTTGACGTTGTGCCGCCCGGCGATGTGCAGGGCATAGTGCAACGAACCGGCCGGGGTGCTGGCCTTGACCTGCCAGGCATCGCCCGCCCAGACCACCCCGGTGCAACGCACGTCCACCGGGGCAGCGACGTCATCGGACAGACCGAAGCGCAGCGCCGCACGTTGTCCGGCCCTGGCCGCCCACAGCGCGCTGTAGGGATCGTCAGACGGGAAAACCGCCACACCGCCGGGCGCCAGCGCTTCGATGACGGAACCGTTTTCCTGCGCCACCGCTGCCACGGTGGCCATGAATTCGAGGTGCTCACGCTGGGCGTTGTTCACCAGCGCCACCGTCGGCTGGGCGATGGCGGCCAGCATGGCGATCTCGCCCGGGTGGTTCATGCCCAGCTCGACCACCGCCACCTCGTGCCGGCGGCGCAGCCGCAACACGGTCAGCGGCACGCCGATGTCGTTGTTGAGATTGCCCTGCGTGGCCAAAAAGGCCTTCGGCTTGAAGGCCTGAAAAATGGCGGCAATCATCTGCGTCACCGTGGTCTTGCCATTGCTGCCGGTCACCGCGATCAGCGGCAATTTGAACTGGGCGCGCCAGCCGGTGGCCAGCTCGGCCAGTGCGCGCCTGGCATCGGGCACCACCAGACCGGGCAGGCCTGCGGCGCGCAAACGCTCATCGGCATCGCCCTGACAGATGGCCGCGACCGCCCCCTTGGCCCGGGCCTCGGCCAAAAAATCATTGGCATCGAAACGCTCGCCCCGCAGCGCCACAAACAAGTCGCCCGCCTCGATCGTGCGGGTATCGGTGTGGACGCGCCGGAAGCTGACCTCGTCCGCGCCCGCGGCATCGGCCACCAGGCGGGCGCCCCCAAGCCACGCCATGGCCTGGCGCAACGTCAGCATGGCACTCATCGCGCCGCCTCCTGGCTTGCTTCGGCCCAGGCGGCCAGGGCACGCTGCGCATGGTCCAGGTCGGAGAACGGCAGGCGCTGGCCCGCCACCTCCTGGTAGTCTTCATGCCCCTTGCCGGCGATCAGCAGCACGTCGTTGGATGCGGCCAAGGCCAGCGCTTGTGCAATCGCCCGTGCCCGGTCGGGCTGAACGATGACCGCTGCGTGGCCGGTCGCACCCAGCAAAATCTGACTGATGATGGCTTGCGGCTTTTCGCTGCGCGGGTTGTCGCTGGTCACCACCAGCCGGTCGGCATGCCGGGCGGCCATGGCGCCCATGAGGGGCCGCTTGGCCGCGTCGCGGTCACCACCACAACCAAACACACACCAGAGTTGTCCGCCGCGCTGCCCGGCCAGCGCACGCAGCGCCCCCAGCGCTTTGCCCAGGGCGTCGGGCGTATGCGCGTAGTCCACCGCGACCAGCGGCTGACCCGGGGCGCCCACACACTCCATGCGGCCGGGCACCGGGGTCAGGTCCGCACAGGATTCAATGAGCGCCGCCAGCGGCACGCCCAGCGAGCGCATGGCCGCCATCACGCCCAGCAGATTGGACACGTTGTAGGTTCCAATCAATTGGGTGTGCAACACGTGACACTCGTCGCCCCCGGCGCCCGATTCGAGCACCGCAAAGCGCAGGCCCTGCGCGTCGTAGCTGATGTCACGGGCCCGCAGCCGGGCCGGGCCGGAGCAGGACACCGTCCAGAGATCGGGAATCACGCCCCCCAGCGCGTCCGCCAGTGCGGCGCCCCGGACGTCGTCCACATTGATGACGGCCGATTGCAGGCCCGGCCACCGGAACAGCTTCGCCTTGGCCTGCCAGTAGGCCTCCATCGTGCCGTGATAGTCCAGGTGGTCGTGCGTGAAATTGGTGAAGATGGCGGTGCGGATACGGGTGCCGTCCAGGCGGTTTTCCTCAATGCCGATCGAGGACGCCTCCACGGCGCAGGCCTTGACGCCCGCCTGCACGAAGCGCCGGAACGTGCGCTGCAGCAGCACCGGATCCGGCGTGGTCAGACCGCTGGCCACGATCTCGGCCACCACGTCCGCAGCCCCTTCGGGCGACACCGCCGCTGCGGGCGCGCCGCGCCCTGGCGCGGGCGGGCGGCCGATACCCAAGGTGCCGACCATCCCGCAGGGAATGGTGGCACCCTGCCTGAGATTCGACAACGCCTGGGCCAGCCACCAGGCGGTGGAGGTCTTGCCGTTGGTGCCGGTCACCGCCAGCACGTCCAACTGCTCCGTGGGCTGCCCGAAATAGGCTGCGGCGATGGGGCCGCTGGCGGCCTTGAGCAGGCGGTAAGCCGCGACGCTCTCGCCGCTGAAAGCGTACGCATCGACGCCGGCCATTTCCACCAGGCAGGCGGTGGCGCCGCCGGCCAGCGCGGCAGCCACATGCCGGCGCCCGTCCGTGGCCGCGCCCGGCCAGGCGATGAAGCCGTCTCCGGCCCGCACCTGGCGGCTGTCGGTATGGACCGTGCCGGTGACACGGCTGCGCAACCAGTTCGCGGCGTCTGCAGGGGTGTGGAATTCAAGCATCAAAAGCTCTCCTCCGGCGCCTGCGCCACGATCTGGGGTATGACCGTCACATCCGGCTGGACCCCCATCATGCGCAGGGTCTGCTGCACCACTTCACTGAACACGGGCGCCGCCACGGCACCGCCGTAATACTGGCCGGCACTGGGCTCGTCAATCATCACCGCCACGATGATGCGCGGCTTCTCGATCGGCGCCATGCCGACGAACCAGCCGCGGTACTTGCGGTTCCTGGCGGTGCCGTAACCTTTACCGATCTGCTTGTAAGCGGTACCGGACTTGCCGCCCACCGAGTAGCCCATCGTCTGCGCCTTCTGTCCGGTGCCCCCTGGCCCCGCCGCCATCTGCAGCATCTTGCGAACCTGCCCGGCGGTGCGCGCCGACAGTACCCGCACGCCCACCGCCGGCTCGCTGCTCTTGAGCAGAGTGGCCGGGATGATCTCGCCGTCGTGCGAAAACACGGTGTAGGAGCGGGCCATCTGAAACAGCGAGGCCGACAAACCGTAGCCGTACGACATGGTGGCCTGCTCAATCGGCCGCCAGGTCTTGTACGGGCGCAACCGGCCCGACACCGCGCCCGGGAAGCTGATCTGCGGCTTCTGCCCGAAACCGGCTTGTGAAAACAGCTCCCACATCTCGCGCGGCTGCATCTGCATGGCAATCTTGGTGGTGCCGATGTTGCTGGATTTTTGAATCACCCCCTCCACCGTCAGCACACCATTGGGGTGCGAATCCGAAATCGTGGAACCGGTAAGGGTGTACTTGCCGGTGCCCGTGTCGATCAGGGTCTGCGGCGTGACGCGGCCCGTCTCCAGGCCCAGCCCCACGGTGAACGGCTTCATCACGGAGCCGGGCTCGAAGGTGTCGGTCAGGGCCCGGTTGCGCAATTGCTCGCCGCTCAGATTCTGCCGCTTCGCCGGCGCGTAGCTGGGGTAGTTGGCCAGTGCCAGCACCTCGCCGGTGATCGCGTCGAGCACCACCACACTGCCCGCCCGGGCCTTGTTGAGCGTCACCGCATCGCGCAATTTCTGATAGGCAAAAAATTGCGTCTTGCTGTCGATGCTGAGCTGCAAGTCATGCCCATCGGCCGGGGGAATCGTCTCGCCGACGGCTTCCACCACCCGTCCCAGGCGATCCTTGATCACCCGGCGCGAGCCGTTGCGCCCGGCGAGTTCCTTGTTGAAGGCAAGCTCCACGCCTTCCTGCCCCCGGTCTTCTACATTGGTGAAACCCACCACGTGCGCGGCGGCCTCGCCCTCCGGGTACTGGCGCCGGTATTCCTCGCGCTGGTAGATGCCCTTGAGCCGCAGTGCCGTGATCTGCTGCGCCACCGACTCATCAACCTGCCGCTTGAGCCAGACAAAGGTCTTGTCCTCGTCTTCCAGTCGTTTATCGAGCTCGGCCAGCGGCATCTCAAGCAGCCGCGCCAGTTGCTTCAGGCGGGGTTTGTCCCGCTCCACGTCTTCCGGAATGGCCCAGATGCTGGGCGCGGGCACGCTGGAAGCAAGGATCAGACCGTTGCGATCCAGAATACGGCCGCGATTGGCCGGCAACTCCAACGTGCGCGCAAAACGCACCTCTCCCTGTTTTTGAAAAAACTCGTTCGCAATCACCTGGATGTAAACCGCGCGCGCCGCCAGGCCGGCAAAGCCCAGGGCAATGGCGGCGACAATAAACTTGCTGCGCCACAGCGGGGTCCTGCTCGCGAGCAGGGGACTGGATGTGTAAGCGATGCCGCGGCTCATTGAATCCGCCCCGTCACGCCCGGCTGGCCCGACCCCTGCGCCGCCGTCCCGGCCGCGCCCCCGGCAGCGGGCGCAACGTCCCCGTAGCGCACATAGTGCGTGATGGCCGGTGTTGCGGCATGCATCTGCAGCCGCTCCCGGGCCAGCCGCTCCACGCGCAACGAGGTCGCCTGGGCCCGCTTCTCCACCTGCAGGCGCTCGTTTTCCACCTCCAGCCGACGCGCCGTCTGGCGCGCCTTGTCGAGGCCGGAAAACAGCCGGCGCGACTCATACTGCACATTCACAAGGTACAGGGAACTTGCCAGCACGGCCAGCAGCAGGACGAGACTGAGACGGGTCATGCGGACGTCCTTTGCGCCACACGCATGACGGCGCTGCGCGCACGCGGGTTGCCCGCCACCTCGGCAGCACCGGGCTTGATGCGGTCCAATGCCTTGAGCTGCATGATGCGGGGAGCGGCAAAGGGCGCGCGCCGGTCATACACGTCGCGCGAATGCCGGGCGATGAACTGCTTGACGATGCGGTCTTCCAGCGAGTGGAAACTGATCACCACCAGCCGGCCGCCGGGTTGCAGCACCCGCAAACTGGCCTCTAGCGCCTGTTGCAACTCTTCAAGCTCGGCGTTGATGAAAATCCGAAGAGCCTGAAATGTGCGCGTTGCAGGGTTCTGGCCCGGCTCGCGGGTTTTGACCGTGTCAGCCACGAGCTGGGCCAGCTCGGTGGTGGTTGAAATTGGGCCCCGCTCCTGTCGGCGAGCAACAATCGCCTTTGCAATGGGGCCAGCAAACCGTTCTTCACCGTAGTCACGTATCACCTCCGCTATTTTGTCGGCTTGTGCCGCTGCCAGCCACTGCGCCACGCTCTGACCACGCGTGGTGTCCATGCGCATGTCCAGCGGACCCTCGAACCTGAAACTGAAGCCCCGCGCCGGGTTGTCGACTTGCGGCGAACTGATGCCCAGATCGAGCAACACGCCAGCGACGCTCGCGGGCGGCAACTCACCCAGGTGCGAGAAGCCCTGGTGCCGAATGGAAAAACGCGGGTCCTGGATGCTGTGCGCCTCGACCAGCGCGTCGGGGTCCTTGTCAAAGGCAATCAGACGCCCCTGCTGTGCCAGCCGCGACAGAATCAGACGGCTGTGGCCGCCCCGGCCGAAGGTGGCGTCGACGTAGGTACCCTCGGCCGCCGGCGGCTCACCCGGCTGCACATCCGGCTTGTTGAACAAGGCTTCGACAGCTTCACTCAACAAGACGGTGGTATGTGTCCAAGAGGAGGTTTCCACCGCCGCCCCTTAAAAGGAAAAGTCCTTGAAGACATCGGGCATCTCACCCTGCATCGCCTGGGCCTCCTGAGCATCGTAGCTGGCCTTGTCCCACAGCTCAAAGTGATTGCCCATGCCCAGCAGCATGGTGTCTTTGGCAATGCCGGCGGCAGCCCGCAGTTCGGGCGACACCAGCACGCGGCCGGTGCCGTCCATCTCGACGTCCATGGCGTTGCCCAGAAAAATCCGCTTCCACCACTGAGCCGACATCGGCAGGGCCGCGATGCGCTCGCGGAACTTTTCCCACTCGGGGCGCGGAAAAACCATCAGACAGCCATGCGGGTGTTTGGTGATGGTGAGCTGGCCGGCGGCAGTGGCACTCAGCACGTCACGATGCCGGGTCGGCACCGACAGCCGACCCTTGGCATCCAGACTCAATGACGAAGCCCCTTGAAACACGACAGCGCACCCTCTTTTGGTAGATCGACAAAAAATGGAAGTGCAAAGGCACTTTTCACCACTTAATTGCACTTTTTTGCACTGTATCAGCAAAAATGATCTACGCAAACCGGTTTGCGATAATTTTTTCCAATGAAATCAAGGACTTAGGGATGAATTTGAATGCGCCAAAACGACAAAATCGTTCTAAATTAAGAACTTAGCGCACGTTGTGAAAGTGATGCTTGAAGCTGCACCCGTCGTCGATCTTAATCAGTTGAGGACAGAGCTAAAGGTCTGTCCCGCAAATGTTCACAAAATGTAACGCGAAAGGTCCTCGTCCCGGCTCAGCTCACCGAGTCGCGCATCCACGTAGGCGGCATCGACCTGAATGGTCTGGCCGCCGAGGTTGGCGGCGTCAAAACTCACTTCGTCGAGCAAGCGCTCCATGACCGTCGACAGACGTCGCGCGCCGATATTCTCGGTGCGCTCGTTCACCTCAAACGCAATGGAGGCGAGCCGCAGGATGCCCTCCTCCAAAAACTCGATGCGCACATTTTCCGTCGCCAACAGGGCCTGGTATTGCTTGACCAGCGAGGCATGCGTCTGCGTCAGGATGGCCACAAAGTCCTGCACCGACAGGGACTGCAGCTCCACGCGGATGGGAAAACGCCCCTGCAGTTCGGGAATCAGGTCGCTCGGCTTGCTCAAATGGAACGCCCCCGAGGCGATGAACAAGATGTGATCGGTCTTGACCATGCCGTATTTGGTGGACACGGTCGTGCCTTCGACCAGCGGCAACAAGTCGCGCTGCACGCCCTGGCGCGACACCTCGGCGCCGCTGCCTTCGCTGCGCGAGGTCACCTTGTCGATCTCGTCGATGAACACAATGCCGTTTTGTTCCAGCATGTGCAGGGCCTGCGTCTTGATGTCTTCTTCATTGACCAGCTTGGCCGCCTCTTCATCGGTCAGCAGCTTCAAGGCCTCGGTAATGTTAAGTTTTCGCGTCTGGCGTTTGGAACTGCCCATCTGACCGAACATGCCGCGCAACTGCTCGGTCATCTCTTCCATGCCGGCCGGCCCCATGATTTCCAGCTGGGGGGCCGCCTGCGCCACGTCAATTTCAATTTCCCGCTCAGCCAACTGGCCCTCGCGCAACTTCTTGCGAAAAGCCTGGCGCGCGGTGCTCTCGGGCTCGGCATTTTGCGCACCACCAAAGTCGCCCCGCGGCGGTGGAATCAGAATGTCCAGCACCCGCTCCTCGGCGGCGTCTTCGGCACGTGTGCGCACCTTCGCCATCTCGGCCACACGGGTTTGCTTGACCGCGATGTCGGCCAGGTCCCGGATGATGGCGTCCACGTCCTTGCCGACGTAACCGACCTCGGTGAATTTGGTGGCTTCGACCTTGATGAAGGGAGCGTCGGCAAGCCGGGCCAGTCGCCGGGCGATTTCTGTTTTTCCAACCCCCGTGGGGCCGATCATCAGAATATTCTTGGGCGTGATTTCGGCACGCAGGCCGGGCTCGACCTGCTGGCGTCGCCAGCGGTTGCGCAAGGCAATGGCAACCGCACGCTTGGCCTGCTGTTGGCCAACGATATGCCTGTCAAGCTCAGAAACAATTTGCTGCGGCGTCATAGGGTTTCAATGGTGTGGTTCATATTGGTGTAGATGCACAACTCACCAGCGATCTCCAGGGAGCGTTTGACGATGTCCTGCGCCGACAGTTCGGTATGGTTGAGCAAGGCAATGGCCGACGCCTGCGCGTAGGCGCCTCCCGAACCAATCGTCACAATGCCGTTCTCGGGCTCCAGCACGTCACCGTTGCCGGTGATGATGAGGGACGCCTCGCTGTCCGCCACCGCCAGCATGGCCTCCAGGCGGCGCAGCACCCGGTCGGTCCGCCAGTCCTTGGTGAGTTCAATGGCGGCGCGCACCAGGTGGCCCTGATGCTTCTCCAGCTTGGCTTCAAAGCGTTCGAACAGCGTAAAGGCATCGGCCGTGGCGCCGGCAAAGCCGGCCAGCACCTTGCCGTGATAGAGCTTGCGCACTTTGCGGGCCGTGCCTTTGACAACAATGTTGCCCAAAGTCACTTGTCCGTCACCGCCAATGGCCACCTGCACGCCCTCGGCTGTCTTGCGCCGCACGCTGATGATGGTTGTTCCGTGAAATTGTTCCATGCGTTCAGTAAATCAGGTCTGTCAGTTCGATAACAAGGCCGTACTTCAGGCGATGCGCCAAAAGTCCCGGCCTAACGGGTACGCGGGACGATCCGCGCGTGTTCGTTGATGCCGATCACATTGAAAAATACCGCTACCAGGCGCGGCACGTCATGAAATTGAACACGACAGCCCTCAAGCTCGCGCACGGCGACCCAGTTCAGGATGCTTCCGGCGGCCGAAAAGTCAACCCGGATCAGCCGGGCACAGGAAATGACGAGGCGATCGGCCCCGTGCAACCCGGCCTGAAGCAGGTCCAGCGCCGCGGCCGCATCGCCCAGCACCTCGCCACTCAACTCCACCACGGCAGCAGGCGCGGCATCCAGGCCCACGGTCTCTGCATAGGCCTGGTCCACGTTCAAAAAACATTCAGCCACAGCATCGCCAGATGCGCCTTTGACTTTGACATTCGCCGATGGCGCCGTGACACTCGTCCGCTCGTGGATGCACTCACACAGCGCATCCACCCAGGGAGGGGGAGAAACCTCATAAGTGACACAGTAATCCAGCGCCGCCAGTTCGAACTCATCCTGCAGCCGCAAAACGCGCAAGGCATCAAGACGCAAGCACCACCAGAATCCGGCGACCTGCCGGTCACCCGACGGAGTGGCACGTCTCAGCACTTTTTCAAGAACGTCAACGCCTTCGAAAAACAGCTTGACAGGTTGCAAACACCACTCGCCAAACAACCCGGCCAAGGCCTGCGCCGCATCCGGCGTGATGGTATGGAGCCGATTCCAGTCCAGGTGCAGGGGGGCACTGGCACCGGCCGCGCTGGCGCACAAGGCTTGCACGGCCTGAAAATCGAGCTCGGCAGGGCACTCCCAAACCGCCCGCTTGCCAGGCGTCGGCACTGCCGCCTGATCCGGCGCCGGCTTGACCACCGGGCGGCCAAGCAGTTCGGGGGTCGAGAACCAGGCCGGTGCCGAACGTTCGAAACGCCGGGCGTAATCCATCGCAACGCGATCAAAATTGGCTCGTTGACCGGTCCCACGGTAAAGATCGAACAAAGCCATTGCCCACCCGTCAACCGTATCCGGGTGGACATTGTCCGCCTGCAACGCGGTCAAAAGACCCACCTCGGCCCCCGCCTCGTCCCCATTGGCAAAACGGATAGCCGCCTCCTCCAGGTCGGGGTCGGCCAGCACCTCTTCCGATTCCATCGACAGCAGGTTGGGAATTGAAAATTCGCCCGGCCCGGTGTCCGGATTCCTGCTGTCCGCGCTGGCAGATGCCGACTGCAGCCTCTGCACTGACACGATGTCATCCGGCGCAGGCAAGCCCATCTGTGTGGCCTCGTAATCGTCAAAGTGCAGGCGCTCAAGGCCCAGTTCCGATCCGAACACCTGCGTCGGCTCAAACGCACTGACTCTTTCGGCTGGCCCACCTCCCGCCGCGGCCCGCGACGGGGGGGTGGGCGCAAGGGGGGATGTGCCGCCATGAACCGATGCCCCGTTCTGCCGGTTTTTCCACCACTGCCGGGACATCTGGGCTTCAATGTCATCAATTTTTTTGAGCGTCATGGCCCGCTCATCCGGATTGGATGCCATGCTGCTCTGGAAGAAAGAGGGGCGATCGGCGAGCCCGGGGCTGATCACGGGTTCGTTCCGACGCAACTTGCGTAGCTGGTTGAATTCCCGCTGACGCACAAAATCGTTGCGCCGCTTGCGCTCGATCATCTCCTTGAGCGCCTGCTTGCTGTACCCGCTGACCCGCTCCGGCGTGTCCAGCCCAGACCGGTCCTTTGTCGGATTGCGAACAAATCTGACCACCCTGGACAGCAAACCGGAACTGTCGTCTTTGCTTGTCATAAAAGTGAACGGGGCCCAGAAAATCGGGGGGAGGAAGCCGGGCGTCAATCCCCGAACATCTTTTGCTTGAGTTCGCGTCGTTGCTGGGCCTCAAGCGACAAACTGGCGGTCGGACGCGCGAGCAGGCGCCCAACCCCGATAGGCTCACCCGTTTCGTCACAGTAGCCATAATCACCGGCATCGATGCGCACAATCGACTGCTCAATTTTCTTCAGGAGCTTGCGTTCCCGGTCACGGGTGCGCAGCTCCAAGGCATGCTCTTCCTCAATGGTGGCCCGGTCGGCCGGATCGGGCACCACCACGGTGTCTTCCCGCAAGTGCTCGGTGGTTTCACCCGCACTGCTCAGGATATCCTGCTTGAGCTTCAGAAGCTTGCCGCGAAAAAATGCCAGCTGGACATCGTTCATGTACTCATCGTCGGGCATGGCGATCAGCTCGGCGTCCGTCAACTGATCCACTGGCTTTGATTTCCAATTGTTGGCAAGTTTGAGGTCTTTTTTGACGGCCGAAGCAAGCGGCGGAACAATCAGGGGCACTGACACGACCTGGGTAAAACTGGCCTTGGCGGCGGTGGATGCCACCGATTGCGCCATGGAGGGCACCGTGAGCTGCGCAAGCCGTGAGGACGGGCGTCCGGCCCTGACGGGCACCGACGCCGTGGTCGCCGGGATTGGCGCCACTGCCGCGGGTTTAGCCGGCAACTCCTTCGCCTTCGCAATCGAACCAAGCGTCGCAGAGCGCGTGGTTTTGGGTTTCGCTGCCACCACTTCGGGTTTGCTGGCTTTCGCGGTCATTGTTTTCACAGAATCCTTTGTTTGAACTTTGGTCACGGGCCTGGCGGCCTTGACCGGAGCGGCCTTGACAGCCTTGAGCGGCGGTTTGACGGGCGGCGTCGACTTGGGCGCCGCCTTGGCTTTGAGCACCGGTTTTGCCTTGGGCTTGACCGCCGGCTTGGCGGCGGCCTTCGCGGCAGGCTTGGCTTCAGTCGCCTTGACAGCCTTGGACGCCACTTTGGCTTTCGCGGGTTGCGCTTTCACTTTTTGTCTCCTCGCAGGACTGTCCTGCGCATGTGTCTCGCTGGCGCGCGAGTTTACCGGTTTACCCATGGGGAAACCCATTAGTTGCAAAATCGAGACAATCATTTGACTTGCCACCTAAAAAACAAACTCGAATCAAACCAGGCTTTGCTCCATGCCCTGCAGCAAGATGTCCTGGGGCAGGTCGATGCCGATGAATACCATTTTGCTGAAACGCTTTTCACCCTCGGCCCAGGATGGACCCAGATCGCTGCCCATCAGTTGGTGTACACCCTGGAAAATCACCTTGCGATCGGTGCCTTTCATATACAGCACGCCTTTGTAACGCAGCATGCGCGGGCCATAAATATTGACAATGGCGCCCAGAAAGTCCTCCAGTTTGGCCGGGTCAAAGGCCCGCTCCGACCTGAAGACAAAGCTCTTGACATCATCATCATGGTGATGGTGATGCCCTGCGCCGTGGTCATGGCGGTGTGAAGGATGACTGCAATGCTCGCCATGCGCATGCTCAGGGTGCTCATGCGCCTCTTCTTCCTTGAGAAAATCCGGATCAATGTCCAGCCGGGCATTGAGATTGAAGCCCCGCAGGTCCAACACCTCAGACAGGGCCACTTCGCCAAAATGCACCGCCTTTTGCGGCGCACGCGGGTTCATGTGCTTGAGGCGGTGCGTCAGGGCAGCTACCTCATCCCCGGACACCAGATCGGTCTTGCTGATGAAAATCTGGTCGGCAAAGCCCACCTGGCGCCGCGCCTCCTGACGCTCGTTGAGTTGCGTTGCCGCATGTTTGGCATCCACCAGCGTCAGGATCGAGTCCAACAGATAGCTCTCGGCGATTTCATCGTCCATGAAAAAGGTTTGCGCCACCGGGCCGGGGTCGGCCAGGCCGGTGGTCTCGATCACCACGCGCTCGAAATCGAGCTCGCCCTTGCGCTTCTTCTGCGCCAGCTCCTGCAAGGTGGTGCGCAGGTCTTCGCGGATGGTGCAGCAGATGCAGCCATTGCTCATCTGGATGATCTGTTCGTTCGTATCCGACACCAGGATGTCGTTGTCGATGTTTTCCTCGCCAAACTCGTTTTCGATGACCGCAATTTTCTGGCCGTGGGCTTCCGCCAGCACGCGCTTGAGGAGTGTGGTCTTGCCCGAGCCCAGAAAGCCCGTCAGGATGGTTGCAGGTATGAGACTCATCGTTTTCTCGGTCGGTTGGCGTCAGAGGCAGGGGAGTGTAGCGGGTAATCGGTTTGGCGGTCATTTGCGCATGACCACCAGACCCTTGAGGTATTCCCCCTCGGGAAAATTGATCGTCATCGGGTGATCCGGGGCGCCGCCCAGGCGCTCGCTGATGTAACCATCCACCTGCGCGTCGATGCCGGCGGAGGCCACGATTTTATGAAACAGGTCAGCGCTGATGCCGCCTGAACAGGAGTAGGTGAACAGAACCCCGCCCGGCGCCAGGATCTTGAAGGCCAGCCGATTGATGTCTTTGTAGGCACGCGCCGCGCGCTCGGCATGCGCCGCAGTGGGGGCAAACTTCGGCGGATCGAGCACGATGGCATCGAAGGTCCTGCCTTCGGCGCCGAATTGACGCAACGAAGCATTGACGTCCGCATCCATGAACGTGGCGCGACTCGCGTCAAACCCGTTCAGGGCCACGTTGGCGGCGGCTTTTTCCAGGGCCGGGCCGGAGGAATCGATCGAGGTGACATGGGCGGCGCCCCCGGTCAGCGCAGCCACGGTGAAGCCGCCGGTATAGCAATAGCAGTTCAGTACACGCTCGAACTTCAGGCGCCGGGCGTAGTCGGCGAAGCGCTTGCGGCTGTCGCGCTGATCCAGGTAAAAACCGGTTTTATGGCCGGTGGCAATGTTGATGGCCAGTTGCCAGTCATGCTCGCGCAAAATGAGCTCCAGCGGACCGTCACCGCGCAGCCAGCCGGTCGCCTCGGGCAGGCCTTCCAGCGCGCGGCTGCTGGCGTCGGAGCGCTCATACAGCGCGGTCTTGCCCGTGGCCGCCAGCAGGGCATCGGCAATCACATCCTTCCAGCGCTCCATCCCGGCCGAGGTGAATTGCGCCACCAAGGTGTCACCGTACCGGTCCACGATCAGCCCCGGCAAACCATCGGACTCGCCATGCACCAGCCGCAGGCTGTCGCTTTGTATGTCAAATCGGGCCCTGGCCTTGACGGCACGGTCAACGACAGCGCCCAAAAATGCAGCATCGATGCGCTGCGCCTCGTCAAAACTCCAAGCCCGGGCCCGGATTTTGGAGGCCGGGCTGAACGCGGCCCAGGCCAGAAATTGCCCCGCATGCGACTCCACCCGCACTGTCTCACCCGCATCGGCCCCGCCCTTGGCAATGGCGGATTCAAAAATCCATGGATGACGGCGCAAGAGCGAGCGCTCCTTGCCTTCTCTTAATCGAATCGTTTTCATGGGCCGATTGTGAGGCTTTTGCCTCCGCGTCCCCCTGTGACGGGAGGACGTGCAACAAGCGCCGGCGCTACTTCGGGCCGGTCGGCTTGAGCCTGGCCCGGGGGTGCGCCGCGTCGTAGGCCTTGGCCAGGTGCTGAAAGTCGAGCCGGGTGTAGACCTGCGTGGTGCTGATGCTGGCGTGCCCGAGCAGCTCCTGCACGGCGCGCAAATCACCGCTGGACTGCAGCAGATGGCTGGCAAACGAGTGCCGCAACATGTGCGGATGCACCGGCGTGGCCAGCCCCGCCTGCAGGCTGCGGCGCTTGAGGCGCTGCCAGATCGACTGGGCGCCCAGGCGCGTGCCGTTGCGCCCGACAAACAGAGCGGTCTGCGCTCCCAGCGCCCCCGCCGGATCGCGCAGCGCCAGCCAGTGCTGCAAGGCCTGCACCGCTTTGGCGCCCACCGGCACCGTGCGCCGCTTGGCGCCCTTGCCCAGCACGTGGGCTTCCCCCCCCTGCAAATCAACCCAGCCACGGGCCGTGGCGCTGGCCACCGCATCCAGCCCGGTCAGCTCAGCGACACGCAGGCCACCGCCATAGAGCAATTCGACCATGGCGGCATCGCGCACCTCCAGCCAGGGGTCGTTGCCGGCGCTGGTGAAGGCGGCCAGTTGTACGGCGTCATCCACACTCAGCGCCTTGGGCAGGGGCTTGCCCGCCTTGGGGGCGCGCACGTCCTGCACCGGGTTGCTGCTCACCCGCCCTTCGCGCCCCAGCCAGGTGTAAAAGCCGCGCCAGCCCGACAGGATCAGGGCAATGCCGCGCCCGCTGCGCCCGCCGCCATGCATGTGTGCAACCCAGCGCCGGATATGGGTGCTTTGAACCTGATCGAGTTCGACCCGGGCCTGCGCGGCGTAGTGGGCCAGTTTCTGCAAGTCCAGCGCATACAACTCCACAGTGCGCTGCGCCAATCGCTTTTCGACGCGCACGTGTTCGAGATAGCGCTGCGCCAGAAGTGGCACCCCCAGCACCCCCACGCTGGCAGTTGCGGACGCGCCCATGGTGCCTACCGTAGGCGCGACAACGCAGCGCTGGCCAACTCGGCAATGCGTTCCAGAAAGTCAGTGCCCATGGCACTGTTGAAGCGTGCCGCATCAGGTGACGCCAGCACCAACAGACCAAACGCGGGCTCCGCGCTGCGCATCGCCCCGGCGCGCAGGGGCAAAATCGCCAGTGAAATGGCCGCCTGTGCGTCGGGCAGCCAACTGACCGCCTCAAACCCGGTATTCACGCCACAAAAGGGCTCCGTCAGCGAGGAAGCGAACAGCTTGGCGTCGTCGCTCACTCCCTGGGCAAAATCAGCATGGGCAAACTGCGGCGCCACACCCCACACCTTGATGCCGACCTGGGGCACCGAGAATTGCCCGGCAATCTCGCCCGCAATCTGACCGGGCAGGGCCAGCGGATCAGCCACCAGAAACAAACCGCGCGCCCAGCGCAGCAGCTTGTCGGCCAGCAGGACGTTCTCATTGCCATTGCGGATCATCTCCATCGTGCGTTGCTCAAGCACCTTGATCTTTTCGCGCAGCAGGCCCGCCTGGCGCTCTTGCAGGCTCACCGCCCTGCTGCTGTGCGGGCTGGTGAGCTGCACGGCGGCCAGCAGTTCGGCATGGCGCTCAAAAAAGTCGGGCGTATTGGCCAGGTAGTTGGCAATGTCGTCTTCGGTGATGGGGTTGGTAAATGAGGTGGTCATAAGTTGTCGGTCAAGTCAATTTCGCCATGAAAAACCGTGGTGGCCGGCCCGGTCAGCATCACCGGCGCCGCCGCGCCCGCCCAGGAAATGGTCAATTTGCCGCCGCGCATCTGCACGTCCACCGTCTCGTCCAGCAGCCCGAGCCGGATGCCGGCCACCACGGCCGCGCAGGCACCGCTGCCGCAGGCCAGGGTTTCGCCCGCGCCGCGCTCAAACACGCGCAGGCGAATGTGGCAGCGGTCCACGATCTGCATGAAACCGGCATTCACCCGCCGCGGAAAGCAGGCATGTCTCTCAATCAGCGGTCCCTGGGCCAGCACCGGTGCCGTCTCCACGTCCGGCACCAGCTGCACGGCATGCGGGTTGCCCATGGACACCACCGCCACAAAAATCGTCGTCTGCGCGTGGTCCGCGAGGGTCAGCGGCCATGTTTGCCACTTGCCCGACACACAGGGCTGCAGATGGGCCGCATCGAACGGAATATCGGTCAGTTCGAACACCGGCGCCCCCATGTTCACGCTCACCCGGCCATCGGGAGTGAGCGTGGGCTCAATCACGCCGGCCCGGGTCTGCACCCGGATCGTGTCCCGGCGGGTCAGGCCCCGGTCGCGCACAAAGCGCGCGAAGCAGCGCGCGCCATTGCCGCATTGCTCCACCTCGGTACCGTCGGCGTTGTGGATCACGTACTCAAAATCAATGCCCGGCGCCGGTGACGGGCGCACCGTCAGTATCTGGTCAGCGCCAACTCCAAAGTGGCGGTCGGCCAACAGACGGTACTGCGCACCGCTCAGGCCCAGCCGCTGTTCGGTCTCGTCCAGCATCACGAAGTCGTTGCCGGCGCCCTGCATTTTGGTGAAACTGATTCGCATGCGGGGAATTATCCCCGCATCGGGCCGCTCAAGCGAGCACCGCAAAACAGCAAACGAAGGCGCGACGGATAATCCCCGCCATATGGCACTTATTACTTTTCTGAACGCCCAGCTCGCCTTTGGGCATGTGGCCTTGCTCGATCACACCGACTTCGCCCTTGAAACCGGCGAACGCGTGGGCGTGATCGGCCGCAACGGCACGGGCAAAACCTCTTTTCTCAAGATATTGGCCGGACTGGAAAAAGCCGACGACGGCACCTTGCAGTTGCAACAAAACCTGCGCCTGGCTTATGTCGCCCAGGAGCCGGTGCTCGACCAGAATGCTACCGTTTTTGAAGCGACCAGCACCGGTATTTCCGGGGTTATCGCCCTCATTGAGCAGTATTGCGAAGGCGTGGGCGACCTGGACGCCCTGCAAAGCGCGATCGAAGCGCAAGACGGCTGGAACTGGGAGCAGCGGGTGACGCAGACCCTGCACCGCCTGCACCTGGACGAGAACGCGCGCATCAGCACGCTCTCGGGCGGCACCAAAAAACGGGTGGCCCTGGCGCAGGCCCTGGTCGCGCAGCCCGACGTGCTGCTGCTGGACGAACCCACCAACCATCTGGACCTGGATTCCATCGAATGGCTGGAAGACCTGCTGATCGCGTTCAAGGGCAGCGTGGTCACCATCACCCATGACCGGACTTTCCTGGACCGGGTGGCGACGCGCATCGTGGAACTTGACCGGGGCAAACTGCGCTCTTATCCCGGAAATTTTGCGCAATACCTGGTTCTGAAAGAGGATCAAATTGCGCAGGAAGCGGTGGTCAGCGCCAAGGCCGACAAGCTGCTGGCGCAGGAAGAAATCTGGATCCGCAAGGGCGTCGAGGCCCGGCGCACCCGCAGTCAAAGCCGCATCGTGCGCCTGCAAAACCTGCGTGCCAGCCACCGGGCGCGCCGCGAAGCAGTTGGCAATGTGCGCATGGACGTGGCCTCTGGCGCACTGGGCGGCAAGCTGGTGGCCGAATTGACGCAGGCTTGCAAGGCTTTCGGCGACAAAGTCATCATCAAGGACTTCAGTGCCACCATCATGCGTGGCGACAAGATTGGCCTGCTGGGGCCCAACGGGGCGGGCAAGACCACCCTGCTCAAGCTCATTTTGGGTGAACTGCAACCGGACAGCGGCAAGGTCCGGCAAGGCGCAAATCTGCAGGTGGCCTACTTCGACCAGATGCGCAACGCGCTGGACCTGGACGCCACGCTGGAGGACTTCATCAGTCCGGGCAGCGAGTGGATCGAGATCGGCAGCCAGCGCAAACACGTCAAAAGCTATCTGGGCGACTTCCTGTTCTCGCCGGCGCGCGCCAACTCCCCGGTGCGCTCACTGTCCGGTGGCGAGCGCAACCGCCTGCTGCTGGCACGCCTGTTTGCCCGGCCGGCCAATGTGCTGGTGCTGGACGAGCCCACCAACGACCTGGACATCGAGACCCTGGAGTTGCTGGAGGAATTGCTGCAAAGCTACGAGGGAACCGTATTTCTGGTCAGCCATGACCGTACCTTTCTCGACAACGTGGTGACGAGCACGATCGCGTGCGAAGGCAACGGTTTGTGGCGCGAATATGAGGGCGGCATTCAGGACTGGCTGACGCAATCCAGACGCAGCAAGGAGATCGAGCTTGCGGCCAGCTCGACCGCGGCAGCCCCTCAGCCAACGGGCGCCAGGGGCAAGAACGACAACAAGGCGGCCGACCTCAAAAAAGCGGCAGCGACCAAAAAGCTCGGCCACAGGGAACAACGCGAACTCGAGGGCTTGCCGGCCAGAATCGAGACACTGGAACAGGAACAGGCGGCGCTGCGGGTCACACTGGCCGACGCCAGCCTCTATGCCAAAGACCCTGCCCGGGCCAGCGAACTCTACCAGCGGGACGCGGCCATCGAAGAAGAAATGCTGACGGCGCTCGCCCGCTGGGAGGCGCTCTCGACCGCCTGACTCAGACCCGGTAGCGGTCGGTGGCGCTGCTCAAACGGGTAATCAGTGCGGGCGCGATCTGGGTGAGGGGCAGCACTTCGTCCGCGGCGCCATGCAAAATCGCCTCGCGCGGCATGCCGAACACGATGCAGGAGGCCTCGTCCTGCACGTAGTTGTAACTGCCAGCGTCCTTCATTTCGCGCATGGCCCGGGCGCCATCGCCTCCCATGCCGGTCAGCATGACACCCAACGCATTGCGACCCACCACGCTGGCAACCGACTTGAACAACACTTCGACGGAAGGCTTGTGCCGGTTGACCGGCTCACCGTCTTCAACGACCGCCACATAATTGGCGCCGCTGCGCCCTACCCGGAACTGCTTGCCGCCGGGCGCAATGTAAGCGTGCCCGGGCAAAATCCGCTCGCCGTTCACGGCCTCCTGAACCGTGAGCCGGCACAGGCTGTTCAGACGTGCGGCAAAACTGGTGGTAAATCCGGGCGGCATGTGCTGGGTGATCACGATGCCTGGCGAGTCCGCCGGCAGGTTCGTCAAGACCTCCTTGATAGCCTCCGTGCCCCCGGTCGAGGCGCCAATGCAGATCAATTTTTCTGTGGAAACCCGTCCGATCGAGCTCACCGGGGCGCGCGCGGAACCTGACGCGCCTGCCACCGCGGCGTCCGAAGGCGGCAGCACTGGCGCACGCCTGATGTGGGCGGCAGCGGCAATGCGAACCTTCTCCACAATCTGGATCGACAATTCGTTCAAACCGTCGGCCACGCCGATTCTGGGCTTGGCCACAAAGTCAACCGCGCCCAACTCCAGCGCCTTCATCGTGACCTCCGCCCCCCGCTCGGTCAGGGTCGAAATCATGAGCACCGGCATGGGGCGCAAGCGCATGAGCCGTCCCAGAAAGTCGATGCCATCCATGCGCGGCATTTCGATATCCAGCGTAATGACATCGGGATTCAATTCGCGAATCATCTCTCGGGCAATCAGCGGATCATTGGCCGTGCCAACGCATTCCATGTCTTTTTGCCGGTTGATGATCCCGGCCAGCAAGCTGCGCACCAAAGCCGAATCGTCCACCACCAGCACTCGAATCTTCTTCAACTCAACATCCTCAAAACAAGTCCACCGAACCGCCCGAAGTCGCCTTGACAACAGTGGCCGCATTGCCTTTTCGCTCCTCCACAACCAACGTTTCGGGATGCGTATGGGCCAGACGCTTGACCAGCGCCTTGCCAGAGGCCGGAAAAAAACAGACCTTGCGCGGGTGAATGTCCAGCACGTCCTGCGACACCACCGGAATACGTTCCGTGGCAAGGTACTCAAAAACAAACTTGGTATTGCGCTCGCCCACATTCAGGGTGGTGAATCCCGCCATGACCTGCGCCCCGCCAAATACTTTGGCCTGCATCGACTCGCGACGGGCGCCTTTTTTCAGCATCTCGTTGATCAGCAGCTCCATGGCATAGGAGCCGTACCGGCCGCCACCGTCGATGCTATCGCCGTCGGGGAGCATGAAGTGATTCATTCCCCCCACGCGCGCCCGGCCATCCCAGAGACAAGCCGCAATGCATGAGCCCAAAACGGTCATGATGACCAAGTCATCACCGGAGACAAAGTACTCGCCCGGCAATACTTTTACCGTGTCATAGTGAAAATGGTGGTCGTTGTAAAAAAATGAAGCTTCGCCGGGACTGCGGGGCTGTGCCTTGAGCTGATCCACGCGCGACACCCGTCCTCCCGCCAGAACCCTGGGAGCGACGGGGGCGGCTGTGGCGGAACGGATTGACGAAGCACCCAGACCCGATGGAGACAAATTCATGCGTTCCTTGCAGTCAATTGAAACAGTACGGTCCGGGAAATCTAACGCCGCTCATAGACGGTCTTGCCGCGCAGAACAAACAAATCCTTCGACTCGCTGAAGTTTTCCGCATGCCCCACAAACAACAAGCCACCCGGCACCATCACGCGATGAATACGCTCCAGCACCTTGCGCTGGGTTGCGGCATCAAAGTAGATCATGACATTGCGGCAGAAGACAACATCAAACGGCTCCCGAAATGGCCAGTCATCCCGGATCAGGTTCACGCTGATGAAGTCAATCATGCGCTGCAATTCGGGCTTGACGCGGGTCATGCCTTCATTCGCACCTTTGCCACGCAGAAAAAAGCGCTGCATGCGCTCCTCACCGAGGCCCTTGAGCCCCTCCAGCCGGTAAATGCCCTGCGCGGCGGTCGCCAGCACCTTGGAGTCAATGTCACTGGCCGTCAGGGCCACATTGGCACGAGTACCCAGCGCCTCCAAAGCCGTCATGACAATGGAATAAGGTTCCTCCCCCGTCGATGCTGCGTTGCACCAGACGCGCCAGGCGCTCCCCGCCGGCCTGGATTGCAAATAGCTGGCAAAAATTTCGAAGTGGTGCTGTTCGCGAAAAAAAGACGTCAGATTCGTGGTCAGGGCATTGACGAACTCCTGCCATTCAGGACCGTCATGCCGCTCCAGCCAACTCAGGTAATCCTTGAAGGACTGATGCCCGGTGTCGCGCAGGCGCCGTGACAAACGGCTGTACACCATGGCGTGCTTGCCATC
>DIVK01000007.1:0-3626 GCA_002422455.1 Rhodoferax sp. UBA6134
CCCTCGGCCCTGGCGCGCGCCAGAATCTCGTGGGCCGGCACCATCACGCCCATGTTGACCACGTCGAAGTTGTTGCATTGCAGCACCACGGTGACGATGTTCTTGCCGATGTCATCCACGTCGCCCTTGACGGTGGCCATCACGATCTTGCCCTTGGTGCGCACGTCGCGTCCTGCCGCCTCGTCCTGCCGTTTTTCTTCCTCGATGTACGGAATCAGGTGCGCCACCGCCTGCTTCATCACGCGCGCGCTCTTGACCACCTGCGGCAGGAACATCTTGCCCTGGCCGAACAGATCGCCCACGATGTTCATGCCCGCCATCAGCGGGCCTTCAATCACATGCAGCGGTCGGCCGCCCTTGGCCAGAATGGCCTGGTACGCCTCTTCGGTGTCTTCGGTGATGAAGTCGGTGACGCCGTGCACCATGGCGTGGCTCAGGCGCTGCTCCACCGTGGCCGGGTGCTCAGAAGTACCACGCCACTCCAGCTTTTTGCTCTCGTCCCTGGCGCCACTCCTGGCCGTTTCCGCAATATCCAGCAGGCGCTCGCCGGCGTCGGGCCGGCGGTTCAGCACCACGTCTTCTACCCGCTCGCGCAGTTCCGGCTCCAGATCGTCATAGACCCCGACCATGCCGGCGTTGACGATGCCCATGTCCATGCCGGCCTGAATCGCGTGGTACAGGAACACGGTATGGATGGCTTCGCGTACCGGATCGTTGCCACGGAAGCTGAACGAGACGTTGGACACCCCGCCCGACACCTTGGCGCCCGGCAGGTGCTGCTTGATCCAGCGCGTGGCGTTGATGAAATCGACCGCGTAGTTGTTGTGTTCCTCAATGCCGGTGGCAATGGCGAAGATGTTGGGGTCAAAGATGATGTCTTCCGGCGGAAAACCGATTTCGTCCACCAGGACGCGGTAGGCGCGCTCGCAAATTTCGATCTTGCGCTCGTAAGTATCGGCCTGGCCTTGCTCGTCAAAAGCCATTACCACGGCCGCCGCGCCATAACGGCGCAGCAATCTGGCCTGGCGCTTGAATTCGTCCACGCCCTCTTTCATGCTGATGGAGTTCACCACCGCCTTGCCCTGTACGCAACGCAGGCCGGCTTCAATGACGCTCCATTTGCTCGAATCAATCATCACCGGCACGCGGGAAATGTCGGGCTCGGAGGCAATCAGGTTCAAGAACCGCACCATGGCGGCCTGGCTGTCGAGCATGGCCTCGTCCATATTGATGTCGATGATCTGCGCGCCGTTTTCCACCTGCTGGCGCGCCACCGCCAGCGCCTGCTCGTACTCGCCGTTCAGGATCATGCGGGCAAAGGCTTTGGAGCCGGTCACGTTGGTGCGCTCGCCAATGTTGACGAATGTGGCACTTGGGGCCAGACCTTCAGCGCGGTTCTCGGTGGGGTAAGCATCGCCAATGCGTACCGGCTCCAGGCCGGACAGCATCATGGGGGGAACAACAATATCGGACATGCGTCTCACCTGTAAATGACAAAAAAGCAGGTGAGCGTGGTTGCGAGTATCCAAGCCTGACGGGTCCGCTGACCTGCTGCAACGCTCCTTGGAGGGAAGGAATTCTAAGGCAATGCTGAACACGTCCCCCCGTTCGGATTGAGCCTGTCGAAGTCCTTCGCAAGTTGTTGATCTGCAAAGACTGCGTTTCGACAAGCTCAACGCGAACGGACTTATTCAGCGTAGCCTTTTAAAGCTTTGCGGTCGCGCCCGCTCTCAGCTCAGCACCACGCTGCTCAGACGGCGGCGGTAGGTGGCGAGGGTCGGGTCCGCGGGCGGAATTTGTCCGTCGGCGACCTTGACCTTGGGCGGCTCGATGATGTCCAGAATGGCGATGAACGTCTTGCGCGCCAGCTCATCCGACCAGTTTTTGTCGCGCATCAGGATTTCCAGCAACTCGTCCATGGCACCGGTCCAGTCCTGCGCCGCCATCAGGGTCTGCGCCTTGCCGAAGCGGGCGTCGAAGTCGCGCTTGTTGGCCGCAATCCTGGCATCAAAACCGGTGACGGTCTCCGTCAAATCATTCTTGTCCGCTGCGAAATCAAGAGCATCCATCCAGCGTTGCAAGGCACCGAGACGCTGCACCAGCGAAGCCTTGGCAATCACCGGGGCAAACGCCACCCTGGCCGCGTCAAGGTCACCGGCGCGCAGCAGCAGCCGGATGTAGTCAAAGCGGGCGTCATCGTCGTCCGGGTTCTTCAGCACGGTCTGGTGCAGCGCCTCGCGCACGGCCACGGGGTCGTTGTCATCGGGGGCGTCCGACACCGCCATGCCCGTGACCTCGGCCTCCAGCACGTCGCCCGGCGGCAGGTGCTTGTCCAGAAAGGCCTTGATCTGGCCTTCGGGCAGCGCGCCGGCAAAGCCATCCACCGGCTTGCCATCCATCATCAGCACGCAGGTGGGAATGCTGCGGATGCCAAAGGCCTGGCTGAGCTCCTGTTCCTGGTCCGAATCAATCTTGACCAGCCTGAAGCGACCGGCGTAGTCGGTCTCGATTTTCTCCAGCAGCGGACCAATCACCTTGCAGGGACCGCACCAGGGCGCCCAAAAGTCGACCAGCACCGGCGTGTGCATCGAGGCGGCGACCACCTCGGCATCAAAGTTTTCAACCGTAACGTTCATCATTCCAGGTAACCCAGGGTAAAAAAGTAAAATTCAGGTCCGACAGGCTGCGGGGCAGAGCACCAGGCCGCAAGCGTAGCGCACTGGCAATCCTTGCCCTCAATACTATGAAACACATTCAAATCGGCGTCGTTATGGGCTCCAGTTCCGACTGGGACACCATGCAGCACGCGGTCCACATTCTCCAACAGTTCGGCATTGCGCACGAGGCCCGCGTGGTTTCGGCCCACCGCATGCCCGATGACATGTTCGCCTATGCCGAGGCCGCCGTTGGCCGTGGCCTGAAGGCCATCATCGCCGGCGCCGGCGGCGCGGCGCACCTGCCGGGCATGCTGGCGGCCAAAACCACGGTGCCGGTGCTGGGCGTGCCGGTGGCGTCCAGGCACCTTTCGGGTGTGGACTCGCTGCACAGCATCGTGCAAATGCCCAAGGGCGTGCCGGTGGCCACCTTTGCCATCGGCGCCGCGGGTGCGGCCAACGCCGCCCTGTTTGCGCTGGCCATGCTGGCCAATGAAGACCCCGCCCTGCGCGCCGGGCTGGACGCCTTTCGCGCCGAACAAACCGAAATTGCCCGCGGCATGACGCTGCCGCCCGCGCTGTGAGCGCCAGCGCAGCACACGCAGTGGCAAGCGTGGGGGCCAGTTTCGCCGCCGGGCCGCCCCAAGGCGAAACCGCCCCCTCGGGGGGCAGCGCAGCACACGCAGTGGCAAGCGTGGGGGCTGTTATTACCCCCCCCCTCTTGCCTGGCACCATGGGCGATGGGCAACCCGTCACGCTGGGCGTGATGGGGGGCGGCCAGCTCGGGCGCATGTTTGTGCAGGCGGCGCAGGCGATGGGCTACTTCACGGCCGTGCTGGACCCCGACCCGGCCAGTCCGGCCGGGCTGGTGAGCCACCATCACGTCCAGACCGATTACCTGGACGCGCAGGGTCTGGCGCAGTTGGCGCAGCGTTGCGCGGCGATCACCACCGAGTTTGAAAACGTGCCGGC
>DIVK01000007.1:3711-4924 GCA_002422455.1 Rhodoferax sp. UBA6134
GCGCGTGAGCAGCCGCGCCGACCTGGCCGCCGCCTGGGCCGCCCTCGGGCACGTGCCCTGCGTGCTGGAGAAAATGCTGCCGCTGCAGGCCGAGTGCTCGGTGATCGTGGCGCGCGGGCGGGATGGCACGTGTGTGAACCTGCCGGTGCAGCGCAACCTGCACCGCGACGGCATTCTGGCCGTGACCGAGGTGCATGAGGGAAATCTGCCGCCCGTTCTTGCCAGGCAAGCGGTTGATGCTGCCAAATCAATCGCGGAAGAAATCCGCTATGTGGGTGTGCTGTGCGTGGAGTTTTTCCTGTTGCAGGACGACACGCTGGTGGTCAACGAAATGGCGCCGCGTCCGCACAACAGCGGTCATTACAGCCTGGATGCCTGCGATCTCTCGCAGTTTGATCTGCAGGTGCGCACCCTGGCGGGCCTGCCGCTGCTGCCACCGCGCCAGCACAGCCCGGCCATCATGCTCAATTTGCTGGGCGAGCTCTGGTTTGTCCGCTCCAGCGAGCCCGTCACGCCGGCGTGGGACCAGGTTCTGGCGCTGCCGGGCGCCCACCTGCACCTGTACGGCAAGCTCAAGGCCAGTCCCGGGCGCAAGATGGGCCACCTCACCTTCACCGCCGCCAGCCCGGACGCGGCCCGGGCCAATGCCCGTGCCGCCGCGCGGTTGCTGGGCATGGAGACGTTTTGAGCCGGGGCCGGGCATGATCCTCGATGGCCGCACGCCGCAGGCGATCATGCAGGGCGCCGCCGTCCTCAAGGCGGGTGAACTGCTGGGGCTGCCAACCGAGACGGTGTACGGCCTGGGCGCCGACGCTGCCAATGAAGCGGCCGTTGCCAAAATTTTCAGGGCCAAGGGACGCCCCAGTGACCACCCCCTGATCGTGCATGTGGCCGACGTGGCCGACGCCGCCCGTTTTGCCGCCAGCGTGCCGGACTTCGCGCACCGGCTGATGCAGGCCTTCTGGCCCGGCCCGTTGACCCTGATTTTGCCGCGCCGCTCCGGCGTGGCCCAGGCGGCGGCCGGCGGGCAGGACTCGATTGGCCTGCGCTGTCCCGCGCACCCGGTGGCGCAGGCGCTGTTGCGGGCCTGCCGGGAACAGGGTGTGTGGGGCGTGGCCGCGCCGAGCGCCAACCAGTTCGGCCGCGTCAGCCCGACCACGGCGGCGCACGTGCAGGACGAGTTTGGCGCCGGCTTGCCGATTCTGGACGGCGG
>DIVK01000007.1:5024-7051 GCA_002422455.1 Rhodoferax sp. UBA6134
CTGACGATGCCGGGGGTGCCGCAGGCGCTGCCGGGCCAACGGTTGCCACCTATTCGCGCGCCATGCTGAAGACCCGTTCCGGCAAAGTGCTGCGCCGGCGCATGCCCGATGATGCGGCGGCCACGGCGCAGCAATTGTTTGCGGTGCTGCGCGAACTGGATGCCCAGGGCGTCAAATGGATCTGGATTGAAACGCCGCCTGACAGCCCCGCGTGGGATGGCGTGCGCGACCGCCTGCAACGGGCGTCGGCGGCTTGACGGACTCAGTTTCAATTGCGAACGGATTTCGCAGAAGCGTCGCGTGTTTTCCCAGATCACAGACTCCGCGCCACGGGCCGTTACGGCTGAAACTTGCCGCTTAAACGTGTGCAGCGGATGACTGGTAAAGACGGATATGAGCCATTCAGGTTTTTGGCATGACGGGCAGATGCCGACCCAAGACAGTTCTTTTGTCCCTGAAACAACATCCCCTGCATACCGGCATACTGAGAATGCCCATGTCGATCACGTCTGTACACTCAAACGCAGAAAGCTGGATGCACGACAAATTGGGGAGATCGAGCGGCTGGTATCTGACCCCACCATCCCGGTCAGCCAGTTCGAGGAACGCCTCAAGGTCTCACGGACAACCATTTACAAGGTGGCCCTCGCAGTGCCGCGCCAGTTACTGAACCTCGGCCGGACACGAGCGGGGAAAAATCACACAGGCAACCACCTCCACATCGGCCAACAGATAGGTGGGATTGGTCGTTGGGTTCATGGCATTTGCACTCGGTAAGCAGGGTGTTTCGAGAAGACGATCAAAACTTTTCTACCTAGGCCCAGAAGGGGACATACTCCGAGCGGGGATACCCGCTCCGCGCATTCAGGCATTCGCTTCAGCAGCTACAGGCTTCTGCCGTTGCCTGTACCAGCGTTGAACCCGGATTTGATCGCGCACCAGCCGATAGTCAAAGCTGTGGCCGGTTTTGGGTACGGCGTAGGTTTGCACACCTGCCGTGGGGGCTGAAACACCCATTTCTGGGGAATCGCATAAAAGTGTGAGCGACTTTTCTACCCGTTTATGCACCATCTCCGCCGTCAGGGGGTCTTCTTTGGCGATGTACGTCAGCGTGGCGACAAATTGATTTCGCGCTTGATCCGACCAGACAACGGTCCGGGTCATGCAGCAGCTTGTGCCTTGTGCTTTGCCTGATGTATTGCACTCAGCGCGTCCCGCATGACATCGGCGTGTGACACCGTGGCACCGGCTGCAAACTGTTCATCGGCCTGAGCGTTTTCTTTGATGCTGAGTGCCACAGCGTCAAAACCGTCACGCAGCACGAAGCGCAGCATGGCTGCCGGGCTGCGCCCCGATGCGTGAGCCAGTCGGCTAATCCTGGTTTGAGCTACTTTTGGCAGTTGAATTTCAGTGGTGGTCATGGCAGTGCTCCTAAGCTATGGGTATCCTAGCCGATTCTTGATTTTTAGGCCATTTGGCCATCACCAGCCAACTCACGCTCACTCTGCTCAATGCTGAGCAAATTTGTTGCGACAAGTACATCAGGCTCCCTCTGTTTGAACTGTCAAGGATTGCCACCTACAAGCTCCACAACCTGAACCGCACCAGACTGGAAAACATCTTCCACCGCCTGTTCGGTGCGGCCCAGCTCGACTTGACCATCGAGGATCGCTTCGGACATCCGGTCAAGCCGAGAGAATGGTTTTTGGTGCCGCTCCATGTGATTGACGAAGCGGTTCAGCGCATCCGGAATGGGTCAATTACCGACGTGACTTACGACCCGCAGACGGCACGGCTGCTAGGTTAGCAACTGCAACTGGCGGAGCCGCACCCGCGGGCTGGTCCCACTCCCCATCCGTTCAGCCGGTGTTTACCGAAACCACAGTTTCATCACCAGAATAGCCGCTGCCAGGAGCAGTGTGATGCAGTTGGCAATCACGATCGGCCAGGCGTCCAGCAGCACGCCATAAACCAGCCAGCACGCCACCCCGGCGGTGAACACGCCGTACATGCCCAGCGAGATGCCG
>DIVK01000055.1:0-15021 GCA_002422455.1 Rhodoferax sp. UBA6134
GCACCATTCTTAAAAGCCCTGATTCTCACGAGTCAGGGCTTTTTTCACGTAGTCAATACGTAACAGACAGCACATTATCAAGCCGACTTGCTGCAATCTGCAAGCCTTCCGGCGCGACGTGGGCATAACGCTCCACCATTTCCAAGGTTTTCCAGCCACCCACAAACGCTGCAATTCATGTGTCGGTGTGCCCGCCTCACGGTGCCAGGTGGCGAAGGTATGGCGCAGATCGTGCCAGCGGAAAATCCTCTATCCCGGCCCGCGTCAAGGCGTTGCGCCATGCCTTGGTGTTGACCTGGACAATGGGATTGCCCTCGTAGGTAAAAACATGGGTGGGGTGATCGCCTTTGCGTTTTTCCAGCACCTGTAAAGCGGCTTCGTTCAATGGCACGGAATGGGCCTTGCCGTTCTTGTGCTGGTCGGCGGAAATCCACAAATGCCGACGCTCCAGTGGAAACAGATCAGCTTGGAGCCTGGTCACATTGCCTTCTGCTGCCCAGGCTCCTAGCCAGTTACACCGATTTTTGTCTTCTAAACTCTGCCCGCTGCGCCAGCAACGACGGCCCATCGATGTACTGAGCCATCCTCTCCAAGTCCCTATCCCTGATGCCTTGGCCTCGGAAGAACGCCTTCCATCCATCCACCTCAGCGACAACTCGCTGGATCACCTCGACCGCCGAATCTTTCTTCAAGCCAAAGGCCTGCACTTCCGACAGGGCGTTCTCGATCGAGGACTCGGCCTCGCCCTTCCCTACCCGGAGTTGCTGCTGGCCCAGCCCTTGAACCGACGGCACCACATCGTAGGCGGGCGAGAGATCGTAGAAGCCATCGTCAGCGCGCACGAAGGCGTGGTTCTTCTCGTGGTCGTCCGTGTTGTCCATCAGAATGTTGAACACCATGCGCCGGAACAACTCCTTCTGGTGGTCACGAATGGCCTCGGCACGCGCGATCCGGCGCAGGCTTTGCGCCAGCTCCGGATAGCCCATGGGAAGGCCAACAGCCCGCAGCACGGTATGGGCAGAGATCACGTGCGAGCGCTGGGCGCTTGTGCGGTCAAAGCGCTTGACGGCGACCGCATGTCCCTTGGCCAGCGGCAGTGCCCGCGTCTCAGACACCGAAATGCCGCATTGAGCTGCCAGTCGCATAGTGGCGTGCTCAACCAACTCGGTGTCGAAATCCTCTCCTTCGGAAAACTTCACCACCCACTGGGAACCCTCCATCTCGATAAGCGACTTGGGACGCGCACCACCAAATGACGGCCCCGGCCTGACCAGACGCACCAAGGCCTCATCCAGCTTCTCGTCAGCCAGGACAGCGGCGACTGCACGCTCCATATCGGACAGGTTGGCCAGGTTGGCCAGGGCACCGTCGCCGCTAGGCCGGTACCGGCCCGGCTCCAACGACACCCCTAGCGCCCCGAAACGGTCATCCCCAGCAAAGTACAGGTACTCCAGCACCGACAACCGGGCGGGCTTGTAGAGGTTGCGGATGACACGCTCCCCCCATCGATCCGGGCGAGCGTCGTCCACGGCGCCGGCGGCCATGTCCCGCTCTTTGGGCAAGAAAACGCCGCGAGCCAAAGGAATATCCTCGCTGAGCGCAAAGCCATCCTGAATCCAGGTCGGGTCGTATTCCAGTCCGACTTTGCGGTTGCCCTCGGCCAGGAACACACGACCGATCAGGCGCGGCGGGAACTGCTGGCCAGCGCCCTTGCCGAGCCACCACAGGCTCATGGCATCTTGAGGCTTGTAGACATCAGACATTGCATCTTCCTCCCTTGTGCTGCAGTACCAACATCTCCTGCGCCAAAGCCTGCGCATCGCTCTCTGGTGCTGCCAGCGTCCGCAGAGCGTCATCCCGGCCCATGAGCCACAAGGCCGTGGCGTACACCCCCATGCCGACGCGGGGATCGCCTTTTTCCATCGCAGCCAAGGTCGGGACGGAGACATTCATGCGCAGAGCCCAGGAGCGCAGGGACTCCTTGCGCCGCTTGCGCCCGAGGCGAAGATGCTCCCCCAGCATCTCCAGGGAGACCAAAACGGAGCTAGGCAGGCTGGTGACAGATTCGGCGGCTTTAGGCATTAAATAAGAATACACAAATTTTGATATTTGAGCAATTTTGTTTATACAAATTCCGGAGAACTTCTCTAAGTGGTTGATTCCCGAACACGAACATCAGTCCATCGAATTAGCTGATCACACTCGCTCCTCAGCCTCCACCGTCTTGATCGCACCCGGCACCGCCGCGCGCGCCAGCAGGGTGTACATGGTGGGCACGACAAAGATCGTCAGCAGGGTGCCCAGCGACATGCCGCCCACGATGACCCAGCCAATCTGCATGCGGCTCTCGGCGCCGGCGCCCTGCGCCAGGGCCAGCGGTACCGCGCCCAGCACCATGGCGCCGGTGGTCATCAGGATCGGACGCAGGCGCTGGCTTGAGGCCTTGACCAGCGCCTGCGTCATCTCCAGACCCTGCTCGCGCAACTGGTTGGTGAACTCGACAATCAAAATGCCATGCTTGGTGATCAGGCCGACCAGCGTGATCAGCCCGATCTGCGAATACACATTGAGCGAGCCGCCCGCCCATTTCAGCGCCAGCAGCGCGCCGACCATCGACAAGGGCACCGACAGCATGATGACCAGCGGATCAATGAAACTTTCAAACTGGGCCGCCAGCACCAGAAAAATGAACAGCAGCGACAGTCCAAACACGATGAGCAATGAACCCTGCGAATTTTTGAATTCGCGCGAGGTGCCGTTGAGATCGGTGCTGTAGCCTGGCTTGAGCACCCGGGCCGCCGTACTGTCCAGAAAATCCAGCGCCTGCCCCAGGGAATAGTCGGCCGCCAGATTGGCCGTAATCGACACCGAGCGGCGCTGACCGAAGTGGTTGAGTTCGCGCGGCGCCACGGATTCATGCACCGTCACCAGCGCGGCCAGCGGAATCATGGTGTCGTTGCGCCCCCGCACGAAAAGCTTCTCCACGTCGTCCGGGGTGGCGCGCGCACTGCCCGCCGTTTGCACAATCACGTCAAACTGGTCGCCATCACGTTTGTAGCGCGTGACCTGCCGCCCGCCGAGCATGGTTTCAATGGTCCGCGCCACCACGTCCACACCGACGCCCAGGTCGGCCGCCTTATCGCGGTCGATCCCGATTTTCAGTTCCGGCTTGTTCAGGCGCAGGTCCGTGTCGGCGCTGACGATACCGGGATTTTTCGCAATTTCATCCATGAACTGACGCGTCAGCGCCGACAGATTCTGGTAGCTGTCCGAAGTGACGATCACGAAGTTGAGCGGGCGCTCGCGAAAACCCTGACCCAACGACGGTGGCGTGACCGGAAAGGCGGTCACGCCGGGCAGGGCCGCCAGCTTGGGCTGCAGCTCGCGCGCCACGTCCAGCGTCGAACGCGTGCGCGCGTCCCAATCAACCGCCCGCAACATCACATTGGCCTGCGACACGGTCGGATTGCCCGAAGAGACAAAAATACGGTCGAATTCCGGGTACTGCTGCCCCATGCGCTCGACGGCGGCAACGTAGCGGTCGGTGTAACCCAATGTGGCACCGTCCGGCGCCGTCACCACAACCAGTACCTGGCCTCGATCTTCCAGCGGCGAGAGTTCGCGCTTCATGCCGGGCAGCAGCAGAGAAATCGACCACGCGCACACCAGCATGACGCCGATGACGATCCAGCGCGCATCAAACACGAGCCGCTTGAACGCATTGCCCGCTCCCCGGGCCGCACGCTGCCGGTCATGGCCGGTCGTGACCAGCCAGGTCAGGGCCCGCCGATAGACCAAGGTGAGCGCGTTCAAGGCGTGCTCCATACCGCGGTCAAACCGGCTCGGTCTGGACTTGTGTTTGAGCAGCAGCGAGCACATCATCGGCGACAGAGTCAGGGCGACGAAGCCCGACACCACCACGGCACCGGCCAGCGCCAGCGCAAATTCAATGAACAGACGACCCGTGCGCCCGGGCGTGAATGCCAGCGGCGCGTACACCGCCGCCAGCGTCAGCGTCATCGCCACCACCGCAAAGCCGACTTCCCGCACCCCCTTGATGGCGGCCGAGAACGGGTCCAGCCCGGCTTCGACGTGTCTGAAAATGTTCTCCAGCACCACGATGGCGTCATCCACCACCAGCCCGATGGCCAGCACCAGCGCCAGCAGGGTCAGGGTGTTGATGGTGAACCCGGCCAGCGCCATCAGCGCGAAGGTGCCGATCAAGGCCACCGGAATCGTGATGAGGGGGATGATCGAGGCGCGCAAGGTACGCAAAAAAACAAAAATCACCAGCGCGACCAGAACCACCGACTCGACGAGGGCCTGGAACACGCTTTTGATGGAACGGTCGATGAAAACCGAGGTGTCATTGGCAATGCCGACCGTGACGCCGGGCGGCAGATCCGCCTGCAACCTGGGGATCATCGCCCGCACCCCCCGGCTCAGCTCCAGCGGGTTGGCGGTCGCCTGCCGGACCACGCCGGCCGATACCACCGCCCGGCCATTCAGGCGCGAGCCGCTGCGCTCGTCCGCCGCGGCTTCCTCGACACGCCCGACGTCGCGCACACGCACCGGAAAACCCCTGGCGTTTTTGATGATGATGTCGGCGAACTGAGCCGGGCTGGCCAGATCGGTCTGCGAAGTCACGCTGAACTCGCGCCGGGTGGACTCAATGCGCCCGGCCGGCACTTCCAGGTTGCTGCGCCGAATGGCATCCTCCGCGTCCTGGGTGGTGAGCTGGTAGGCAGCCAGCTTGTCGGGGTCCAGCCAGACCCGCATGGCGTATTTGCGCTCTCCGAAAATGCGCACGTCGGCGGCACCCGTGACCGTCTGCAAACGGGGCTTGACGATCCGGTTCACCAGATCGTTGATCTGCAGCCCGCTCAGGGTATCGCTGCTGAACGCCAGCCAGATCACCGGAAAGGCATCGGCCTCCACCTTGGCGACCACGGGTTCATCAGCCGCCTGTGGCAGGCGGTTGCGCACGCGGGAAGTGCGGTCACGCACCTCGGCGGCGGCGGTGTCCGCGTCTTTTTCCAGCCGGAAACGCACCGAAATCTGGGTCTGTTCAGCACGACTGACCGAGGTGATGACGTCCACCGCGTCGATGCCGGCAATCGAGTCTTCCAGCGGCTTGGTGACCTGGGACTCCATCACCTCGGCCGACGCCCCTGCATACCTTACGCTGACCGTGACGACCGGCTCGTCAATCTTCGGATACTCGCGCACCGGCAGCTTGCCCAGGCTGACCGCCCCGACCAGCAGCACCAGCAGCGACAGCACGGTGGCCAGCACCGGACGGCGAATCGAAAGCTCGGCCAGCTGCATCAGGATCCCGGCGCAAGACAGGGGTTCACGCCGCCCTGGCGGGTTTGCACCGGGCCCGCTGCAGCGGCTGCAACGCCCGTTGCCGGCGGCGCATCGGCGGGACGGGACAGGTCCACCACCCGCACCACGGTGCCGTCATGCGCCAGGCGTTGCTGCCCCGCCGTGACAACCGTGTCGCCCTCATCCAGACCTTGCAGAATTTCCACCCACCCCGGCCACCGCAGGCCCGTCGTCACCGCCACCCGTTGCGACACCTGGGTTGCGGCCGCGGGCCCGGGCTGAAGCCGGATCACATAAAACTTGCCCCCCTGCGGCACGATGGCTTCTTCAGGGATGACTTTCGCCCGGTCGCGCTCGCCCAACACAATGCTGACGCGGGCAAACATGCCGGGGCGCAACCGCAGCTGCCGGTTGTCAATGCAGGCCCGCACGCCGACCGAGCGGCCGCTGGCGTCGATCAAGGGGTCCACCGCCTGGACGAGCGCCGCGAACCCGGCACCCGGCACGGCATCCAGTTCAACACGGGCCAGCTGGCCTTTGCCGACCTTGCCCTGAAAACGTTCGGGCAGACGAAAATCGGCATACACCGCATGGATGTCCTCGACGTTCACGATGTCGGCGCCATCTTTCAGGTAGTCGCCCACGTCGATGGCACGGATGCCGGCCACACCGTCGAACGGGGCCACGATCTTCAGGCGTGCCGCCGCGGCCTGCGCCAGCGCCAGCCTGGCCTGGGCGACCGCCAGATTGGCCGCACTCTCTTCGAGCGAGCGCTGACTGATAAAGTTCTGCGCCACCAAGTCCCGGTTGCGGTTGTGGTTGGCCAGGGCGATCGACAATTCCGCCCGGCTTTGCTGAACCTGCGCCCGGGGCAACTGGTCATCCAGCTGCACCAGCAACTGCCCTTTGCGCACAGTGTCGCCGTCGCGAAAATTGAGTTGCGTGACGCGGCCGCTGACTTCGGGGCGCAGCACCACGCTCTGGCGGGAACGCAAGCTACCCACGGCCTGGGCAGCGTCGGTCAGCTTCATCAACGTCACACGGGCAACCTCGACGGCCGGCGCCCCCGGCCCCGCCGGGAGGATGGCGGCCGGTCGGGATGCATGCTGGTACCACCAGGCCAACCCGAAGGCCAGCGCGATGCCAAGCGCTGCCACCAGCCGGTAAATTCTTTTTTTCACCATGACTCAACGTTGACGCAAAGCCTGCTCGACGCCGCGGTTGGCCAGCAGGTCGGCACGCTCATTGCCGGGGTCGCCGTCATGCCCCTTGACCCAGCGCCAGTCAATCCGGTGGCCCGCCGTGTTGACCAGCTCGTCCAGCCGCTGCCAGAGGTCGACATTTTTCACCGGCTGTTTGGCCGCCGTTTTCCAGCCTCTGGCCTTCCAGCCGGCCAGCCACTCGGTCATGCCCTTGAGCACGTACTGACTGTCGACGTGCAGGGTCACGCGGCAAGGCCGCTTCAGGGCCGACAGCGCCTCGATCACCGCCATCATTTCCATGCGGTTGTTGGTGGTCCCCAACTCGCCGCCGAACAGCTCTTTTTGCACACCGGCCGACTTGAGCAACACCCCCCAGCCGCCCGGCCCCGGATTGCCCTTGCAGGCGCCGTCGGTGTAAATTTCTATCGCATCCAATCAAAACCTCTCGCATTCATGCATTCACTCGTCACTCTGGACCGACACACCCATCGATGCGGATCTGTTTGATATCGAAACAGGCGCGGACGACGTGACTCTGGTGCCCTTCCAGGACGGACTCAACAGCGTCATGCCGCGCACGCGCTTGACCGCCACCAAAAAGTACACGGCACCCAGAATCGGCCACCAACGTTCACCCGCCCGCTCCATCCACTCAAAACGCTGCAGCCATTTTTCGCTGCCGAACATGGGCCGGTAACAGCCAAAACGCCCGACCTCCACCTCCAGACCCAGCAGGCGAAGCCAGTCGCGCAAACGCCAGTTGCCAATGAACTCCCCCTCGGGCAAACACAATGGCCCCAGACCGGGCCGATGGTACAGTTGCGCGCGCCGTCGGCGCAGACCCCACAGGGAAGCCGGGTTCAAGCCACAAATCACGACCCGTCCCTGCGGCACCAGCACCCGCTCAACTTCCCGCAGGGTGGTGTGCGGATCGGTGCCAAGCTCCAGCGCATGCGGCAACACCACCAGATCCAGACTGCTGGCCGGGAACGGCAGGGCCGAGAAATCAGTCACGATGGCCGCCCCCGGCACGGCGGCCTGGGTGGCCAGCCAGCGGTGCGGCATGCGGTTGGCGGCCAGGGCGTCAAGCTCGGGCACACCGAGTTGCAGCGCATGAAACCCGAAAATATCGGCCACGGCCTGGTCCAACTGGGCGCGCTCCCACGCCAGCAGATAACGCCCCGGTGGCGTCGCAAGCCAGTCATGCAAACTTATAATTCGATCGTTCATGAAGTTAATTCCACTGCCCGCCTTCACTGACAACTACATCTGGCTGTTGCACGACGAACGTCAGGCCCTGGTGGTTGACCCCGGTGACGCGCAGCCCGTGCTTGAGGCCCTGCAACGCCTGGGCATTCAACTGGAGGCCATTCTAGTCACGCACCATCACCCCGACCACACCGGCGGGGTGGACACCCTGCGCCAAGCAACAGGCGCCAAGGTGTTTGGCCCCGCGCGGGAACGTCTGCCCGAGCCCCTGACCCGGCTGGGCGGTGGTGACCAATTGCAGTCTCTCGGACTGCGCTTTCACGTGATCGACGTCCCTGGGCACACCGCCGGCCACATTGCCTATTACTGTGCCGACATGGCGGGCGCGCCCCTCCTGTTCTGTGGCGACACACTGTTCAGCGGCGGTTGCGGCCGCCTGTTTGAAGGCAGCCCGGCCCAGATGCTGGCGTCGCTGGACACGCTGGCCGCACTGCCGGACGCCACACGGGTGTGCTGCGCGCACGAGTACACCTTGAACAACCTGAGATTTGCCTGCGTGGTCGACCCTAGCAACCCGGCGCTGGCCCATTACATGGCCACCGTCCAGGCGCTGCGCTCGCGCCAGCAACCCACCCTGCCCTCCACCATCCTGCTGGAGCGTCAGATCAACCCCTTTTTGCGCACACGCCAGACAGCCCTCATACAAGCGGCTCAAGGCTTTGATGCATCAGCCAACGACGAAGTAAGCATTTTTGCCGCCCTGCGTCAGTGGAAAAACGAGTTCCAATGAAATTTCCCTCCATTCTTGCCCTGACCGGCCTGCTCTGGCTGACCGGCTGTGCCAGCACCGGCGTAACAACTGCATCGGACCCGGACGCAACCTCCGATGCGGCCGGTACGGCAACAAATAATCCGGCCGCCAACACCCGCCGCGCCATCATCCCCGGCGGAGCGTTGCAACCCATCACGACCGCGCGGGCCTCGGCGGGGGCCGTGGCGCAACTGGCACCGCCCGCCGATTTGTGGGAGCGCATCCGGCGCGGGTTCGCCATGCCCAATCTGGAAGGTGCGCTGGTGGCCGATCGCGAGCAGTGGTACAGCAGCCGGCCGGACTACCTCCTGCGCATGACAGAACGCTCCAACAAATACCTGTTTCACATCGTCGAAGAGCTGGAACTGCGCAACATGCCGACCGAGCTGGCGCTGCTGCCCTTCATCGAAAGCGCCTTCAACCCGCAGGCCGTCTCCAGCGCCAAGGCTGCCGGCATGTGGCAATTCATGCCAGCCACCGGCAAACATTTCGAACTCAAGCAGAACGCCTTTCGCGATGACCGGCGTGACGTGCTGGCCTCGACCCGGGCGGCCCTGGACTATCTGCAAAAACTTTACCGCATGTTTGGCGACTGGCATCTGGCCCTGGCCGCCTACAACTGGGGCGAGGGTAGCGTAGGCCGTGCCATCGCCAAAAACCAGCGCGCCGGACTGGGCACAAGTTATGCCGACCTCCACATGCCAATGGAAACCCGTTTTTACGTGCCCAAACTGCAGGCGGTCAAAAACATTGTGGCCACCCCTGATGCGTTCGGTTCGCGCCTGCCCGTCATCGAAAACCACCCTTATTTTCAGACAGTGGACATCACGCGCGACATCGACGTGGCGCTGGCCGCCAGGCTGGCCGAAATCTCTCTGGCAGATTTCAAGGCCCTGAACCCATCGGCCAACCGCCCCGTCATCTTCGCTGCCGGCACACCTCAGATCTTGCTACCCTGGGACAACGCCGCCACATTTCAGAGCAACCTGGAGGCCTACGGCGGCGGCCGTCTGGCCAGCTGGACCGTCTGGCTGGCGCCCACCACCATGAAACCGGCCGACGCGGCCAAACGCGTCGGCATGAGTGAAAGCGAGCTGCGCAGTCTCAACAACATTCCGCCCCGGGTCGTGATCAAGGCCGGCTCCAGTCTGCTGGTCCCGCGCTCCAAACACCTTGAAACCGACGTGGGGGCGCACGTGGCGGACAACGGCCAGCTTTCCCTGGCACCCGAGGTCCTGCTGCACCGAACCGTGCTCAAGGCGCGCAAAAAAGATTCCGTGGCAAGCCTGGCCAAACGCTACCGGGTAAGCCCCGCCAGCGTCGCCGGTTGGAACCATGTCAGCGTGTCCGCCATTTTCAAGGCGGGACAGCAGGTCGTTCTGTACCTGCCGCAAAAAGCCCGGTCCCCGAAAAAAAATACCAGGAAACAAGCCAGCCCGGCGCCAGCCAAACGCAAGGCGGCCAAGACAACGCGGGGCAAAAAACGCTGACAGCCTGGCGGACACCTCCCCCGCCTTCGCGGACGTCGCCACCAACACCGGGGGCAAGCGCCGCAGCAGCCTGGTTCAGCGCCGGTCCACCAGCGCGTGTGCGATGGTGCCCAGGTCCACGTACTCCAGCTCGCTGCCCACCGGCACGCCGCGCGCCAGGCGCGTCAACCGCAGGCCTCTGGCCTTGAGGCCTTCACTGATCACATGGGCCGTGGCCTCGCCTTCGGCCGTGAAGTTGGTGGCCAGAATCACTTCCTGCACGCTGCCGTCGCAGGCCCGGTCAAACAACTTCTTGAGGCCGATGTCCTTGGGGCCAATGCCATCGAGCGGGCTGAGTTTGCCCATCAGCACAAAATACAGCCCCTTGTAGGCCCCGGTGCGCTCCAGCGCCGACTGGTCGGCCGGAGTCTCCACCACACACAGCTTGGAGGCGTCGCGCTGCGGATCAAGACAGGTAGCGCAAACGTCAGCTTGCGTAAAGGTGTGGCAGCGCTCGCAATGCCGCACGCTGTCAACCGCTGCCTGCAGCGCCCGCGACAACGCCAGCGCACCCGGCCGGTCGTGCTGCAGCAGGTGAAACGCCATGCGCGAGGCCGACTTCACCCCCACCCCCGGCAGGCGACGCAACGCCTGAATCAGCACCTCAAGCGAGTTGGTGTCAGACATTGACCGACCCATGCGCGCAGCGGCGCATCAGAACGGGAACTTCATGCCGCCGGGCAGGCTCGGCATGCCGGCGGTGATTTTGGCCATTTTTTCGGCCGAGGTTTCTTCGGCTTTGCGCACTGCCGCATTGAACGCGGCCGCCACCAGGTCTTCCAGCATGTCCTTGTCTTCGGCCAGCAGGCTGGGGTCGATGGTGACGCGCCTCACATCGTGCTTGCAGGTCATGATGATCTTGACCAAGCCCGCGCCCGACTCAGCGCTCACCTCGACCTGGCCCAGCTCGTCCTGGGCCTTTTTCATGTTGTCCTGCATTGCCTGGGCCTGCTTCATGAGACCGGCGAGTTGTCCTTTGTTGAACATGGGAATTCCTTGGGTTTAAGTTTGGGTTTGAAATTGAAATGCCTGGAACGGGGATGCGCGCGGCGATTTTTGAATCAGCCCGGCTTGATGCTGCCGGGCACGATTTTCGCCCCAAAATCGCGCATCATCGTCTGCACAAACGGATCGTCAAAAATGATTTTTTCGGCCGCCAGTTGCCGCTCGTCCGCCGCCACCGCGTTGCGCCGGGCCGGGCTGTCGGTGACCCGGCCAACCTCCACCACCAGGCGCACGTCGTGGCCGGTTGCCTGCAATGCCGTGGTCAGCCGGTCGTGGCTACCCGGCTGGTTGAGCGACTCCTGTTCCACCCTCAGCAACCACTGATCGGTGTCACGCGCCACCAGCTGCGACTGCAGGGCCAGCTCACGCACCAGGGCCGTAATGGCGTCATCGGCAATGAGCTGCTGCACGATGCGGTGCCAGAACGCGCCCTCGTCAGTGGGCGCAAACACCGCCGCCGACTGACCCGTCGCCTCGGCGCGCGAACCGGACTGCAGCCGCACCGGAATTGCCACTATTTTTGCAGCCTCTGATTCAGGATCGGCAGGGGCCAACGCCTTTCTTGACTCATCATCCCGGGCCGGCCCTGCTGCCGTCGGCATCTGCAGCACCTGCAGCCGCTGGCCCGGCGGCACGTCCATTTTTGCGGCCATCGTCGCAGGCGCCACAGCGACGGACACCACACCAGGTTCCTCCTCCCAGGGCGGAACCCGCGACGGGCTGGCCGCCGACGCTGCGCCAACCCGAGGCGCAGCGGTCAGCGCTTCATTCAGAGTTTTTTTTTCAGCCGCCGGCCGCTGGCCCATTGGCGGCTTGAAGGCCAGCAGACGCAGCAGCACCATCGTCAGCGCCGCGTACTCGTCCGGTGCCAGCCCCAGGTCGGCGCGCCCGTGCAGACAAATGCTGTAGAGCAGTTGCGTCTCATCGGCGGGCATCAACGCGGCCAGACGGGCCACATCAACCGCCTCCGGGTCCGTCTCATCGGCCTCGGCGGCGGCCGGCACCGCCTGCAACACCGCCATGCGCTGCAACACCGAGCTCATTTCTTCCAGCGTGGAGGCGGCACTCAGGCCGTTGAGCCGCAATGCCTCGGCGGTCTCGACCACGGTTTTGCCGTCACCCTGGGCCAATGCCTCCAGCAGACGAAACACATAAGAACGGTCCACACTGCCCAGCATCTGACGCACCGTAGCCTCACTGAGCTGGCCCGAACCAAACGCAATCGCCTGGTCGGTCAGACTCAGGGCATCGCGCATGGAGCCGCGCGCGGCACGGGCCAGCAGCCGCAGCGACTGCGCATCGGCCGCCACGTGCTCGGCTTGCAGGACCTTGAGCAAGTGCTCGCGGATGGTCTCGGGCGCCATCGGGCGCAGGTTGAACTGCAGGCAGCGCGACAGCACGGTCACCGGCACCTTCTGCGGATCGGTCGTGGCCAGCACAAACTTCAGATACTCGGGCGGCTCTTCCAGCGTCTTCAGCATGGCATTGAATGCCGTGTTGGTGAGCATGTGAACCTCATCGATCATGAAGACCTTGAAGCGCCCCTGCACCGGCTTGTACACAGCCTGTTCCAAGAGCGCCTGTACTTCGTCGACACCCCGATTGGAGGCCGCATCGAGCTCGGTGTAGTCGACAAAGCGGCCGGTATCAATGTCAGTGCAAGCCTGGCACACGCCGCACGGCGTGGCCGTGATGCCGCCCAGCCCGTCCGGGCCCTGGCAATTAAGCGACTTGGCCAGAATGCGCGACACCGTGGTCTTGCCGACGCCGCGCGTGCCAGTGAACAGATAGGCGTGATGCAGCCGCTGCGTGGTCAGCGCGTTGGTGAGCGCCTGCACCACGTGGTCCTGCCCCACCATTTCAGTGAAATTGCGGGGACGGTACTTGCGGGCGAGCACGAGGTAGGACATGCGGCGATTCTAAAGGGCGACCCGAACCGGTATTTCTCAACCTCAGACCAGCCAGGATTGCCCCCTGCCATTACAATACGAAGCGACGGGCCTTCCCGCATGGTGAAGCGGCCAACCGGGTCAGGTGGGGAACCAAGCAGCCCTAACTGTGGAGTCAGTGCCGGGGTCAAGGTCCGTCACCCTATTTGAAACCCGGGACTAAGCGCCACGGCAGCACGAGTCTGTGCTGCGTAGACGTGTGTCACTCGTCAGTCCAACTTCCCATCCAGCCAGGGACCGTTGACCCTGGTAAAGGCTTGACCAGCTCCGGAAACGCACAAGTGTCAAGCCGGTGCTTCACAGACCGATGTCCCGCTCAGTCACGGGTTCACGACCCAAAAACTTCAGAACCCCCTCACCCGCCGCCTTGCCGCTGGCCAGGCAGGCGGTCAGTAAATAGCCGCCGGTCGGCGCCTCCCAGTCCAACATCTCGCCGGCACAAAAAACGCCGGGCAACTGTTCCAGCATCAGGTGCGGGTCCATCACTTCAAACAGCACGCCGCCGGCCGTGCTGATGGCTTCGTCGATCGGACGCGCCGCCACCAGCGTAATCGGCAGCGCCTTGATGGCGGCGCCGAGCCGGGCCGGGTCATTCATCTGCTCTTTGGTCAATAGTTCATGCAGGATCGCAGCCTTGATGCCATCAATGCCCAGACGGCTTTTGAGGTGACTGGAGAGCGAGCGCGAGCCGCGCGGATGGCGCACCTCCGCCAGCACGCGCGCGGCCGGCATATCGGGCAACAGGTCAAGGTAGAGGATGGCGTGGCCCTGGCGGATGATGTCATCGCGCAGCAGACTGGACGCCGCATAGATCAGGCTGCCCTCCACCCCCGTCGCGGTGGCCACGAACTCGCCTTTGCGCTGGAAACCGATGCCCTGCGAAGTGGTGAGATGAATCGCCACCGACTTGAAGGGCTGACCGGCAAAGCGGCTGGTGAAATGTTTGCCCCAGCCCACGCGGGCCGGCTCCGGCACCACCTGGACCGGCAGGACCTGACCGGCGAGCGGCACCTGACGCGGCACAACCACGTCAAATCCGCAATTGGCTGGCAGCAGCGGCGCCACTGCCACGCCGCGGGCACACAGCAGGGGAACCCAGGCACCATTGGAGCCCAGCCGCGCCCAGCTGCCGCCCCCCAGTGCCAGCACTACCGCATCGGCCTGAACCGACACCAAGCCTTGCGGCGTCTCAAACAGCAGCGCATGGGCGTCGTCCCAACCGGTCCAGCGGTGCCGCATGTGAAACTGCACACCGGACCCGGCGGCCGGATGGCGCAGGCGCTGCAGCCAGGCGCGCAGCAGGGGGGCGGCCTTCAGGTCCGCGGGGAAAACGCGCCCCGAGCTGCCGACAAAGGTCTCCACCCCGAGCGCCTGGGCCCATTCCCGCACCTGGCTGGCCCCAAAATCCTGCAACAAGGCCTCGATCTGGACGCGCCGGGCGCCGTAGCGCGAAGCAAAAATATCAGCAGGCTCCGAATGCGTCAGATTCAACCCGCCCCTGCCAGCCAGCAAAAACTTGCGTCCAACCGACGGCATGGCGTCATACAGGTGTACCGCCACGCCAGCTGCAGACAGCACGTCCGCTGCCATCAGACCCGCAGGGCCACCACCCACCACAATCACTTTTTTCATTGAATCACTTGTTCGCGGTTATTTGTTCTGCAGACCTGGATACCAGGTCATTGTCGGGCCGCGCGGCAATCAACCGTCATCCCGCACTTCCACCACGGCACCGTTCGAGGTCAAAAATGCGGCTTTAACGACCTCACCCGGATAAATGGCCTGCACGGCGGCGCGGTACGCGCGCAGCTGCGCCACCAGGGCCGGCTGCCCTTGCGGCGCCTGAGCCGACTTGTAATCCAGCACCCACCAGTGGCCGGCGTGACCAGCATCCCGACGCTGCACCAGACGGTCCAGCCGCAAGAGTTCACCCTGAACCATCAGTTCGACCTCGTTGCCCTGCCAGCCCACCACGGCGGCGTCCCAGG
>DIVK01000055.1:15133-17955 GCA_002422455.1 Rhodoferax sp. UBA6134
CGTCGCCCAACCACCGAGACGCTGCCACCAACTGCGCCCGGCCGCGCGATGGGGCTCGATACTGGAGATGACCAGCGTGTGGCGGGCTCGCGTCAGCGCCACGTACAGGGCGTTGAGTTCTTCGCGCTGGCGCTCCGCCTTCTCCGCCGCCAGCGTAGCCACAGCGCAAGCGGGTGGCTGGCTTTCACTGGCCAGAAACACAAATTTGTGCGGCCATGCCGCCTCGCCCGGCCAGTCCACCAGCACCCCCATGGTGTCAGCGTTGCGCTCCGGTGCATCCGTATCCAGCAACAGCACCACCTTCGCTTCCAACCCCTTGGCGCCATGGATGGTGAGCAAGCGCACCGCCAGCGGGTCGACCGCCGCCGGCGCCAGCACGCCGCCGGCTTTAAGGACGCGCACAAAAGCGTAGGGCGTGGCAAAACGCCCGCCACCCAGTTGCAGCGCCACCGCAAGCAGGGCGCGCAGATTGGTCGACACGGTCTCCCGCTGACTGACGGGGGCCGCTGCCGCAAAACGCGCCAGCACGTCGCCATCCGTGTAGATGGCCTGCAGCGCGTCGTGCGGCGGCAACTGGTCGAGCCAGTTTTTCCACCGCGTCAAACACGCGGCCACTGCTCGCCCGTCCTGCGTCGACAACTCGGTGGCCTGCAGCAGGTCAAACCACGGCGCATTCGATGCCCGATGCGCCAGCGCGAGCCGCACCAGGGCGTCGTCACCAAGGCCGAACAAGGGGGACTTGAGCACGCGCGCCAACGACAGATCGTGCTGCGGCGACACCAGCACGTCCAGCAAGGCCACCACGTCCTGCACTTCGCAGCAATCGATCAAATCGGTCTTTTCGCCAATCTGAGCGGCTATGTGCAGCGTGCGCAATTCGTACTGCAGGGGCAGCAAAGCAGCCCGTTTGCGCGCCAGCACCATGACGTCGGCGGGCTGCAAGCCAGCGCCCGCTCCCTGCGTTGCCGGACGGGCAAGTTGTTGCGCAACCCAGGCGGCGGCCTGGCGCGCCTCCAGCGTGCGCAAGGTTTCTTCCGGCTGTTCACGCGGGGTGCCGAGGCTGTCGCGCCATTCGGCTGCGGCCGCCCCATCCGCCCCATCCGGTGCATCGTTCGCATCGCTCTCGTCGCCCGCCGCGCTGGCAGGCCGCGGTATGGGCGGCAATTTGCACACGGCCCCCACTTCGGCGGAACTGGTGGTGTGAGCGCGAAAACCCTCGTAACCGTCCGCCTCGCACGCATCAGCCATCACTGCGTTCACGGCGGCAATCACCTCGCTGGCGTTGCGCCGGGTGTGGTCACAGTTGAGCAGATCCCCCCCCAGGCCATCGCGCACAAAAGCCTGTGCCGCCTTGAACACCTGCGGTTCAGCGCGGCGGAACCGGTAAATGCTTTGCTTGGGGTCCCCCACGATGAAGACGCTGGGCGCCGTGGCACCAGCACCGGCATAACCACTGAGCCACGAGCGCAGCGCCTGCCACTGCAACGGATTGGTGTCCTGAAACTCGTCGATCAGCAGATGCTTGACGCGGGCGTCGAGGCGCTCCTGCACCCAGCCCGAGAGCACGGGGTCACTCAACATCACCAGGGCGGCTCGCTCGACGTCATTCATGTCGACCCAGCCGTGCTCGCGCTTGAGCGCCGCAAACTCCTGCAGCAGCACCCGGCTGAGGCGCGCCATACGTTGCTGGTATTGCCAGGACGCATGCTGCGCCCGAGCCGCCGCCACGCGCAGCACCAGCCCCTGCGCCGCGCGCACCCGCTCGATACCGACGATTTTTTCGCCAAACTTGCGCGGTGTTCCGGTAGTGGTCAGCAAAGCGGCAAATGCCGCAGACAGGTCGCCCGTCGACAGCGCCATTTCCAACTCCACACCCTTGGCTGAAAACGTTTTGGCGCTGGCTCCGCCCAATGCGCGTGCCGCATCCAGCAGGGTTTGCCAGCGCAGCGGCTGAGCGTGGAAAAAGTCATCGGGCGTGGCCAGCCCGGCAAAGTCCGGGTACTGCTCACCGAAGTGCTGCACCGATGCCGCCACCACGCCCTGGGCGTCGGCCAGGGTAAATTCGGTGCGCTTGTCCAACGCCGTCTGCAAGGCTTTTTCGGTCTGCGAACGGCCATATTCGAACACCACCGCCTCAAAATCGGCCCGGCGTTCAGCGTCGGCCGCCAGCACCGCATAAAAACGCCGCCACACCAGCGCCTTGGCCGGTGCGTCGTCCTCCAGCAGTTCGTAGTTGGCTGGCAATTCCATCTGCTGCAAAACCGCCAGCGGCGCCGTGCGCAACAAGGCTGCAAACCAACTGTGAAAGGTGCGTACCTGCACCTGGCGCCCGCTGGCAAGCACTTTTTGATACAAATTTGATAACTTATCAGGCAGCAGGGATGGGGGCTGCAAACCAGCCGGAATCACGACGCCACGGTCCCGCAATTCCTTGAGCAAGGTCTCGGCGTCGGCACCCGCAAAGTCAGCCAGCCATTTGTAAAGCCGCTCCCGCATCTCGCCGGCCGCCTTTTTGGTGAAGGTGATGGCCAGTATCTCGTGCGGCTGCACCCGCGGTTGCCCGTCCGTGGCGTCCACCCCTTCGAGCAGCGCCCGCACGATGCGCGACACCAGCATCCAGGTTTTCCCGGCACCGGCGCAGGCCTCCACCGCAACACTGCGACGCGGGTCACAGGCTATTTTGTAGAAGGCTTCAGTGCTGACGATCTGGCCGTTGTGCTGGTAAGCCGCCTGAGGTTCAAAGTTGGACATTGGCAAGTGAAGTTTGATCACGATCGCGTCATTGTTGTGGTTTTTTTCTATGGTCGCATCTCCTATCCCCC
>DIVK01000055.1:18027-21845 GCA_002422455.1 Rhodoferax sp. UBA6134
CTGATCGCGCAAACCCACGATGTCGGGCTGCACATAGCTTTTGGTCGCGTCCTTTTCTCCCACATTCACGTAGGCGCCGGCCAGGGTGTCGTCTGACAGCAAGGCCGCATAAAACGCGAGCTGGGTGTCTTCCAACGGCTTTCTGATGCGCTCGGCCGTGGTCGTACGCGCCTCGGTCTTGTAATCGATCACCAGCGCGCTGCCATCCATCAGACGGTCAATGCGGTCGATCTTGCCAACCAGTGTCACGCCACCCAGCGCGGTTTCCCTCCCGGCCTCGGCCTCCAGGAAGGTGGCACCGCTGGCCTCGTGAGCAGCCAGCCACTCCAGGTAGCCCGCACGCACCCGCGGCCAGGCGGCGGCAAAGGGCAGAAATTCACTTGACGACAGACCCAGTGCTTGCGTGGCCTGCCCGGCGGCCACGTTCATCATGGCGATCCGCGCCGTGAATTCCGGACTTGGTGCCTGTTTCAGCGCCTCATGAAAACCTTTCAGAACGCTGTGCAGCCAATTGCCGAAATCACGCTTGCCCAACTCCGTGTCCAGCTCATCCGACTCCTGCAGCCTGAGCTGACGCAAAACAAAAAAACGATAGGGGCAGCGGCGCAAATCTTCATAAGCGGTACTGGAAAGCCGGGTCAGCGGCAGCGCGTCGGCCGCAGGTCGTGGCATGCCGCAGGGTTGCGACGTCAGGGCCCGCAACACGCAGGGGTCGGCAGCCAGCCCGGTGGCCTGTTTCAACCGCAACGCCTGCACCAGGCCGCTGGCCATCAAATGCTCGCCGCCTTCACTCAGGCGCCACAACACGTCAACCCGGGGAAACTGCAAAGCGTAGCGCCAGGACGCACGGGTTGCGGCGGTCAGCTGTTCGCGCGAAGGCAGCCCGAGCAACGCACGCTGAACCGGCGTCCACAGACCCGGCGGCTCCAGCGACACGGGCAGCCGAACCTCGTCGCAACCGGGCAGTACCACCGCCGCCAGCGGACGCCCGAGCAGCTGACTCAAAGGCAGGATCACCACCTGCGCCTGCACCGGATGCTGCGGCGAAAAGCTCACGCTCTCCAGCGTCCGGCCGACCCACGCCGTGAATTCGCCCAGACCCATGTGCATGGCAACATCCGCAAACTCCTCTTCCGCGCCTTCGTGCAGGCGCAGGGCGACCAGCCCGGCCTGACCGGCCGGGTCTTGCAGCAGGCCCAGCCATTGCCCCGCGCTATGCAGGGCAGTGCGCAAGCCGGCCAGCCAGCGCGTCAGGGGCCGAGCGGATTGCAAAGCATGACGCAATACTTGCACCTGCGCGGCCAACGCATCGGTCACAGGCACCGAACGCCAGTCGCGCGCCCCTAGCCGACGCCAATGCACTTCCGCCCGCATCACGGCCTGCGGGTCAAACGCCGGCGCATGCTTGAGCCAATCCAGCACCGCATCGGTCGAGGCGTCCCACGCCACGGCGCGCAGCAGGCTCATCAACGAAGCGGCGGCTCGCGTGGTGGACAGCTTCCAGCCGGTTTCATCACGCACGGCCACGCCCCGCTCGCCCAGCATGGCGCGCACCCGGCGCGTCAGAACCCGATCCTGCGCCACCAGGGCCACCGGACTGCGACCGGCCGCCAGATGCGCCAGCACACAGGCAGCCGCACGCTGCGCCTCGTCCTCGGCATCCGCAGCGGCGTGCAGCGCCACATTACCGGCAACACCCGCCACACATTGCGTGTCGATCGTCTCCGGTAGCGGCACCAATGACAAGGCCAACGCCCGTTCACCCAGAACTTGCCGCAGGGCCAGCGCCAGGGGCTCGGCCTGGAACCCCTCCAGAGACACCAGAAAATCGGGCAGCGCCGAAAAAAGAGGGTCCGACGCATAGCTCGAACTTGCCGCCCACGCCAGCGCGAGATGGGCCGCCGCGGCCTCCAGCGCCAGCACCGGCGCCTCCAGGCCGTTGGCCAGCACGGCACCCAAGTCTGCGCCCCACTGCGCGCGCGCGCCCGGCGGCACCGCGGCAGCAAGCCGGGCCAGACTCCAGACCGCCTCCACCAAACGCCAACCCAGCGCGTTTTGATGCGCAGCCAAACCCGCGCGTGCCAGCAAGCTGGCGGCAGTCAACGCGTCGCGCGCCGCATCCAATCGCACCTCATCCCCGCCGGGCGCAAAGCCGCCCAGGCGGCGGGCCCAGTTCATGGTGGTCTCGAACCGGGGCACAAAATGCGCAGCCAACGGCGCACCATCAAGCCCCCGCAACCAGGCGTTGCGAGCTTCCTGCATCAATTGAGCATAAGGTACCAGCACCACGACGCGCGACGGATGCACCTGTCGGCGAGCCATCTCGACACGAATTCGTTCCATGACGCTGTCCCACACTCGGTTGGCAAGGTGTTTTTCTGCTATTTCAGCCATAAGAAATGATCGCCCGGCCAATCTGCCTGGTTTCTGTCACAATTTCCCCACTTTACCTGTTACAAGCACCGAAGCTGAAACTTTGCAGGACAGACCGCAGTGACGCCAGGCAAACCAGCTCTGTCCTCAACCCATCAAGGAAAACCATGGCCAGCGAACTCATCAAGCACGTCACCGATGCCACTTTTGAAACCGATGTACTGCAATCCGCCCAACCCGTGCTGGTGGATTACTGGGCCGAGTGGTGCGGCCCCTGCAAGATGATCGCTCCCATTCTGGACGAGGTGGCCACCGCCTACGAAGGCAAACTGCAAATTGCCAAGATGAACGTGGACGAAAACCGCGACATCCCGGCCAAATTCGGTATCCGCGGCATTCCGACGCTCATGCTGTTCAAGGGCGGTCAACTGGCGGCAACCAAAGTCGGCGCCATGAGCAAAGCCCAGATGACCACTTTTATCGACCAGCAACTGGCCTGATACAGGGCGGCATGCCGGATTTACCCCGGCCTCCAGACCGCTCCTTCTTGCCTGAACAGATGCCGGGGCAGGCCCGGCATGAAATTTCTTCAAATTTTCCTGTCATAATTCCACCGGTTCACCAACTCCCACCCCGGGTTGGTTCGAGTTCCCGGTTTAGAACCCCAGGGTTGAGGATGCCAGTCCGCCTCATCCAAAACCTCCCCCTGCATTTCGTTCAACTTCCCGACAAGGGTCATCCCATGCACTTAAACGAACTCAAGGCACTGCACGTGTCGGAAGTCCTCAAGCAGGCCGAAGAGCTTGAGATTGAAAACACTGGCCGCATGCGCAAGCAGGAGCTGATGTTCGCCATCATCAAAAAGCGCGCCCGCACCGGCGAGCAGATCATTGCCGATGGCGTGCTGGAAATTTTGCCCGATGGTTTCGGCTTTTTGCGCAGCCCCGACACCAGCTACACCGCCAGCACCGACGACATCTACATCAGCCCCAGCCAGGTACGCCGCTTCAACCTGCATACCGGCGACATGATCGAAGGCGAGGTACGCACCCCGAAAGACGGCGAGCGCTACTTTGCCCTGAACAAGCTGGACAAGGTCAACGGCGGCGGGCCGGAAGAGAACAAGCACAAAGTGATGTTCGAGAATCTGACGCCGCTGTTCCCCAAGGTGCAGATGAAGCTGGAACAGGACATCAAGGGCGAAGAAAACATCACCGGTCGCGTGATCGACATCATTGCGCCCATCGGCAAAGGCCAGCGCGCCCTGATTGTGGCGCAGCCCAAGAGCGGCAAGACCGTGATGATGCAGCACATCGCCCACGCCATCTCCGCCAACTACCCCGACAGCTACCTGATGGTACTGCTGATCGACGAGCGTCCGGAAGCAGTGACCGAGATGCAGCGCACCGTCAAGGGCGAGGTGATCGCCTCCACCTTCGACGAGC
>DIVK01000039.1:0-8918 GCA_002422455.1 Rhodoferax sp. UBA6134
CGTGAACGGACTTATTCAGCGTAGCTTTAAGTCCCCGCTTTCACCTTCAAACGCCACGCATGCAGCAGTGGCTCGGTATAGCCGCTAGGTTGCACCAGTCCCTTGAACACCAGATCACACGCCGCCTTGTACGCCATCGAGGTCTCGAAGTTGCCCGCCATGTTCTTGTACAGCGGGTCATTCGCATTCTGTTTGTCCACCACAGCCGCCATGCGTTCAAACGTCGCCTTGACCTGCTCCGCGGTGACGACACCATGGTGCAGCCAGTTGGCCATGTGCTGGCTGCTGATGCGCAGCGTGGCGCGGTCTTCCATCAGGCCGATGTTGTGGATGTCGGGCACCTTGGAGCAGCCCACGCCCTGGTCGATCCATCGCACCACGTAGCCCAGGATGCCTTGTGCGTTGTTGTCCAGTTCTTGCTGTTTTTCGGCATCGCTCCAGTTGGGCGTGGCGCTTACCGGCACTGTCAGCAAGTCGTCGAGCAGCGCATCGCGTTCCTTGTCGGCATTGATTTTTTCCAGTTCTTTTTGTACCTCGCTGACCAGCACCTGGTGGTAGTGCAACGCATGCAGCGTGGCGCCGGTCGGACTGGGCACCCAGGCGGTGTTGGCGCCGGCCAGCGGATGGGCAATTTTCTGCTTCAGCATGTCTTTCATCAGGTCCGGCATGGCCCACATGCCTTTGCCGATCTGCGCCCGTCCGCGCAGGCCGCAGGCGAGGCCCACCAGCACGTTGTTGCGTTCGTAGGCGGCAATCCAGGCACTGCTTTTCATGTCGCCCTTGCGGATCATGGGGCCACTCCGCATGGCGCTGTGCATCTCGTCGCCGGTGCGGTCCAGGAAGCCAGTGTTGATGAAGGCGACCCGGCTGCTGGCGGCGGCAATGCAGGCCTTCAGGTTGACGCTGGTGCGGCGCTCTTCGTCCATGATGCCGAGCTTGACGGTGCTGTCGGGCAACCCCAGCATCCGCTCCACGCGGCCAAACAGCTCGCTGGCAAAAGCCACTTCGGCCGGGCCGTGCATTTTGGGTTTGACGATGTAGACCGAGCCCTTGCGCGAGTTGCGGATGCCATCCTTGGCCGTGCGTTTCAAGTCGTGCAGGGCGATGGTGGTGGTGACCACGGCGTCCAGAATGCCTTCCGGGATCTCGCGGGCAAGCCCCTGCTTGTCGGTGTAGAGGATGGCCGGATTGGTCATCAGGTGACCGACGTTGCGCACAAACATGAGGGAGCGGCCGTGCAGCGTGATTTTTTTGCCTTTGCCGCCGGGGGGCGTGTAAACACGGTCGGCGTTCAGGCCTCGGGTGAGCGTCTGGCCACCCTTCTCAAAACTCTCGGTCAGTGTGCCTTGCAGGATGCCGAGCCAGTTTCCGTAGGCCAGCACCTTGTCATCGGCGTCCACCGCAGCGACCGAATCTTCCAGGTCGAGAATGGTGGACAGCGCCGCCTCCAGCACCAGGTCGCTGACGCCGGCCGGATCGCTGGCACCGATGGGCGTGGTGCGATCGATCTGGAGGTCCAGGTGCAGGCCGTTGTGCTGCAGCAGCACACTGCAGGGCATCTTGGCGTCGCCCTGGTAGCCGATCAGTTGCGCCGGGTTGGCCAGGCTGGTGTTGCTGCCGTCCGCCAGTTTGACGGCCAGCTTGCCGTCCTTGATGCGGTAGCCGACCGAGTCGACGTGTGAGCCCTTGCGCAGGGGCGCGGTGCGGTCCAGCACGTGGCGCGCGTAGTTGATGACCCGGGCACCGCGTTTGGGGTTGTAGCCTTTGCCTTTTTCGCAGCCATCGTCTTCGGCGATCACGTCGGTGCCGTACAGCGCGTCATACAAACTGCCCCAGCGCGCATTGGCGGCGTTCAGGGCGTAGCGGGCATTGAGCACCGGCACCACCAACTGCGGGCCGGCCTGCCTGGCCAGCTCGGCGTCCACTCGGGCGGTCGTGATGCGCACTTTTTTCGGGTTTGGCACGAGGTAGCCGATCTGCTCCAGAAAAGCGCGGTAAGCCGGCATGTCGGTGATGGGGCCGGGATGCGCTGTGTGCCAGTCGTCCAGCGCGGTCTGCAGGCGGTCGCGTTCGGCCAGCAGGGCGATGTTCTTGGGCGCCAGATCGGCCACGATGGCATCAAAGCCTTTCCAGAACCTGGCCGGCGTGATGCCGGTGCCGGGCAGGACGCGGTTCTCGATGAACTGGTGCAAAACGGTGGCGACTTGCAGGCGGTGCGTAGGGGTGCGGTCGGTCATGGTGTGGAGCTTTATAGCGGAGGTAGGTGGCAAAAAAACAATGGGGTGACGAGCTGAAACAGTGTGGATGATACAAAGCCGGTGCCATCGGGCACCGGTCATCTTTTTGCTTTGTGCAGATAATCCGAAGGCATGGACACACTCAAAACCAGCGAAGCCTCGACTTGCGCGGCCACCCGCGGCGTCCGGACCCGGTCCGGCGCCGCGCTGCGAGCACGGGGTGACGATTTTACGCCGCTCCGTGATGGCGACGGCCATGGCGTCGAGCCTGGGCTGTCAGCATGACGGCAGGCGAACAACACCGGGACATGAAGGGTGTGGTGCTGTGCGCCGATGATTTTGCGGTGCATGGCCCGGCCTCGCGCGGCATCGCCAGACTGGCGGCTCTGGGGCGCATCAGCGCGACGGGCGCCATGGTGCTGTCGCCGCGCTGGGCGCAGGATGCGGCGCTGCTGCAAGACTTGAGGCAACAGATTGACGTCGGCCTGCACCTGGATTGGACCAGCGACTTTGCCATCAGCGCCGGGCACGGTCTGTCCCTGGGGGCGGCCATGCTCAGGGCCGCCCTGGGAGGCTTTGACCGGACGGCGGCACGCGTCGTCATCGAGCGTCAGCTCGATGCGTTTGAGGTGCAGTGGCGGGCGCCGCCCGATTTTGTGGATGGTCACCAGCATGTGCAGCAGTTTGCCGGTATTCGCGAGGCGCTGGTGCATGCACTGGCCCGCCGCTACGGCGGTCAAGAGGGCCCAAAGCCCTATCTGCGCATTTCGCGGGCGCCGCCGGGTGCTGCCGACCTGAAAAGCCGCGTGATCGCCGCGATGGGCGCGAATGTGCTGGACAGCGGGGCTGCGCACGCAGATTTGCCGCGCGCGCCAGCCTTGCTGGGCGCTTACGATTTTTCGGGTGAGCCGGCGCGTTACGCCCGGTTGATGGCGGGCTGGCTGCATGCGGCCCCGGCGGGCAGCGTCATCATGTGCCACCCGGCACTGTCCGCGGAGCCGGGCGACGTCATCGGCGCGGCCCGTGCCCGGGAGTTTGCTTACCTGAGCGGGGCCGACTTTGCCGCGGCGCTGGCCCGTGCCGGGGTGCGGCTCGTCCGGGGTGCTTCGGTGTAGCCAGGTCGCGCGGACGGGCCGCTAAAATTCGCCGGTGAATACCTTCCCGACCGAACGACAAAAATCCTGGCTGATCCTGGCCGGGCTCTGGGCCTTGTTACTGGTGCTGGCGGCCCTGCGCCCCCTGGCCGTGCCCGACGAGGGCCGTTATGGCGAAATTGGACGCTGGATGCTGCAAAGCGGCGACTGGCTGACGCCGCGCCTCAATGGCATTCCCTTCTTCCACAAGCCGCCCTACCTGTACTGGCTGGAGGCGCTGTCACTGGCCACCTTCGGCATCCATGAACTGGCCTTGCGCCTGGTGCCCGCGCTGCACGTCGGTCTGATGCTGGTGGCGCTGTACCTGGCCGCACGCACGATCAGTACGGAACAGATCGCACGGCGCGCCGCCCTGATGCTGGGCACCAGCCTGACCTTTCTGGTGGGTGGCCAGTACATCAACCACGACATGGCGGTGGCCGCCTGGATCGGCGTGGCCATCTGGTGTTTCGCGTTTGCGTTCATGGCGGGGGACAAGCCCGATGCCACGTTGGCGCGGCTGGGCTTTGTGGCCTGCGCGCTGGGCATGCTCAGCAAGGGGCTGATCGGCATCGCGCTGCCTGGCCTGGTGCTTTTTGTCTGGCTGCTCTGGACGCGGCAGTTCAAAAAAGTGCTGTACCTGCCGTGGCTGACGGGATTGGCCCTGTTCGCCCTGATTGCGCTGCCGTGGTTTGTCATCGCCCAGCAAAAATACCCGCAACTGTTTGATTACATGTTCATCAACCAGCATTTCAAGCGCTACACCGCCACCTCTTACAACAACCCGCAGCCCTGGTGGTTTTACCTGCTGTCGGTGGTGCTGCTGCTGTTTCCCTGGGTGTTTTTTGTCCTGGCCCGGGGGCGTCGCCCGGTGGACGCCCGCACCGAACCGGCGGTGCCGGTGGCCCGGGCATGGCAGAGCCTGTGCTGGATCTGGGTGGTGACCATCGTCACGTTTTTTTCGATTCCCAATTCCAAGCTGATTGGCTACGTGCTGCCGGTGATGCCGGCGCTGGCGTTGCTGTCCGCCCTGGGCTGGGAGCGTGCCATGGCGCACCGCATCCGCGCCGGGCGGGTGTTCACGGGTATTTGTCTTCTCAATATGGCCATTGCCCTCATCCTGATCACGCAGGTGGGCCGGGTTACCCGCACCGGGCGCGCACAGGATGTTGCCCAGGCGCTGGCCTGCGCGGCCCGGCCTTCCGATACCTTGTACGTGTCGGATGCCTTTCCCTATGACCTGCCGTTTTATGCGCAGACGAGCCGGCCCATGGTGGTGCTGGGGAACTGGTCCGAGTTGCGCCAGCAGGTGGGCGACGGCTGGCAGCGCGAGTTGTTTGAGGGCGCCGATTTTGATGCGCAGGCGGCCCAGGTTCTGCAGGCGCCGGCCGCGTTGGCCAGGGCGGGCACCGAGCCCGGCAACTGGTTCGCCGCGCGCACCGGAAGCACCCTGACGCAAGGCCTGAGCGGCTGGAAACTCTTTTACCAGGGTGCCGGCTGGGTGCTGTACCGGTCGGGCAGTCAGCTAGCGGCGGAAAGCCCAAAACCGGCTGAGCACGAAGGTTTGCCCGGCTGCAAACACCAGAGCCGCGAATAGTGCCAGCAGCGCGGGCAGCGCCAGCCCGCGCAACAGCAGCACAAAGACGAGCTCGTTGCTGGCAAACCCGGCCAGTGCGGTGACGGCAAACCGGCCCAGACTGGTGGCTACGCTGGTGCCGGCATCCTTGAAGCTCAGGCAGCGGTGGCCGGCAAAGCTGACAAAAAACGCAATGCCAAAGCCCAGCGCATTGGCCAGTTCGGGCCACATCCGATGCTGCACCAGCGCAAATACCGCCATGTGCGTGAGCGCCGCGGCGCTGCCGACCGTTAAAAACCACACATTGGAGGCATTCAAAGCAGCGATGCCTCCGGCTGGTCCGGGCGCGAAGGTTCGCCGCCCGTGGCTGACGCCGGCGCGCTCAGGCCGCGGCCTGAGCGCTGGCTGATCAGGTAGGGCGGGCGCTGCTTGACCTCTTCGTAGATACGGCCGACATACTCGGCCAGCACGCCGATGGAGAGCAACTGGATGCCACTGAAAAACATCATGCCCACCACGATCGTGGCGTAGCCGGGCACGGCAATGCCGAGGAAAAAATACTCCATCACCACCCAGCCGCCATAGCCCAAAGCGATGGCCGACAGCACCAGACCGACCAGCGTCAGCGCCCGCAATGGCGCAATGGAAAAGGCCAGAATGCCGGTGAGCGCCAGCGACAGGGAGCCGCGCAGTCCGAAATTGCTTTTGCCGTCAGTGCGCGGCAGCGGCTGGTAGTCGATGGCGGTGCTGTTGAAGCCGACCCAGGCATACAGCCCCTTCATGAAGCGGTTGCGCTCCGGCAGGCGTTTCAGGGCTTCCACCACCTTGCGGTCCATCAGGCGGAAATCGCCCGCATTGGCCGGAATCTTGACCCGGTTGCCGTAGTTGACCAGTTTGTAGAAAAGCCCGGTCAGGCTGGCCTGCAGCCCCGATTGGTCATCGCGGGTCTTGCGCACCGCGTACACCACGTCGCAGCCGTCTCTCCACCGGGCCAGCATCTCGGGCACCAGTTCCACCGGGTGCTGGCCATCCGCATCCATCAGGACCACCACGTCGCCGCGGGCGGCGTCAATGCCGGCCGTGAGCGCGGGCTCCTTGCCAAAGTTGCGCGAGAGTTTCAGGTAAACCACTTCGCGATGGGCCGCGCACAGGGTCTGCATGACGGTCTGGGTGTCGTCCCGGCTGCCGTCGTCCACCACGATCAGCTCGACGTGGCTGCTCAGGCGGGCGAGGGCGGCCAGAAATTGCGGCACCACTGTGTCCAGATTGCGCGCTTCGTTGAAGGCGGGAATCACACAGGAGATGGAAGGGGACTGGAGAGAGCGGGACATCATGGGCCGCATCATGCCAAAAGAAAACCCCGCCCGGCAGAACCGGCGGGGTTTTTTTGCGATGCTCACGGGTGTGAGCGCATGGGCGGGCGGCGGGCGGTTTACCCCTTCAGGCAACTGCTCATGAACTTCCTGCGCTCATCGCCCTTGAGTGCTTTCTCGCCGGCTTCCTTGTTGCAGGTTTTCATTTTCTCCTGCTGGGCCATTTTCTTGCCCGATCCTGCCGCGGTCGCCGTGGCACCTGCTGGCTTGGCGCTCAGGCATTCCTTCATGAAGGCTTTGCGCTCAGGGCCTTTTTTATCAGCCGCATCCTTGTTGCACAGGGTCATCCTGCTTTGCTGCGGGGTTGGCGCGGAGGCTGCGCCAGCGGGCGCGTCAGCGGCGTGGGCTGCGGCAAAAGACAGAGACAGGCTCACGGCAAGCAGGGTCAACAACTTGTTCATCATGCATCCTTTGAAAGGGTTTGGGGGGAGTCCCGGGCCGGATTCCAGCACATATCGTCCGGATTGGCAAACCGGATGACGAAACGTGACTGCGGTGCGAACCGGGTGCTGCGGGCGGCCCCGTAAAATCGGCCCATGCTGTCCGTAAAAACTGAATTGCTTGAAACCCTGGCCCAAGCGCTGGAGAAACTTGTTCCCGGCGCTGGTGCCAAAGCTGCTTTCGAGTCGCCCAAGGTCGCCGCCCATGGTGATTTTGCCACCACCGCCGCCATGCAACTGGCCAGGCCGCTCAATCTCAACCCGCGCCAGTTGGCGCAAAACTTGCGCACCGAATTGCTGGCGGCCGCTTCGTATCAGCGCTGGGTTGACGCCATTGACATTGCCGGCCCCGGCTTCATCAACATCAGGCTCAAGCCCGAGGCCAAGCAGCAAATCGTGCGCGAGGTGCTGGCGCAGGGCGCGAACTTTGGCGACCAGGCCCGTACCGGGCATCGCATGCTGGTGGAGTTTGTTTCGGCCAATCCGACCGGGCCGCTGCACGTGGGCCACGGCCGCCAGGCCGCGCTGGGCGACGCCATCTGCAACCTGTACCAGACCCAGGGCTGGGCGGTGTACCGCGAGTTTTACTACAATGACGCCGGGGTGCAGATCGGCACGCTCGCCACCAGCACCCAACTGCGCGCCAGGGGCTTCAAGCCGGGCGATGCCGAGTGGCCGGAGCAGGCCTACAACGGCGACTACATCCAGGACATTGCCAACGACTATCTGGCCCAAAAGACGGTGCACTCGGACGACCGCGAGTACACCGCCTCGGGCGACGTGGAGGCGCTGGACGACATCCGCCTGTTCGCCGTGGCCTACCTGCGCCATGAGCAGGACCTGGACCTGCAGGCCTTTGCCGTCAAGTTCGACAATTACTATCTGGAGTCCAGTCTGTACCTGAGTGGCAAGGTCGATGCCGTGGTGAAGAAACTGCACGACGCCGGCAAGACCTACGAGCATGACGGTGCCCTGTGGCTCAAGTCCACCGCGTACGGCGACGACAAGGACCGCGTCATGCGCAAGGGCGACGGCAGCTACACCTACTTTGTGCCCGACGTGGCCTACCACATCACCAAGTGGGAGCGCGGCTTCGAGAAGGTGGTCAACATCCAGGGCACCGATCACCACGGCACGATCGCCCGGGTGCGCGCCGGGCTGCAGGCCGCCGGTGCCGGCATTCCGCAAGGCTACCCGGACTACGTGCTGCACACCATGGTGCGCGTGGTGCGCGGCGGTGAAGAGGTCAAGATTTCCAAGCGCGCCGGCAGTTATGTCACCTTGCGCGACCTGATCGAATGGACCTCGAAGGACGCGGTGCGCTTTTTCCTGCTCAGCCGCAAGCCCGACACCGAATACACCTTTGACGTCGACCTGGCGGTGCAGAAGAACAACGACAACCCGGTCTACTACGTGCAGTACGCCCATGCCCGCATCTGCTCGGTGCTGGCGGCCTGGCGCGAAAAAGACGGCGGCGATGCGTCGGCGCTCAAAGACGTTGACCTGTCTGCGCTGCAAAGTCCGCAGGCCCAGGCCCTCATGCTGCTGTTGGCCAAATACCCCGGAATGCTGACAGCTGCGGCGCTGGATTTCGCGCCGCACGACGTGACGTTTTATCTGCGCGAGCTCGCTGCCTGTTACCACAGCTATTACGACGCCGAGCGCATTCTGGTGGATGATGAGGCCGTCAAGCGGGCGCGGCTGGCGCTGGTCGCCGCCACGGCGCAGGTGTTGCACAATGGTCTGTCCGTGCTGGGGGTCAGCGCCCCGCAAAAAATGTAACTGGAGATGGACGTGCAATACATGAAACAGCAACGCGGTGGAACCCTTCTGGGTTTCGTCATCGGGGTCGTGGTGGGCCTCGGGGTGGCGCTGGCGGTCGCGGTCTACGTCACCAAGGTGCCGGTGCCGTTTGTCAACAAGGGACAAAGCCGCAGCACGAACCAGGATGCGGCGGAGACCCAAAAGAACAAGGACTGGGACCCTAATGCCCCCTTGTACGGAAAAAACCCGGTCAAGCCGGCAGCGCCCGCAGTTTCAGCCCCGGCCCCGGAGGCTGCGATGGCCGTGCCGGTGCCGAAAACCGAGTTCAAGCCGGCTGTGTCGGCCGACCCCCTGGGTGATCTGGCCAAGGCGCGCGCGGCCAATGCGGACGCCGA
>DIVK01000039.1:9027-11034 GCA_002422455.1 Rhodoferax sp. UBA6134
CGGCCCGGGCCCAGACCACCACTGCGTCCCAGATTCAGGGTAAAAAACCTGAAGCGGGCGCGGACTATCTGCAACTGAACCAGCGCGTGACGGTGGACGCTCCGGCAGGCAAGATCGAAGTCATTGAATTCTTCTGGTACAGCTGCCCGCACTGCAATGTCTTTGAGCCGGCGTTTGATGCCTGGAGCCGGCGCGTCCCCAAAGACGTGGCCGTGAAACGGGTGCCGGTCGCTTTCCGCAACGATTTTGTGCCGCAGCAGCGTCTGTTTTACGCTCTGGAGGCGATGGGCCTGCTGGACGCGCTGCACCGCAAGGTGTTTACGGCCATCCACGGTGAAAAACAGAACCTGGGCCGGAGCGAGCAAATCGCCGACTGGGTTGCCCGGCAGGGCGTGGACAAAGCCAAATTTCTGGAGCAGTACAACTCCTTCTCGGTCACCAGCAAGGCGGCGCGCGCCACCCAGTTGCAAAACGCCTACAAGGTCGAGGGCGTGCCTGCGCTGGGGGTGGCGGGGCGCTTTTACACCGATGGCACACTGGCCAAGAGCATGGAGCGCGCCCTGCAGGTGGCGGAGTTCCTGGTCGCGCAGGTTCGCAGCGGCCGCTGAGTTCGTGTCGCCTGGGGCGTGGCCCCGGCATGGGTCGTCCGTAAGCTGCTGACGATCGTTACAATCAAAAGGCAATATTCTGCAGCAAGATTCATGCCTTTATGAAACATCCACTTTCCCCGCTTTTTATTTTCATGCTTGGTGCCGCACTGGCCGGTATCGCCAATGCGGAGAAGGCCGACCGCAACAAACCCATGAATGTGGAGTCGGATGCCTTGCGCTACGACGATTTGCAGCAGACCAGTGTCTTTACNNGGTTACCAGTTCGGTCTCGTGACGGCCGAGCCCGGCAAGCTCGCGTTTTTCCGGCAAAAACGCGAGGGGCTGGACGAGTTCATCGAGGGGGAGGGTGAAACCATCGAGTACGACGGCCGGGCCGACACCGTGAAGTTCATCAAGAAGGCGCAGTTGCGCCGCTACCGTGGCAGTACCCTGAGCGATGAGATGACCGGGGGGGTGATCGTGTACAACAACAGCACCGATGTTTTCACCATCGACGGTGCTGTGGCCAAGGGCGGTCCGGGTGTTCCGAGCGGGCGGGTGCGGGCCATGCTGACACCGAAGCCGGACGTTGCGGCACCGGCGCCAGCGGGTGCGGCCAGTGCCGCTGCAGCGCCGGCGCTGCGCGCCACCACGACGCTGGGCGGGGAAAAAAAGTGACGCAGGCCATCCCCGCCAGTGCCGTCTCGTCGCGGATCGATCCCCCCGGCGATGAGAGCCGGCTCGAAGTCCGGCACCTGCAGAAGTTTTATGGCAGCCGCAAGGCGGTCAAGGACGTGTCCCTGGTGGTGCGCAAGGGTGAGGTCGTCGGCTTGCTGGGTCCCAACGGCGCGGGCAAGACCACGTCGTTCTACATGATTGTCGGTCTGGTGCGTGCCAGTGCCGGTGAAATCACGATTGACGGTCAGCCGGTCGAGCACATGCCGATTCACCGGCGCGCCCGGCTGGGCCTGAGTTACCTGCCGCAGGAAGCCTCCATCTTTCGCAAACTCAACGTGCAGGACAACGTGCGGGCGGTACTGGAGTTGCAGCACGATGAGCAGGGCAAGCCGCTGGGCAAGGCCGAGATCGAAAAGCGCCTGACCGCGCTGCTGCAGGACTTGCGGGTGGAGCACTTGCGCGAAACGCCGGCACTGGCCCTGTCCGGCGGCGAGCGGCGCCGGGTCGAGATTGCCCGCGCGCTGGCGACCCAGCCGCGCTTCATTTTGCTCGACGAGCCGTTTGCCGGGATCGATCCGATTGCCGTGATCGAGATCCAGCGCATCATCAGCTTCCTGAAAGGCCGCGGCATCGGGGTGCTGATCACCGACCACAACGTGCGCGAAACGCTGGGCATTTGTGACCACGCCTACATCATCAGCGATGGCACCGTGCTGGCCGAGGGCACGCCGGCCGAGAT
>DIVK01000039.1:11066-11339 GCA_002422455.1 Rhodoferax sp. UBA6134
TGTCCACGCTGGAGCTCAGCCAGGAGGTCGGCCAGATGCTGGACGACAACCCGTTTCTGGAGTTGAACAGCGATGAGCCGGTGCGCGAGGAGTTTGGTCTGGCGCAGGCCGACACGCCGGTGCGCCGTGACGACCTGGAGGTCGAGGCGGCGACACCGGCCATGGCGGATTACCCGGCGGAGACGAGGTCGGGCGCCGAGAGCGATGCAGAAGTCGCGCCGCTGTCGGCCGACGATGGGCAGAGCTGGGAGGGTGACGGCAGTGCGCCGCTGT
>DIVK01000039.1:11482-12582 GCA_002422455.1 Rhodoferax sp. UBA6134
CGCGGGTTGCTGCGGACCCGGCGCAGACCGCGCTGCAGGCGCTGCTGCAAGTGGCCCTGCGCGTGTGTGCCCAGCCCATGGACCTGCTGGCCCGGCGTGACGTCAAACGGCTGGTGCAGTTGTGCGGCGCCACGGATGGCGCGGTGCGCGAAGCGATTGCGCTCATTGGCCGCCTGGAGCCCAAACCGGGGCGGCGCTTCGTCGACGTCGAGCGCAACATCGTGGTGCCGGACGTGCTGGTGGTCAAGGTCGGCAAGGGCGCGCAGGCCCGATTCCAGGTGCGCCTCAATGCGGAGGTCATGCCGCGCCTGCGGGTCCACGACATCTACGCCAATGCCCTGCGGCAGCACAAGGGCGGCAGTAACGACGCCGCAAACTATGCCGCGCTGCAGCAGCGGCTGCAGGAGGCGCGTTGGTTCATCAAGAACATCCAGCAGCGNNATGCGCCCGCTGGTGCTGCGCGAGATCGCCGACGAGCTCGGTCTGCACGAGTCCACCATCAGCCGCGTGACCACCGCCAAGTACATGGCCACGCCGTTTGGCACGTTCGAGCTCAAGTATTTCTTTGGCTCCGGCCTGGGCACCGAGTCGGGCGGCAATGCCTCCAGCACCGCAGTGCGGGCGCTGATCAAGCAATTCATCAGCGCCGAGAGCGCCGACAAACCGCTCAGCGACAACCAGCTGTCCGAAATGCTCAAGGAGCAAGGCATCGAATGCGCCCGCCGCACGGTGGCCAAATACCGGGAAGGGCTGCGCATTGCCCCCGCCTCGCTGAGGAAGGCGCTGTAGCGAGCTGAAAATTAATTTTCGTCATTGCGAGCGAAGCGTGGCAATCCAGGGTGCAGGGATTGCCACGCTTCGCTCGCAATGACAGACTACCTGACAGGACATTTCCTTGAACCAATTACAACTGTTTCTGCCCTGTGCCGCCGGCGTGGAAGACTATCTGGCGCCCGAGGTGCTGCGCATCACCGGTTTGCCGCCCGGCTGCGTGACCCGCCAGCGCGGCGGCGTGGCGGTCCGCACCTCACTGGCGCAGGCGATGCTGCTCAACCTGTACAGCCGCCTGGCGCAGCGCGTGCTGGTGCTGCTGTCGTACA
>DIVK01000107.1 GCA_002422455.1 Rhodoferax sp. UBA6134
AGCGACTTCAGCACGTAGACCTGGGCGCGCGACAGCAGCGCGCCGACGACTTCGAACGAGGGGTTTTCGGTGGTGGCGCCGATGAAGGTGAACAGACCGCTCTCCACGTGCGGCAAAAAAGCATCCTGCTGACTCTTGTTGAAGCGGTGCACCTCGTCCACAAACACAATCGTGCGTCGGCCCTGCCCCAACGCCACCTGCGCCTGCTCCACCGCCTCGCGAATGTCCTTGACACCGCCGAGCACCGCGCTGATGGTGATGAACTGCGCGTCAAACGCCGCTGCCATCAACCGGGCAATCGTGGTCTTGCCGGTGCCCGGCGGCCCCCAGAGAATGCAACTGTGCGGCTGACCGGATTCAAACGCCATGCGCAGCGCCATGCCCTCGCCCAGCAGCTGCTGCTGGCCGATGACTTCGCCCAGCCGCCTGGGCCGCAAGCGCTCGGCCAGTGGGGCATCTGCGATTGGGGCACGAGGTATCACAGGACGGGAGCCTTCCAGCTCGGACTTGACAGCATGACTTTGCATTTGCCGTTTTTAAAAAATGCTGCTCCGAATAGCCCCTTCCGAGAAGGGAGACTGGTATTTTCGCAGAGTATCCAGCGTGATCTATCGCCCCGACAAAACCATTCGATTTCGAATTTGCATCGGGCAATCGCAACGGTCCCTGCAATTTCCTACCAGGGGAAATATGAATGACATTGTGACAATCCGGTGAATCGGCCGAGCCTTGTGCCAAACAGCTTCCTGGACGTGGAATTGAAACGCCTATGCTGGCAAGCTGGAGAACCGGCTCCAAAGTGGAGGCATCAGACTCAACGCACCCCCGCCGACCTGATATCACGTTGCGCACGTGCAGCCTACATCTCCCACAACTTAGCTTAGCGGCTGGCAGCTTTCCACAAAGCCGCACGAATATTATTTATGCAAATGTTTTTTGAATAAAATCATGCGTCTTTTGAAAAGGCCAGCTCGGGGGATCTGGCGCCCTTCGTCTCGGCAACCAAGCCTGTGGCCACGGCCGCACCGCGCGAGCCCTCTTTTTTTGGCCGACCCAGCACGACCAACGGATCACCATGTTTCGCCAGCTTATCGACAACAACAGCACCCAGGACTGGGCCTTCGCCTTGCTCGCAGCCGCCGTTTTCACGCTCACGCTCCATACGCTGCGGCGTCTGGTACTGCATCGCCTGGAACGCATCTCCAGAACCACTGACACGATCATTGACGACTTCCTTGTTGACGTCTTGTCGGCCACGCGCATTTTGCTCGCGGTGGCCGTCGGTCTCTATGTCGCAACGCACTTTCTGACACTGCCCGCAGCAACCGAAAAACTCGTTGACCGAATATTCATTGGCCTACTCATCCTGCAGTCCGGCTTATGGGCCAATCGCGGCCTCGTCTTTTGGCTGACTCACAAGTTCGCGAAAGGCGGCGATGCCGACGCCGGTGCACGTGCGATGACACTTTCACTGCTGTCGTTCCTGGGGCGTGTGGCCCTGTGGACACTGGTTGCCCTGCTCATCCTCGACAACATGGGGCTGAACGTCACGGCCCTGGTTGCCAGTCTGGGTATCGGGGGCATTGCAGTGGCGCTGGCCGTGCAAAACATCCTCGGCGACCTGTTCGCCTCGCTGTCAATCGCCATCGACAAGCCCTTCGTCATTGGCGACTTCATCATCGTGGACGACCTCATGGGCAGCATTGAGCACGTCGGTCTCAAAACCACACGCATCCGCAGTCTGAGTGGCGAGCAAATCATCTTCTCCAACAATGACCTGCTCAAGAGCCGCATCCGCAATTACAAGCGCATGCAGGAGCGTCGCGCCGTCTTCGCCATCGGCGTCACTTACGATACGCCAGCGCAGCAGCTCGAAAACATTCCCGCCCTGATCCGGCAGGCGATTGACGCACAGGAAAACGCACGTTTCGATCGCGCTCACTTCAAGGGTTTCGGGGCCTTTTCGCTCGACTTTGAGGCCGTCTATTACGTGCTCAAGCCGGACTACAATGTTTACATGGACGTCCAGCAGGATATCAACCTGCAACTGGTTCGCGAATTCACCGAGCGCTCCATCCAGTTCGCTTTCCCGACCCAGACCCTGCACATTGCGAGTGGATTGCAACTGACCGAAGGTCCAGCGCAACACGAAAAAATTACCCGCCCGGGAATCGGGCCTGGCCACGGTCCTACTGGCGAATCACATCCGCCCCGGCGGGAATTTTGAACTGAAATGTATCGATGGGCAAGCGTGGATTGACCTCGATATTACTGAACCGAAGCAACGAACGCTGGCCAAAGCTGTCAAGGATTTCCAGTGCCGAGAGCTCGGCGGTCTTCTCACCCGCACGAAATCCGGCACGCACGGCCTGCAATTGACCGTCTTTTGACTTCGGCGTAGCCAGCACCCATTGCAAGCCATCCTCGTCCGGTGCGGCACTCAAACTGAACTCGGCTCGCACGGCCCGCAGGTCAGGCGCCGTAGCGATCAGGGCCGCAGGAGTGGCGCCCATCACCTGCGACTGCTGGCGGGCGCTCACTTGACCGAGGTCCACGTCGTACAACCACAAGGTCTGACCATCGGCCACGATGCTTTGCGCAAACGGCTTTTTGTAGACGAATCTGAAGCGATTGGGGCGGAAAAATTCAAACGTACCGCTGGAGGTTTTTCTGCGCAGGCCTTGACCCTCCCGTTCCGGCGAGGTGACGACCTGGATGAAATCGGCACGGCCACTGCTGACGGTTCTGACGAAAATTTCCAGACTTTCCAGCCCATCCGCCTGGACCGGCAGAACAAAGAAAGCGACCAGAAAAATAGCAAAGACCTGCTTCATACAATCACTCCGCCCGTGCAGGCACCAGGATGTCACGCTGGCCACTGCTGCTCATGGAGCTGACTAAGCCAGCCTTCTCCATGTCCTCCACCAGCCGCGCGGCGCGGTTGTAGCCGATCTTGAGGTGACGCTGCACCAGCGAGATACTGGCCCTGCGGTTTTTCAAAACAACCTCGACGGCCTGATCGTACATCGGGTCTTTCTCGCCACTGCCCTCACCCGTCAAGTCAGCCACACTGTCATCGGCACCCCCCTCCAGCACGCCCTCGATGTAATTGGGCTCGCCCAGAGACTTCAGGTAACTCACTACCCGATGGACTTCTTCATCGCTGACAAAAGCGCCATGCACACGGATCGGCAGGCCGGTGCCGCTGGGCATGTAGAGCATGTCGCCCATACCCAGCAGGGCCTCGGCGCCCATCTGATCCAGAATGGTGCGGCTGTCGATCTTGCTGCTGACCTGAAAGGCGATACGGGTCGGAATGTTGGCCTTGATCAGGCCGGTNNTCGATCTTCTTGCCCACCACCATCATCAGGTCGGCCAGCTCGTCGATCACCACCACGATGTGCGGCAGATCGTCCAGCGGCTCCGGAGACTCAGGCGTCAGACTGAAGGGGTTGTAGACAAACTCGCCGCGCGCGCGTGCCTCATCGATCTTGGCGTTGTAACCGGCCAGATTACGCACGCCCATCTTGCTCATAAGTTTGTAGCGGCGCTCCATCTCGGCCACGCACCAGGTCAGACCGTGCGCGGCCTGCCGCATGTCGGTGACCACCGGCGCCAGCAAATGCGGGATGCCCTCATAGACCGACATTTCCAGCATCTTGGGGTCGATCATCAGCAGGCGCACGTCGCGCGCCTCGGCCTTGTAGAGCAGCGAGAGGATCATGGCGTTGATGCCAACCGACTTGCCCGAACCAGTGGTACCCGCCACCAGCACGTGCGGCATCTTGGCCAAGTCGGCCACCACCGGGTTGCCCACGATGTCCTTGCCCAGACCCATGGTCAGCAAGGACTTGGCCTCGTTGTAGATTTGCGAGCCCAAAATCTCGGACAACTTGATGGATTGGCGCTTGGCGTTGGGCAACTCCAGCGCCATGTAGTTCTTGCCCGGAATCGTCTCCACCACGCGGATCGACACCAGGCTCAGGGAGCGCGCCAGATCCTTGGCCAGGCCCACGATCTGCGAGCCCTTGACGCCGGTGGCAGGTTCGATCTCATAGCGCGTGATCACCGGCCCGGGCTGGGCCAGCACCACCCGTACCTCAACGCCAAAGTCCTTGAGCTTTTTCTCGATCATGCGGCTGGTCATCTCCAGCGTCTCGGGTGCCACGGTTTCCTGCCGCGTCAGCGCGCCGTCGAGCAAGTCGACCTGCGGCAGCTTGCTGTCGGGCATGTCCTTGAACAAGGGCTTTTGCCGTTCTTTGGCCACCCGTTCACTCCTGGGCGCGTCCACCAGAACCGGCTCAATTATGACGGGCAGGGGGTGGTGCCCGGCGACGTCCTGACGCTCCTCAATCACCACTTCTTCACGCTCCCGTGCCGCCTGCTGACCCAGCGCGATGTCCTGCGCCACCTCACGCTTCTCGCGCCGGGATTCAACCTGAAAACAAAGCCAGGCGCCCAGGCGTTCCGCCACCTGCGCCCAGGAAAAACGGAACACCAGGGCCACCCCCACCACGCCCAGGGCGATGGCCACCAGGCCCGAACCGGCAAAACCCAGCCACTGAACGCTCAAGGGCCCCACCACGTAGCCCAGAATGCCACCGCCGTGTCCGGGCAAACGAGTCTCCAGGCTGTACATGCGCGACCATTCCAAGGTGGTACTGGCGTACAGCAACAAGGCCAAGCCGGCCCAGAAAGCCACACGTCCGGACGTGAATCGGGAGGTCAGCGAGGCAGGCGGCTCGCCCCGTGGCGTCAGCAGCTCACGCCCCCGCAGCCAGCGAGCCAGAGCGGACAGCCAGACACGCACGCCGGCCGCGACACACCACCAGACAGAAAACCCCAGCAAAAAATAACTGCCATCGGCCAGCCAGGCACCCAGCCGCCCCACCCGGTTGAGCACCGGTGCCCCGCCACCCGAGGTCGACCAGGCTGGATCCTGCGTTGAGTAACTCACAAGAGCGAGCAACCAGACCGTCAACAACACCAGGCCGGCCAGCAACCCCAGTTCGTCGGCAAAACGTCCCCAGCCAGAACGGACAGGCGTGGTCGTAACGCGGGATGAATTCAGGGTATTGAGCAAATAAGTCATACTATTCCGAATAGTACACGGCACGTCCGATTTTTCTCGAAGGATTTTCACAATGTCAAACACAAAACATGCACGGGTTTTGATTCTGGGCTCCGGGCCGGCAGGCTACACGGCCGCCATTTATGCGGCGCGCGCCAACCTTCAGCCTTTGCTGATTACCGGCATGGCACAGGGGGGGCAATTGATGACGACCACCGAAGTGGACAACTGGCCGGCTGACGTGCATGGCGTGCAGGGACCGGAACTGATGCAGCGCTTTCAGGAGCACGCGGAACGCTTCAAAACCGAGATCGTATTCGACCACGTCAATGCCGTTGACTTCGGCAAGCGTCCATTCACCCTCAAGGCGGACAGCGGCGAATACACCTGCGACTCGCTCATCATCGCCACCGGCGCATCAGCCAAATACCTAGGGCTGCCGTCCGAGACCGCCTTCATGGGCCGCGGTGTGTCAGGCTGCGCCACCTGCGACGGTTTTTTCTACCGCGACGAAGTCTGTTGCGTGGTCGGTGGCGGCAACACCGCCGTAGAAGAAGCCCTGTACCTGTCCAACATTGCCAGCAAGGTGTACCTGATTCACCGGCGTGACAAATTCAAGGCCGAGCCCATCCTGATCGACAAACTGATGGAAAAAGTGGCGGCGGGCAAGATTGAACTCAAGACTTTTTTCACCCTGGACGAGGTGCTGGGCGATCAGAGCGGCGTCACCGGCGTGCGCCTGAAAAATGTCAGTACAGGCGGCACCGAAGACTTGACACTCAAAGGCTGCTTCATTGCCATTGGTCACGCGCCCAACACCGACCTTTTCCAGGGTCAACTGGAGCTTGCGGGCGGCTACATTGTCACCCAGGGCGGGCTCAAGGGTTTCGCCACCCAGACCAGCGTACCAGGCATTTTTGCCGCCGGCGACGTGCAGGACCATGTCTACCGCCAGGCCATCACCAGCGCCGGCACCGGCTGCATGGCAGCACTGGACGCGCAGCGTTTTCTTGAGCAGGAGTGAGCACCCGGGTAGCGGCTGGAGACGAGCCTCCGTCCGGCTGCTGCCGAAAGCCCGCTATAATCCAAAGCTTTGCTGAATTCGGCCCGAGAGGGCCTGCAATGCAGCAGTCGGGTTACCGCCACCCTTTTTACTTGGCGAGGTGAGGCTGAAGCGAGATCGGGTTTGTTTGCAAAAACGGATTTGATCGCCAGTAACGGCCGTTAAAAAGTATCGGAGTGTCCTTATGGCACGCGTATGTGAAGTCACGGGCAAAGGCCCCATGGTCGGGAACAATGTTTCCCACGCCAACAACAAAACCAAGCGCCGGTTCCTGCCGAACCTGCAATACCGCCGTTTCTGGGTCGAGACCGAAAACCGCTGGATTCGACTGCGGATTTCCAACGCAGGTCTGCGTTTGATCGACAAAAACGGCATTGATTCTGTGCTCGCCGACCTGCGCGCACGTGGCCAGGCCTGAGATATTGCGGGACAGACCGCAGCGGGCCATAGGCCTGCAAGCTCTGTCCTCAACTGACTAGACATTAAAGGACATATCATGGCAACCAAAGGCGGACGCGAAAAAATCAAGCTGGAATCCACAGCTGGCACCGGTCACTTCTACACGACCGACAAAAACAAGAAAACCATGCCCGAGAAGATGTTGATCAAGAAATTTGATCCCAAAGCTCGCAAGCATGTGGACTACAAGGAAATGAAGCTGAAGTAATTCGGCTTGCTCCTGAAAAAAAGCCCGCTTCATGCGGGCTTTTTTACGGGTGCTTGCCAAAGGGGCTATGTCGAACAAGTTGCCCCGTTCGGGCTGGGCGTTTCGACAAGCTCAGCGCGAACGGACCTGATCAGCGAGCCTTGATTCGTCATTGCGAGCGCAGCGTGACACTCCAGCGCCACGCGCTTCAGACCCGCGCCGCCCGCAGCCTCATCGAAAAATTCTGCAGGACCGCAATACCACTGGCCTCCGCGCGATGGCACCAGGCCTGCAGGTCAACGGCCATCTGCTCACGGGTATGTGAACGGTGCAGCCACAACTGACGCAACTCCTCGCGCATGACCACCATTTTATCCAGTACCGGCGAGGCCGCCCGGGCCAGGGCCAGGTGGGGCACGGCGGCAGCCGGCACCTTATCAGCGTCACGATGCAGCCAGCGCTGGGCAGCCTGGATGACGGCCGCGTCCGCGCTGCGGGCCTTCAAGGCATGGAGTTCATCCTTGAAGGCGCTGCGCATGTCCTTGGCATAGCCAGCCATGATTTCATAGCGGTTGGAAATCAGCGCTTCCAGCGTTTTCTCATCGGCGACCGGTCGCACGTCACCAAAGGCCAGTTTGGGCGGTGTCTTTTTGACCGTGGCCAGACCCACCCCCTGCATCAGGCTGATGTACATCCAGCCAATGTCAAACTCGTACGGTTTGACCGACAGTTTGGCGGACGTGGGATAGGTGTGATGGTTATTGTGCAGTTCCTCACCGGCAATGAGGATGCCCCAGGGCAAAATATTGGTGCTGGCATCCGGCGCCTCGAAATTGCGATAACCCCAGTAGTGCGCCGCGCCATTGATGATGCCGGCCGCCATGATGGGGGTCCACGCCATTTGCACGGCCCACACCGACAGGCCGGCCGCGCCAAACAAAGCCAGATCAATAATCAGCATCAAGACAATGCCCTGCCAGGAAAAGCGGGTATACAGGTTGCGCTCCAGCCAGTCAGCCGGTGTGCCGTGGCCAAAACGGGCCATGGTTTCCATGTTTTTGGACTCGGCACGGTACAACTCGGCACCCTGCAACAACACGGTCCTGATGCCATGCACATGCGGGCTGTGCGGGTCTTCCGCCTGCTCGCACTTGGCGTGGTGCTTGCGGTGGATGGCGGCCCACTCCTTGGTGACCTGACCGGTGGTCAACCAGAGCCAGAAACGGAAAAAATGCGAGGCAATCGGATGCAGGTCCAGAGCCCGGTGCGCCTGATGCCGGTGCAGATACACCGTCACACTGATCATGGTGACATGGGTCACCGCCAGCGTGAACAACACGATCTGCCACCCTGTCAAATTCCAAAACCCATGCGCCAGCCAGTCCACCACTGCATTCCATGCAGTCCAATCAGATAACAACATATTCAGTAAAAATCTCTCAACGACATTGTGATAAAAATCAAGCGTGACCCCTGCCAAACCTGCTAACCGGCCATTCTAAACTTTCAGGTCAAAAAACGTGCGTCAGCCCACACACGCCATCCGAAGCGGCAGGTCCGTTGACACCCGTTGAATCTTCAGCTTTTCTGCCAAACCGCCGCGAAAAATCCATCGGTCTGGTGGCGCTGCGGCCACAAGCGCAGGTAACGCTGCCCATCGTCACCACCGCTGCACAAGCTGGCGGCACCTTCAACCTTCAAACCCGACAGGATCGCACCCGCATCGAGCGGGGTAAATTCCTTGTTCGCGTCGGTAAAGGCCTGCGCGATGGCCTCGTTTTCCTGGACCAGCAGACTGCAGGTTGCATACACCAGCCGACCACCGGGCTTGAGCAGCCGCGCCGCACCTTGCAGGATGGCCGCCTGCTTGCCGGCCATCTCCTGCACCAACTGCGGCGTTTGCCGCCACTTGAGGTCAGGGTTGCGCCGCAGCGTGCCCAGCCCCGAACAGGGTGCATCCACCAACACCCGGTCGATCTTGCCGGACAGGCGCTTGATGCGCTCGTCACGCTCGTGCGCGATGGCCGCCGGATGCACGTTGGACAAACCGCTGCGGGCCAGACGCGGCTTGAGCGCATCCAGCCGATGGGCCGAGGTATCAAAGGCGTACAAACGCCCGGTGCTGCGCATGGCAGCACCAATGGCCAGCGTCTTGCCACCCGCCCCGGCACAAAAATCGACCACCATCTCGCCGCGCCTGGCGTCGAGCAGCATGGCCAGCAGTTGCGAGCCTTCATCCTGCACCTCAAACGCGCCGCGGGTAAACACGTCCAGCTTGTTCAGTGTCGGCTTGCCGGCAATGCGCAGACCCCAGGGCGAATAAGGTGTAGGCAGCGCCTTGATGCCGGCCTGGGCCAGCTCTTTTTGCACGTCCGCACGCTTGGCGTTGAGCGCATTGACGCGCAAGTCCAGCCCGGCGCCCTGGTTGAGGCTCTCCGCCAGCGGCCAGAAATCCGCCCCCAACTGGTCTTTGAGCGGCTGCACCAGCCAGTCGGGCAGGTTGTGACGGTGGCGCTCCATCAGGTCGGCCACATTGACCTTTTCGCACTGGTCGAGCCAGTTCTTTTCCTGCTCGGTCAAGGCGCTGCGCAAAAAATCACCGGGACCGTAAAATCCCAGAATCGCCAGACGCCGCTCTTTGGGGCCGCTGCCGGAAGGGGCAAAATGATCAAACAGCAGTTTTTTACGCAGCACGGTGTAAACCGTCCCGGACAAAGTGGCACGCTCGCGCGGTCCGAGTCCCCGGTTGTCGCGAAAGAACTTCGACACGATTGCGTCGGTGGGGTGATCAAATTTGAGGGAGAGGCGAACGAGTTCGGAACAGACGTCGAGCAGGGCTTTAGGATGCATAGCCTGTGATTGTCCCATGACTGACGAAATACCGCCCCCTCTGACCGAGACCCGCAAGGGCCGATACCGCCACTACAAGGGCCGCGACTACGAAGTCATTGCCACGGTGCGCCACAGCGAAACGCTGGAGCCGATGACACTGTACCGCGCCCTGTACGGCGAACAGGCGCTTTGGGTACGCCCCGCAGCCATGTTTGACGAAAAGGTGATGGTTGACGACGTGCGGCAGGCCCGCTTTACCTGGGTATCAGAATGAAGCTGCTGCCGGGTCGCCGTGTCACCCGACAGCAGCTTTACAAGTCTTCACAGAGGGATACCTCAACCCCGTCTGACTCCGGCACAATGACTGGATCAACCGCGCTTTGCCCAAAAAATTGATGCTCCCACAAAAACCTGAATCGTCGTGGTCAACCAAGAGCTCGCTCCGCATTCAGCCCTTGACCGTGGCGTTCGCGCTCGTTCTGGGCGGCTGCTCGGCCTGGTCACCCGGTGCGCCGCAGGGGCCGGCCCTCGCAATTCCCGCGGCTTGGTCCGCCGCCGCGTTACCCGGCGGCGCCGCCACGGCCAATACGGCAACCGCGAGTCCACTGGCCCAGTGGTGGCAGCGGTTCAACGATCCGTTGCTGAGCACCCTGGTGACGCAGGCGCTGCAGGCCAACACCACAGTGCGTTCGGCGCAGGCGGCACTGCTGCAATCGCGCGCCTTGCGCGATGCCAAATCGGCGAACCTGGTCCCTGTCGTCAACACCTCGGCCTCGGCCCAGCGCAGCACATCAGGCGGCAACGAGGCCAGCAACAACTGGCGGGCCGGTTTTGATGCCAGCTGGGAGCCCGACGTGTTTGGCAGCATGCGCAACGCCCTGAGCGCCACCGAAGCCGATGCCAGTGCCGCCGAGACCAATCTCGCCGCAGTGCAGGTTTCGATTGCCGCCGAGGTGGCCCTGACCTACATCGAACTGCGCGGGCTGCAGGCACGCTTGGCCCTTGCCCGCAACAATCTGGCGAGCCAGACCGAAACGCAGCAGATTACCGACTGGCGCGTGCAAGCCGGCCTGGCGTCGGCGCTCGACCTGGAGCAGGCACGGGCGGCCAGCGCACAAACCAGCGCGCAGATTCCCGCGCTGGAAAGCAGCATGGCACAGGCGCAGCACAGTCTGGCGGTGCTGACCGGCCAGGCCCCCGGCGCACTGCAGGCCACGCTGGCCGCCGCGCCGTCCCTGCCCCAGGCGCCTGGCGACCTGGCACTGCGCATTCCAGCCGAAACCCTGCGCCAGCGCCCCGACGTGCGCGCGGCGGAGCACCGCATCAGCGCCGCGCTGGCGCGCGTGGCGCAGGCTGACGCAGCGCGCTATCCGGGCTTCCAGATCAGCGGGTCAGTGGGCCTGAGCGCCCTGACGCTGGGCGCGCTCAGCACCAGCGGCACGGTGGCGAACGCCCTGCTGGCCAGTGTTTCCGTGCCTCTTTTTGACGGTGGCGCGGCCCGGGCGCAGGTACGCGCCCAGGAAGCCGCGCTGGAACAGACCCGCATGAGTTACCAGGCCACGGTGCTCACGGCCCTGAAGGACGTGGAGGACGCACTGGTGGCCCTGCAGGGCGACCGCGCGCGGCTGGCCTGGCTGGGGGTCGCGGCCGACGCCGCTGGCAACGCCGACCTGCTGGCGCGCCAGCGCTACGCCAGCGGCTTGATCGACTTTCGCTCGGTGCTGGAGACGCAGCGCACCCTGTTGTCCACCCAGGACAGCGTGGCGAGCACCCGCGCCAGCCTGAGCGCAGACCATGTGCGCCTGTACAAGGCGCTGGGCGGGGGCTGGACCCCGGCTGCCGATCCCGCCGCGCCCTGAAGCGCAGGCGGCCCCCTCTCCCGATTTGACCGACATGCCCATGAACACTGCCCCGAACACGTCCACCACGCCAGGCGCCGCCGCCAGCTTCTTCGACACTGACCTGCAAGCCCTGCTGGGTGACGAGCCGCCGCGCCGCTGGTGGCGGCATCCCGTCCTCTGGGTCGCCGTTGCCATCGGCGCCGTACTGGTCGGCGGCCTGTACCTCTGGCAGGCGCGCAGGACCAGCAGCATCGCTCCCAGCTACGTGAGCGAGCCGGTCAACCGCGGCAGGCTCACGCTCAACGTCCTGGCCAACGGCACCCTGCAGCCCACGCGCGCGGTCAACATCGGCAGCGAGCTGTCGGGCACGGTCAAGCAGGTTTTCGTGGATGTGAACGACCGCGTGAAAAAAGGCCAGGTACTGGTGGCGCTGGACACAGCCAAGCTGGCCGATCAGGTGCGGCGTTCGCGCGCGGCGCTGGTGGCGGCGCAGGCGCAACTGGCGCAGGGCACGGCCACGCTGAAGGAGACCCGGGCCAGCCTCGCCCGGTTTGAGGAAGTGGCGCGCCTGTCAGGTGGCAAGGTGCCCTCGGCGACCGAGCTCGACAGCGCGCGGGCTTCTCTGGACCGCGCCGTGGCCAACGAGGACAGCGCGCGCGCCAATGTGGACTCCGCCCGGGCCGCCCTGTCCACCGACGAGACCAACCTGTCCAAGGCCTCCATCCGCTCGCCCCTCGACGGCGTCGTGCTGACGCGCACAGTCGACCCCGGCAACGCGGTGGCGGCCTCGTTGCAGGCGGTGACACTGTTTTCCATTGCCGAAGACTTGAAGCATCTGCGCCTGGAAGTGAGTGTGGACGAAGCCGATGTGGGCTCCGTGCAGGTCGGGCAGAAGGCCAGCTTTACCGTCAGCGCCTACCCCGCACGCCGCTACCCGGCCAAAATCACGCGCGTGGCCTATGGCTCCACCAAGACCGACAACGTGATCACCTACACCACCTATCTGAACGTGGACAACGGCGACCTGAGTCTGCGCCCCGGCATGACGGCGGCGGCCACCATCACCGCCACCGAGCGCACCGGCGTTCTGCTGGTGCCCAACACCGCGCTGCGCTTCACGCCCACCCAGGCCGGCGGCGATACTGCGGCGGCGACATCCAGCGGCAGCATCATGTCCAAGCTGCTGCCCCGCATGCCGCGCACGGGCGCGCGCAAGACCAGCAGCACCGACGGCACCAGCACCGCAGCACGACAAATATGGCTGCTGAAGGACGGGCAGGCGGTACCCATGGTGGTCAAGACCGGCATCAGCGACGGCCGCATGACCGAGGTCAGCAGCCCCGACCTGAAAGAAGGCATGGCCGTGATCACCGACCAGCGCGCCCCCGGAGCGGCGCCGTGAGTGAGCCCCTGATCCGCCTGCGCGGCGTGACCAAGGTTTATGGCGAGGGGGCTACCGCCCTGCAGGCGCTCAAGGGTGTCGATCTGGACGTCCGGCCCGGCGACTTCGTGGCCATCATGGGCCCGAGTGGCTCGGGCAAGTCCACCGCCATGAACATGCTGGGCTGCCTGGACACGCCGACCTCGGGCGCCTACCTTTTTCAGGGCATGCACGTGGAGTCACTCACGCGTGACCAGCGCGCGCGCCTGCGCCGGCGCTTCTTCGGTTTTGTGTTCCAGGGCTTCAACCTGCTGGCGCGCACCTCGGCCCAGGAAAACGTGGAGCTTCCCTTGCTGTACCGCGGCGAATCGGCGGCGGCGCGCCATGCGGCGGCGGCCAAGGCACTGGCATCGGTCGGGCTGGCCGGCTGGGAACACCACACGCCGGCCGAACTTTCCGGCGGGCAGCAGCAGCGCGTGGCAATCGCGCGCGCCATCGTCACCGAGCCGGCCGTGCTGCTCGCCGATGAGCCCACCGGCAATCTGGACACCCAGCGCAGCCGCGAGATCATGGAACTGCTGTGGCGCCTCAACGTGGAGCACGGCATCACCGTACTGATGGTCACCCACGAAGCCGACATGGCGGCCTACGCCAAACGCATCGTGCATTTTGTCGATGGCGTGGTCGCCAACGACATGCTCAACCCGCACCCGGCTGGCCTGCATGAAACGCCGACGGTTGCCGCGCCCCTGACCGCACCAGGTACAGAGGTCCACTGATGCTGCTCAATACCCTGCTGCTGGCGCTGCGCTCCATCCGGCGCAACTTGCTGCGCTCTTTCCTGACCATCCTGGGCATCGTGATCGGCGTGGGTGCCGTCATCACCATGGTGACGTTGGGCAACGGCGCCACCCTGGCCGTGCAAAACCAGATTTCAGGCCTGGGCACCAACCTGCTGCAGGTGCGCCCCGGCCAGCGCATGATGGGCCCCGGCGGTGGCGGCGCGGGCGCCCCCTCGTTCAAGGAGGTGGACGCCGAGGCCATCGCCACCCAGATTGGCGGCATCGCCGCCGTGGCGCCCGAGGCGCGCACCGGCAGCACCGTGGTGGCCAATGGCCGCAACTGGACCAGCAGCATCATCGGCAGCACCAATGCCTGGCTGGTCACCGGCAACTGGAAGCTGGGGCAAGGCCGCGAGTTTTCCGACGACGAACTGCGCGCCGGCGCGGCCGTGTGCCTGATCGGCGAGACCGTGCGGCGCGAGCTTTACGGCGCGCGCGACGTCCTGGGTTCGCAACTGCGGGTAAAACAAATTTCCTGCGAGGTGGTGGGCGTGCTGGTCTCCAAGGGCCAGGGCGCCTTCGGCAACGACCAGGACGATCTGGTGCTGATGCCGATCAAGACGCTGCAGCGCCGCATCACCGGCAACACCCGCGTCAACACCGTTCTGGTGTCCATGATGGACGGCAGTGACCCGGATCGCGTCAAGGCCAGCCTGACCCAGCTGCTGCGCGAGCGCCGCAAGCTGGCCAGCACCGACGAAGACAACTTCAACGTGCTCGACACCAAGCAACTGGCCGACACCCTGTCGGGCACGACCAAGGTGATGACCATGCTGCTGGGCGCGGTGGCGGCGGTGAGCCTGCTGGTGGGCGGCATCGGCATCATGAACATCATGCTGGTGAGCGTGACCGAGCGCACGCGCGAAATCGGGCTGCGGCTGGCAATTGGCGCACTGGAGCGCGAGGTGCTGCTGCAGTTCCTGATCGAGGCCGTGGTGCTGGCATCGCTGGGCGGCGTCATCGGCATCGTGCTGGCCACCGGCGCCTCAGTGGGTTTATCCCGACTGATGGACGTGCCTTATCTGTTCAATCCGGGGGTGAACCTGCTGTCGTTCCTGTTCTCGGCCGGCATCGGCGTGCTGTTTGGCTATTTCCCGGCCCGCCGGGCCGCCCGCCTGGACCCGATCGAGGCCTTGCGGCACGAGTAGAATTTTCGTGCAATGTGCGCCCGCAGGCGGGCACGTCAAAAAAACCCGCAAGCTGCAGAACTTGCGGGCTTTCATTTATCAGGTTTGGTCAGCGCGCTGGCCTGGCTGGACGTTTTTGAGCATCACGGGGCACGAACACCTTGCCACCGTTGCCGGGCTTCACACCCATCGGTTTGCCAAATGCCGGCTTGCGCGCTCCAAAATCACCGCGCGGTGCAGCAAAATCTCCACGTGGCGCAGCACCTTCGTGACGGGCACCGGCAAAGCGGTCGTTGAATCCGCCCTTGCGCTCGTAGCTGAAGCCTTCGCGTGCGGGCGAATTTTTGTCGGCAAAACCACCCCGGTTCGCACCAAAACCACCGGCGCGGCCGCCGTCAAAATTGCCACCCCGCGGGTGATGCGCCCCTCCACGACTGTCACGGCTACCGAAATTGTTCGGGCGCGAGTCCGGGAAGCGCTGCTGCGGCTCCATGCCGGGAACGGTCTCGGCCTTGAACTGCTGGTGACTGTGGAACTCGATGTCCATGATCTTGCGACGATCACGGAACTCGGCAAAGGTCACTGCGATACCGTCACGCCCGGCGCGACCGGTACGGCCAATGCGATGCGTGTAATCTTCGGCCTTCATCGGCAAACCGAAATTGAACACGTGAGTGACGGTGGGCACGTCAATGCCGCGCGCGGCCACGTCGGTCGCCACCAGAATCTGCACCTGCCCCTGGCGCAACGCCATCAGACGGCGGTTGCGCAGACCCTGGCTCAGGGCCCCGTGCAACGCGACGGCGGAGAAGCCTTCTTGCTGCAGGTCGTTGGCCAGGCCATCACATTCGATCTGGGTGCTGGCAAAAACAATGGCCTGATTGATGGTGGTGTCGCGCAGCCAGTGGTCAAGCAGTTTACGTTTGTGCTGCGCGTTGTCTGCCCAGAACAGCTTCTGGCTGATGTTGGCGTGCTTTTCCTGCGGTGAATCAATTTGCAGCTTTTGCGGGTCACGCATGACGCGCGATGCCAGTTGCTGGATGCGCGGCGCAAACGTGGCACTGAACATCATGGTCTGCTTGCGCTGAATGGTCAGCTGATTGATCTCGGCCAGGTCATCGGAGAAACCAAGGTCAAGCATGCGGTCGGCTTCGTCCACCACCAGAAATTGCACCTGGTCCAGCTTGATTTGCATGGAACGTTGCAGGTCCAGCAAACGGCCAGGGGTTGCCACCACCAGGTTGGCATTTTGCAGCTTGGCAATCTGCAACTGGTAAGGCATGCCACCGACGATGTTGGCAACGCGCAGGCCACGGCAATGCTTCACCAGATCAATGGCGTCGTGCGCGACTTGCTGGGCCAGTTCACGCGTCGGGCAAACAATCAGGGCGCCCGGTACGGCCGGCGAGAAATGACGGGGATTGGTGGGGTCCTTGCGCTTGGCGCGTTTGGGCGGTGCTTCGCCGCTGGCGGCAGCGGCGGTCAGCGCCTGCTCAAAATCAGCCTTTTCCTTGGCTTCGGCTTGTGCCATTTGCGTCAGCAGGGTGTGCAGCATGGGCAACAGGAACGCGGCTGTTTTGCCACTGCCGGTTTGGCTGGACACCATCAGGTCGGTAAAGCAGGCGGCACCATCGGCGGCATCATGGCCTTGCATGGCAATCGGAATGGCCTTCAGCTGCACCGTGGTTGGCTGGGTGAAACCCAGGTCCTTCACAGCCTGCACCAGTTCGGGGGCCAGACCCAGGGTTACAAAACCGTTGGGAACATCAGCAACAGCTTCAACCGCTGGAGCGTCTTCGACTGCCGGGGCGACGTTGTGCGTCATCGAGGCGATGTCATTGGAAAAATTTTCGACAAGCGATGATTCGCCTGCCGCTTGAATAGCGTCAGTCATGAATTTACTCACACGCGAGCGCCGCAAAAAATGCGACGGCTCCGTCAATGGTTAAAAAACATCAACCATCAAACGAAACCGGCTCTGACTCGTGAAGAGTTCAATCAGCGCTGGGGGCCCTTCTCAAGCAAACATCGCTGATGCGAATCGGCTTTGGACCCAGTGAATGAAGGGAGATGTACAAAATATGCACTGCTGTTTGCAGCGCAGTCGAGGATTATGGCATGAATTCGGGTTTCTACCTAAGGCTTTGCTGAACAAGTCTCTCCGTTCGGCCTGAGCCTGTCGAAGGCTTCTGCAAGTTGTTGATTTGCAAAGACTGCGTTTCGACAAGCTCAACGCGAACGGACTTATTCAGCATTGCCCTAATCTACCCCAGCTTGAGAAAGTGTTGACGGTAGTGTTCCAGCTCGTCAATTGACTCGTGCGCATCGGCCAGGGCGGTGTGGCGCTGCTGCTTTTTGAATGCGTTGTACACCTCGGGCCGCCAGCGTTTGGACAGCTCCTTGAGTGTGCTTACGTCCAGGTTTCGATAGTGGAAAAAAGCCTCCAGCCGGGGCATGTACTTCGCCAGAAAGCGCCGGTCCTGCCCAATGCTGTTGCCGCACATGGGCGAGCTGTTCTTGGGCACGTAGCGGCTCAGAAATTCAATCAGCTGCGCTTCGGCATCGGCCTCGCACACGGTGGATACCTTGACCTTGTCGATCAAGCCGCTTTTGCCATGGGTGCCCTTGTTCCAGGCATCCATCTTGTCGAGCAGCGCAGTGCTTTGGTGAATGACCAGCACGGGGCCTTCGGTGCGGCACTCAAGCCCGGGGCCGGTGACGATGACGGCGATTTCAATAATCCGCTCAAGCTCCGGGTCCAGGCCCGTCATTTCGCAGTCGAGCCAAACGAGATTGTTGCCTGATTTGGCAAGCGTCGGGCCTGCCGGTGGGGTGTTCATGGGGTCCATGCGCCGAATTGTCGCCGATGGCCTAAACTCGGGCGCTATGGCTGATTCGACTCCCCCTATCCCCCTTTCATTGCTGCTGACCTCTGCTTTTTCACTGATGCTGCTCGCCGGTCTGATGCTGAAGTTCTGGCTCGACTCGCGGCAGATCCGGCATGTCGCGCAACACCGTAGCGAAGTGCCCGCCATCTTCTCGCACACCATCACACTGGCGGCCCATCAAAAAGCGGCCGACTACACCGTCGCCAAAGCGAATTTCGGTTTGCTGGAGCTGGCCCTGGGTGCCAGCGTTCTGGTCGGCTGGACCTTGCTGGGGGGGCTCTCCAGTCTCAACCAGGCGCTGCTCGGCTGGCTGGGCGCGGGCATGACACAGCAGTTAGCTCTGCTCGCCGCTTTTGTGCTGATCAGCGGTCTGATCGACCTGCCCGTGACCCTGTACCGGACTTTCGTGATCGAGGAACGCTTCGGCTTCAACAAAATGACGCTCAAGCTCTGGCTGCTGGACGTGCTCAAGTCAACGCTGATTGGTGCGCTCATTGGTCTGCCGATTGCGGCGCTGATGTTGTGGATGATGGGTGCGGCCGGCAGTTGGTGGTGGCTGTGGGCCTGGGGCGTCTGGATGGGTTTGAATTTGCTGCTGCTGCTGATCTACCCGACCTTTATCGCGCCGCTGTTCAACAAGTTCGCACCCCTGGAAGACCTGGCCCTCAAGGCCCGCGTCACGGCGCTGATGCAACGCTGCGGCTTTGCCGCCAAGGGGCTGTTTGTGATGGACGGCAGCAAACGCAGCGCCCACGCCAATGCCTACTTCACCGGCCTGGGCGCCGCCAAACGTGTGGTGTTTTATGACACCCTGCTGACCAAACTGTCAGCGGGCGAGGTCGAAGCCGTGCTGGCGCACGAGTTGGGGCACTTCAAACACAAACACGTTCTCAAGCGCATCGTGTCCATGTTTGCCTTGAGCCTGGTGGGCTTTGCCCTGCTGGGCTGGCTGGCCACGCAAGCATGGTTTTACATCGGACTGGGAGTGCAACCCAACCTGGGCGCTCCCAATGATGCACTGGCACTCCTGCTGTTCATGCTCGTCGTGCCGGTTTTCAGCTTCCTCATTACCCCATTTTTTGCCCAGCTCTCGCGCAAACACGAATTTGAAGCCGACGCCTATGCCATGGCCCACACCAGCGGCCCGGACTTGGCCAGCGCGCTGCTCAAACTGTATGAGGACAACGCATCGACGCTGACACCCGATCCGGTGTACGTAAAGTTCTACTACTCGCATCCGCCGGCATCCGAACGCCTGGCGCGGATGGCCGCCTGAATACAGAAGACGTCCCGGTCAACACGTTCGCCATGCTGAAGCAACGAGAAGAACCAGCCCGCCGGGCACTGACGGCGACAGAAGTTGTGGCAAGCCTGGCCCGACTGGACGGGTGGACACTGGCTGGCGATGGTACAGCGGTCACGATCGAAAAAGCCTTCACGTTTGCCGATTACTACGAGACCATTGCATTCGTGAATGCGGTGGCTTTCATCGCGCATGCGCAGAATCACCACCCGGACTTGTCGGTACAGTTCAGGCGTTGCGTGGTGCGCTTCAACACCCATGACGTGAACGGCATTTCAAAGACCGACTTTGATTGCGCCGCGCAGGTGGATGCCCTGCTGACATGAGCATCCGGCTCACAACAGATATTTGATGCAGCAAGCCAAACTCGACCGGGGCCTGATTGTTGCCAACTATGGTCGCCACTTTCTGGTGGAAACGCCCGACGGCCGGCGCCTGATCTGCCACTCGCGCGGCAAAAAAAGCCAGGGACTGGTGGGTGACCGGGTGCTATGGCAGGCATCGCGCGACGAAGGCACCATCGAGAAGATCGACACACGCCGCAATGTGTTTTACCGCCAGGACGAAATTCGCACCAAGTCATTCGCAGCCAATCTGGACCAGATCCTGATTTTGATCGCGGCGGAGCCCGAATTCTCCAGCAGCCAGCTCTCGCGGGCCCTGATTGCGGCGGAAGCCGAACACATCACGCCCATCATCGCACTCAACAAAAGTGATCTGGTCGAGCCCTTCGCCCGCGCCTGGGAGTGGCTGCGGCCCTATCGGCAGATGCATTACGGCGTGCTTCCTTTGTCGCTCAAGCAATCGGGAGACGTGGATCGCGCGGAACTACTGAAGCTGCTGCACGGCAAGACAACGCTGGTACTGGGGCCGTCCGGTGCCGGCAAGAGCACCCTGATCAACCTGCTGGCGCCCGGCGCGCTGGCGCAAACCGGTGAAATTTCGCAAGCCCTCAACTCGGGCAAGCACACCACCACCAGCACCACCTGGTACTGGGTGGATGCAGACAAAACCACGGCGCTGATTGACTCGCCGGGCTTCCAGGAATTCGGCCTGAACCACATCGATCCGGCACAGCTGGCCGCCTACATGCCGGACCTTAAACCTCACGTGGCCCACTGCAAGTTCTACAACTGCAGCCACCTGCATGAACCGGGCTGCGGCGTGATGGCAGCCGTCAAACCCGATGGAAGCCCTGATGGGATCAGCGCAAATCGCTATAAAATTTACAGCGATTTATACAATGAACTAAGCCAGTCCAGAAAGTACTAAACCAAGGCCTGCATCAGTTCGTCGCATTGTGCCGGCGCGCCGACGCTGATGCGTCAAGGCACTAGCCCAATAAACGTGCCAGGGTCAAAAGCGCGAGCAAGACCATCCACATCACCACGGTACGCCAGACCAGACCAACAATGACCGCCAGGTGTTCCGGCTCCGGCGGCTGTCTGAGCGTCGGCTCACCGGGCCGGTCCGTGGGCTCCTGCAGCATTTTCAACGCACCATCCACCGGAACAAGCGTCCCACCGCCCGGGCTTCCCAAGCTGATATTCACGGCACCCGCTGTCGCAGCCAGAATGACGCCATCGTTGTCGCCCTCAAAACGCGGCTCATGGTTACGCCAGCCATCAATCGCTTCCTCAAAACTGCCCACCACCGCAAAGCTGATCGCAGTGATGCGGGCAGGCAGCCAGTCGATGGCAACCCAGGCGTCACTGGCCGCCTGTTGCAGAGCCTCGCTGACCGGCTGATGCTGCGTTTTGCTCTTGTACTGCCAGTAGCGCGTGACAAACTCGCCCAGACGGTACAGCACCGCCCCGGCCGGACCAAAGCCGAAAGCTGCCAGTACCGAGTACCAGGCCAGCACACCAAACACGTGGCGATGGGCCGCCAGCACCGAATGCTCAATCACGTGCCGCACAATTTCGCTACGCGGCAGCTCGCTGGCGTCGATCTGCTGCCATTGCGCCAGCAAGTCGCGAGCCCGGTCCTCATCTCCATCCGCCAGAGCATCTCGAATCTGGGTAAAGTGAAAGCTGAACTGCCGAAACCCGAGCGTGGCGTAGAGCACCGCCATGCTCCAAATCATGGCCGCCGGCCAGCCTGCCACAGCATCAAGCACCCAATAAATGACCAGTGCAGCCAGGGAGGGGCCCCCCACCGCAAAGCCCCAGGCCAACCAGCCATGAAACAACTTGCCGGCATCAAAATTACGGGTACTCCAGCGCACCCAGGCACGCAGGCTGGCATGCACCGGGTTACCCTTACCCAACGGACGCGCCTGCTCCAGCAACAGGGCAAAAAGAACCGAGATCAAGCTCATGCGGCCATCATAGCGGCACCGCGCGTCAGGCCGACAGCAGCCGATAGAAGTTGCGCAAAATGCCCGCCGTGGCACCCCAGATAAAGCGCTGCGCCATGCGATCCTGGTACGGCATGGAGAACCATTCGCGCCGAACCCCTTCCCACTCCATCACGTGCCGCTGATGGTGTGCCGGATTCATCAGAAATTCAAGTGGCACTTCAAAAACATCGGCCACTTCATGGGCGTTGGGGGTCAGCGTAAAGCCCGGCTGTACCAGGGCCACCACTGGTGTGATGATGAAGGACGACACCGTCTCGTAGTGCGGCAGCATACCCAGAACCTGCACAAAATCAGACTCCAGCCCCACCTCTTCCTGCGCCTCGCGCAGGGCGGTGGCAGCGGAATCGACGTCAGCTTCGTCAACCTTGCCACCAGGAAAGGCAATTTGTCCGGAATGGGTGGACAGGTGCATCGTGCGCTCGGTCAGCAAGACGGTCGGGCGTTCACGCATGACTATCGGCAACAACACCGAAGCATGCATCGGCATCCGATCCAGCAATCTTGGCTCCGCCAGCACCTCGGGCAGCCACACCGGAGGTGTCGCAAAGCGTTGTCGCAAAGCCGCCGGCTGCAATGATGCCGCAGGCACCGCCATCAAATGGGAATCGACACCCAGCACCGGAACTTGACGCGGATCAAAATTTGACCGCCTGGACAGAGGCGGCAACGAGGGGGCGGAGGCTTTCGATGTCATGACAAAAGGGCTGTCGCCGGAAACAAAAAAAAGCCGCCACCAACAGATGCTGGAGCGGCTTTTTTACAACACAATGCGCTTTACACAGCGGCAGTTTTAACTTTCCTGGCCGGCAGCTTTTCCTTGATCCGGGCCGACTTGCCACTGCGGTCGCGCAGATAGTACAGCTTGGCACGGCGAACGTCACCACGGCGCTTGACCTCGATCCCGGCAATCAGCGGGCTATAGGTCTGAAACGTGCGCTCGACACCCTCACCACTGGATATCTTGCGAACAGTAAAGCCGCTGTTGAGACCGCGATTACGCTTGGCAATCACAACACCCTCATAAGCCTGCACACGTTTGCGAGTGCCTTCAACCACGTTAACGCTGACGACAACCGTGTCACCGGGAGCGAATTCAGGGATGATTTTCCCAAGGCGAGCAATTTCTTCCTGCTCAAGGATTTGGATCAGATTCATGATGTCCTCAGATGATCTTGGTCGCGCCTGCGTCGGGATTGACACAAAAGCTCCAATGCAAACAAGGGAGCGGCCAACCAGAGGATCGGTAAGCTCATCATTATACCCTGAGCGCGCTTCACACTTGACGCCGCCCGCCGATCAACGAACATGCCTGACGAGAAAGGCTTCGTCGGCAGCGCTCAAATACCCCGCCTGGCGGGCCTGCGCTATCAGTTCAGGTCGCCATTGCGCTGTGATGGCCAGCCGTTGCTCGCGCCGCCAGCGCTCAATCCGGGCATGATGACCTGACAGCAATACCTCTGGCACCACCCTGTCCGCCCAGCACTCGGGGCGGGTGTAGTGCGGACAATCCAGCAACCCATCCAGTGCGGGATTGAAACTGTCCTGCTGGTGACTGCCCACCGTGTTCAGCACCCCAGGCTGCAGACGAGCCACCGCGTCCAACAAGGCCATGGCGGCGATTTCACCACCCGACAGCACAAAATCTCCAAGGCTGATCTGCTCGGTCACGTGTTCATCGATAAAGCGCTGATCAAGCCCCTCGTAACGGCCACAAATCAGGACAGCCCCCTGACTGTCGGCCCAGCGCGCCACCATGGCATGGTTGAGCGCCTTGCCCAACGGCGAAAAAAGCACCACGGGCACCGCGTCAGCTCGCTGCGCCTGGATGTTTTTCAGGCATTGATCCAGGGGTTCGGCCATCATGACCATGCCGGGACCGCCACCGAAAGGACGATCGTCCACCCGCTTGTAGTTCCCGGAAGAAAAATCGCGCGGATTGACCAGGCGGACGTCAACCTGGCCCGTTTCAAACGCGCGCCGCGTGATGCCGCTGGTCAACAGCGGTGCAAACATCTCAGGAAAAAGCGTAACGACGTCGAACCGCATGGGGCAAGGCTCAAAAGTCGGCTTGCCAGTCCACCAGGATACGCCGACCCGGCAAGTCAACCCCGTCCACATAAACCGACACAAAAGGAATCATTCGCTCCTGCGTCTTGCCATCCTGTTCATAGTCCATCACCAGCACGGTCTGCGCCCCGGTCGAGAGCAATTCCCTGACTGTTCCCATCATCACACCCTCGCGGTTGACCACATTCAAACCAATCAGGTCAACCCAGTAGTACTCGTCTTTTTCAGCCGTTGGAAAACTGGATCGGGACACAAAAATGCGTGCCCCACGCAAGGCCTCGGCCGCAGTGCGATCATCAACGTCACGCGCGGAAGCGACAACCGAATTGGAATGGAGCTTGGCCTCCACGATCGCCAGTTTCACAACGCCGGAAAAGGTTTTTGCGCCTTTTTCAGACGGCATGAGAAACCAGCGCTTGGAAGAAAAAAGCGCCTCGGGATCGGCGCTGTAAGGCAGGACTTTGAACCAGCCTTTGATGCCCCAGGCATCAAGAATGCGCCCAACTTCAATGGCATCCGCCGGCAAGTCGGCGGCTTCGAGGCCGGGCAGCATCACAAGTCAAGCGCCGCCGGGCAACGCAGCACGCGAAACGGCAAGCATGGGAGTCACCAAGCCTCAGGCCGCCTTTTTGGCGGCCTGATTAATCAGGCGTTCCACGGTGGGAGAGGCCTGGGCACCGACACTTTTCCAGTAGGTCAAGCGATCCTGTGCAATGCGGATGCCCTCTTCGTTGGCAGTCGCAATCGGATTGTAAAAACCAATGCGCTCGATAAAACGGCCGTCACGGCGGGTCCGCTTGTCAGCAACGACAATATTGAAAAACGGGCGTGCTTTTGCACCACCACGGGCGAGTCGGATGACGACCATGATTGATCCTTTGGGTGGCGGAGTTCTATCTCCACCATTTGATTCAGCATTTAATCCAGCGCTTGAGACACGCGACATGACCACCCGGTCAGCGACACACTGGACAGCTCTGAATTATAACGTTTTCTGTTTTTATGCCCATAATTCATTCCAACCTTGCCGGAGGTATGCCAACCGCCTGCAGCCATGCGACAACATGCAGCCCGCGGCGATAATTGGCCTCCATGAAAAATAAAACTGTCGCCACCTGGCTGACTTTCATAGGCGGCCCTTTGGGCTTGCATCGCTTTTATTTGCGGGGTGCGGGTGACCTGCTCGGCTGGCTGCTGCCGCTGCCCACTGCGCTGGGCCTGTACGGCATTGAACGGGTGCAACAAAACGGTGTGGATGATCCATGGAGCTGGGTCCTGATTCCGCTGCTGGGTTTTACCATGGCCGGCTGCGCCCTGACCGCCATCATCTACGGCTTGATGACGCCCGAAAAATGGAATGCCCGCTTCAACCCGTCAGCGCCGCTGGATGCCGCACCCGGCCAGACCAACTGGTTCACCATCGGCTCGATTGCATTGGCCCTGCTGGTTGGCACCACGGTACTGATGAGCAGTATTGCGTTCAGCTTCCAGCGTTACTTCGAATACCAGATCGAAGAAGCGCGCAAGATTTCCCAATGAAATCCGCCCGCCCCCATCGAACAAGCGTACAAGCTTGTCGTTTTACCGCATCAGAAAATCAGCAAGCTGGCCCAGTAGGCCATCGCGGCAACAAGCGCACTGGCCGGAATCGTGAATATCCAGGCCCAAACAATGTTACCGGCCACACCCCAACGTACGGCGCTGGCGCGTTTTACCGAACCGACACCGACAACGGCGCCCGTGATGGTGTGGGTGGTTGACACGGGAATGCCCAGCGCAGTGGCCAGAAACAGCGTGATCGCACCGCCGGTTTCGGCGCAAAAACCACCCACCGGTTTGAGCTTGGTAATCTTTTGCCCCATGGTCCTGACGCTGCGCCAGCCACCAAACAGGGTGCCCGCACCAATGGCCATATAGCAGCTGACAATGGTCCAGGTCGGCGGCGCCGTGTCAGTGGCGGCGGTGTAGCCGGTGGCGATCAACAACATCCAGATGATGCCGATGGTTTTTTGCGCATCATTGCCGCCGTGCCCCAGGCTGTAGGCGCCCACCGAGACCAGCTGCAGACGACGAAACCACGTGTCCACCCGGGACGGTCGACTGCGCCGGAAAATCCAGGCCACGATGACCATCATCAGCGAGCCGAGCACAAAGCCCAGCAAGGGTGACACGAAAATGAAGGTCACGGTTTTGAAAATGCCGGCCGACACCAACGCGCCGACCCCGGTCTTGGCGATCGCCGCGCCCACAATTCCGCCGATCAAGGCATGCGACGAACTGCCGGGAATGCCGTAGTACCAGGTAATGAGATTCCAGCTGATGGCGCCCAGCAGCGCGCCAAACACCACGTGGGTGTCCACCACACCAGGCTGCACGATGCCCTTGCCCACGGTGACCGCCACGCTCAGGTGAAAAATGAAAATGGCGACCACATTGAAGAAGGCCGCAAAAAGCACCGCCTGCCCCGGCTTGAGTACGCCGGTCGACACCACGGTGGCAATCGAGTTGGCCGCGTCATGAAAGCCGTTCATGAAATCGAACAGGATGACCAGCACCACCAACAAAATCACCACCCACAAGGCCGTTTGTACGGTTTCCATGGTGCAAGTTCCGCCGCAGGTCAGGAGTTTTCGAGGATGATGCCCTCGATCAGATTGGCCACGTCCTCGCACTTGTCAGTAATGGTTTCAAGCAGCTCATAAATCGCCTTGAGCTTGATGACTTCCCGCACGTCAGGCTCTTCGCGAAACAGCTTGCTCATGGCACTGCGCATCACGCGGTCGGCATCGCTCTCGAGCTTGTCGATCTCTTCGCAGGTTTTGAGCGCCGCCTCGGCGGTGCCATGGTCGGCAATCTTGTCAAGCAGCTTTACCGCATCGCGCACACGTTCGCAGCACCTCACGCTCAGATCGGTCAAACGCGTGATCTCATCCGTCATGTGGCGGACATCGTAGAGCGCCATGGTCTCGGCCGAATCCTGGATCAAATCCGCCACGTCATCCATGGTATTGATCAGGCCGTGAATCTGCTCCCGGTCAATCGGCGTGATGAACGTCTTGTGCAGGGCCCTGTTGACTTCATGCGTCACACGGTCGGCCGCGCGCTCGGCATCATCCACGTCCTGGTTGTACTTTTCACGCAATTGCACGTCGTTGTAGTTGGCAACCAGTTGGGAAAATGCATGGGCCGCCTCGACAATGCGGTCCGCATGCTGATTGAACATCTCAAAAAAATTGCCATCGCGTGGCAACAGCTTGCCAAAGAACATGGCGGACTCCTCAAGGCAACAAGTCAATTGTTTGACGATTTTGTGACTATGTGCAGTTTAACCGCCGCCCTCCGGCCAGGAGCAACACCTTCAGGCGTTGAAAGGACACGAACTCCACGCCCGTGCGACAAGCTGAGTTGCGCGGCGCTTGAGAGAAGCCGCGACCTGCCCCTGAGCAGGCTTCCCGGCGGCCTCGCTTCACAGGCCGCGACACCAGCCTTGACGGATGCTGCTGCAGCGGAACAAAAGCTTTTGCGTCTTTACCCGCGCTGGCTCGCCAGGCGCGGATGAAGTCGGTAACACGGGCATGGCCACCGGCATAACCGCTGATCCTGATTCGCGCAAACAATGCGCGCCCCGTACGACGACTGCACTTCACTCGCCACTTGCTCAAACGCCCCATCAATCAGGCAGACGTGGAAATGCGCAGGCCCGTTCAGGCTGGAGCCGGACCGGTGGATGAAAATCGGGTGCGAAAATAAATTCATAAACTTAATGATAATAATTCTCATTTGCTATACACTTGCAATGAAAGTGCTTTACCGCCTTCAATCACTGACGGACCGTGAACTTTTTCCCGGCTCGCCCAACTCAAAGCAAAGCAACCAACATGTCAGTCAGAATCAAAATGAAACCGCTCGCCATCGCCATACTGGCGACACTCGAAACCATGAGCGTCACGCATGGCGCCGAGCAGACGCTGGCGCCGGTCACGGTGCAGGAATTAGCCGAACGTGCCGACGGCCCGGTGAGCGGCTACCATGCCACGCGCTCCGCCACCTTCACCAAAACCGACACGCCACTCAAGGAAGTTCCGGCCTCGGTCAGCGTGGTGCCGGCCGAGCTGATGAAAGATCAGGCGATGCAAAGCTTGGCCGACGTCATTCGCTACGTTCCCGGCGCCACCGCCCATCAGGGGGAAGGCAACCGCGATCAGGTCATCTTGCGTGGCATCAGCACCTCGGCTGATTTTTACGTCGACGGCGTTCGCGACGACGCGCAGGTGTTCCGGGACCTCTACAACCTGGAGCGCGTCGAAGTCCTGAAAGGCGCCGGCGGCATGGCGTTCGGTCGCGGTGGCGCCGGCGGCGTCGTCAACCGCGTCACGAAGAAGCCCACCTTCGCGCCCTTGGGCAAGGCCGCGGTAACACTGGGCAGCGATCAACGGTTGCGCGGTACCGTCGACGTCGGTGGCCAGTTCAACAATGTGACCGCCTGGCGCCTGAACGTCATGGCCGAAAGCGGCGACAGCTTTCGCAGCGGCGTCGATATGAAGCGTTATGCCATCAATCCGACAGTGACCCTGACGCCGAGCGCGCAAACCACGCTGACCCTGGGCTACGAACACCTGAAAGACGAACGCACGGCCGACCGGGGCATCCCGGCGCGCAATGGCCGTCCGTTCGATACCGACTCCAGCACTTTTTTTGGCAATGTCGATCAGAGCCAAGCGCGCTCAACGGTGGACAGCGCCTATGCCGTCCTCGAACATGATTTCGGCGACGTGCAGCTGAAAAACAACTTGCGTGTGACGCACTACGACAAGTTCTACCAGAATGTCTATGCGGACAACGCCAACAGCAGCTCGGTCGATACAGCCGGCAACATGAAGCTGGCCGCCTACAACAACGCCAACGACCGCACCAATTTCTTCAATCAGACCGACCTGACAACCCGGTTCACGGCCGGCGGTCTGGCACACACGCTGCTCACCGGCTTCGAACTCGGCCATCAGGACAGCAGCAACAAGCGCAACACCGGCTTCTTCGGCCCGCTCGCCAACCAAACCCTGACCACCGTGTCGGCCAGTGCGCCGTTCGCCGTTGCGACCGCATTTCGCCCGAACGGCACCGACGCGGACAACAATGTCCAGACCGACGTCGTCGCCGTTTATGTGCAGGACCAGATTGCACTGAGCAAGGAATGGAAAGTGCTCGCCGGCCTGCGCTACGACTATTTCAAGACCAGCTTCGACGACCGCCGCACGACCACGGCGCCAACCGATTTGGCCCGCACCGACAAGGGTCTGAGCCCGCGCCTGGGGCTGATCTGGTCGCCGACCGCCAGCGCCGGCTATTACGCCAGCTTCAGCCGCTCATTCCTGCCGTCCGGCGAACAACTGGGGCTGGCCCTCAACACGGCCGAGCTGGCGCCGGAAACGGCGAACAACTACGAAATCGGCGCACGCTGGGATCTGCTGCCCAAGCTGGCATTGTCGGCCGCCGTGTTCCGCCTCGACCGGGACGACGTACGCTCGCCCGATCCGTTGAACCCGGGCTTCTTCATCAAGACCGGGCAGCAGCGCACCGAGGGCGTCGAGCTCGGCCTGCAGGGTGAAATCACGCGCCGCTGGCAAGTCTACGCCGGGGTTGCCCACCTGGACGGACGCATCACCCGGACGACGTCCGGGGCGGTCGCCGGCGCCAAGCTGCAACTGGTGCCCGAGAACATGCTGTCGGTCTGGAACCGCCTGGACATTGGCAGCGGCTGGGGCGCCGGCCTGGGCGTGCTCTACCAGGGCGAATCCTTTGCCACGCTCGACAACAAGGTCATATTGCCAGCCTTCACCCGTGCCGATGGCGCCCTCTACTACGCATTCGGCGACGGCAAGACACGGCTCGCGCTGAACGTCGAAAATCTGTTTGACAGGAAGTACTTTCCGACCGCCGACGGCAACAACAACATCAGCCCGGGCGCGCCGCGCAACGCACGGCTGACCCTGACCACCTCGTTCTAGTCTTACTGTGTTATTTAATTGGCCCGTTTCGAACTCGAAGGCAGCAGGGACATCGAGGCAGGCGGCGAGCCAGGAGTGAGCCGATACGCAGCCGCAAGCTCGTGATCGAGGATGGGACGTGGCGCTGCGTGCGCTGGGCTTGCGCGAGGCTTGTAATGCGTGGGGAGGGCAGGCTCTTGGCGTTGAGCAGAGTTTTTTTTGCCACCGGCCGTCGGGATGGCCCAGCCGCTGAGC
>DIVK01000049.1:0-1362 GCA_002422455.1 Rhodoferax sp. UBA6134
TCAGCCCGAACGGTGCTAACGCTACTCACAGCGTGAACAGTCAGCCGGTGGAAGTGGTGATCCTGTCGCGCAACAACCCGGTGTCGGGCATGCGGGTGTTCCGTTCGGCCCAGCATTACGGCTTGCCGATCGAGCGCGGCAGCTTCACGCGTGGGCAGCCACCGTGGCGCTACCTCAAACCGCTGCACGCCAACCTGTTTTTGAGCACCCATTTGAGCGACGTGCGCGCCGCGCTCGACGCCGGGGTGCCCGCCGCGCAGGTGTACCCGCAGTCGGCCCACGCCGGCGACGCCTACCCGCACGAGGTGCGCATCGCGTTTGACGGCGACGCGGTGTTGTTCAGCGACGAGGCCGAGCGGGTGTACCAGTCGCACGGTTTGAGCGCCTTTCAGCAGCATGAGAAAGACAAGGCCGGGCAACCGCTGCTGGCCGGGCCGTTCAAGCCGCTGCTGGCCGCGCTGCAGCGGCTGCAGCAGGAAGGCACGCCCACCATGCGCATCCGCACCGCGCTGGTGACGGCGCGCAGCGCCCCGGCGCACGAGCGCGCCATTCGCACGCTGATGGACTGGAACATCGAGGTCGACGAGGCCATGTTCCTGGGCGGCCTGCCCAAGGGCGAATTCCTGCGCGAGTTCGAACCCGATTTTTTCTTCGACGACCAGACCGGCCACGTCGACTCGGCGTCCCGCCACGTGCCCTCGGGCCACGTGGCGAGCGGCATCTCGAATGCCTGAGCCGCCGTCATGGCGGGCACCTGAAAATCCACCTATGAATCTGCCCCAAAAACTCAAGGCATTCAAAAGCTTCACCACCCAGGCCTGGGCCTTGACCAGGCCTTACTTCCAGTCCGAAGAAAAATGGAAGGCGCGGGGCCTGCTGGGGGCCATCGTCGTCCTCAATCTCGCCCTGGTCTACATGGCGGTGCTGTTCAACGACTGGAACAGGCTTTTTTACGATGCGCTGCAAAACAAAAATGCGGCCGTGTTCTGGGCCCAACTGGGGCGCTTCGCCTGGCTGGCGTTCGCCTTCATCGTCATCGCAGTCTACAAGTTCTACCTGACGCAGTTGCTGGAGATGCGCTGGCGCGCCTGGATGACCGGCCACTACCTGCAGCGCTGGCTGGCCGGGCACGCTTTTTACCGGCTGGAACTGAACCGTTTCGCCCCGCAGGCCGACAGCAAGCTCGACGGCGACGCCGGCCACCCCGACAACCCGGACCAGCGGATTCAGGAAGACATCAACCAGTTCACCACCTACACGGTGTCGCTGACCATGGGTCTGCTCAATGCGGTGGTCACGCTGGCCAGCTTTGTCGGCATTCTGTGGGGGCTGTCGGGCGGCTTTGCGTTTTCCTTCAACGGC
>DIVK01000049.1:1462-2490 GCA_002422455.1 Rhodoferax sp. UBA6134
GTGCTGGGCAATTACCTGCAATTGATCAGGGCGCAAAAAAGGCTGATCTGGTTCACCAGCTTTTTTGGCCAGGCGGCGGTGGTGTTCCCGTTTGTGGTGGCGGCGCCGCGCTTTTTCAGCGGTGCCATCCAGCTCGGTGAACTGATGCAGATATCCAGCGCTTTTGGTCAGGTGCAGGGGGCGCTGAGCTGGTTTGTGGACAACTACAGCAGTCTGGCCAGTTGGCGCGCCACCACCGACCGCCTGACCAGTTTTGAAGCGTCTTTTACGGCCCTGGCCCCCGCCCGCGCCACGCTGGCGGCGACTGATTCTGCCGCCCTGGAGACGCACGACCTGAGCGTGGCCTTGCCCGATGGCGCGGTGCTGCTGGCCGGCGCCGCCCTGCACGCCGCTGCGGGTGACAGCGTGCTGCTGCAGGGGCCGTCCGGCAGCGGCAAGTCCACGCTGTTTCGCGCCTTTGCCGGCATCTGGCCTTTTGCCAGCGGCACACTGGCCCGCCCGGCGGACGCCATGTTCATTCCGCAGCGGCCCTACTTCCCCAACGGGCCGTTGCGCGACGCGCTGGCCTACCCCGAGGTGCCGGCCAACTACACGGACACGCAACTGCGCCAGGCGCTCGCCGACGCGCTGCTGCCGCACCTGGGCGACCAGTTGGACCGGTTTGAGGCCTGGAGCCAGCAACTGTCCGGCGGCGAGCAGCAGCGGCTGGCGATTGCCCGCGTGCTGCTGAAACAACCCGCCTGGGTGTTTGCCGACGAAGCCACCAGCGCGCTCGACGAAGCCGCTGAACGCTCCGTTTACCAAAGGCTGCTGGACCTCGTCAAGGCAAAACATGGGGCGATGGTTTCAATTTCACATGGCCCCACGGTCGCGGCCTTTCACAACCGGTGCTGGGAACTGCAGGCGCAGCCGCCAGGCGCCCCGGCGCGCTACAAACTGGCGGAAAAACGCTCGTAGCCGCGCGCCCGCAACTCGCAGGCCGGGCAGCCGCCGCAGCCATAGCCCCAGGCGTGGCGGTGTTCGCGGTC
>DIVK01000049.1:2569-27521 GCA_002422455.1 Rhodoferax sp. UBA6134
CAATCGGGGTAGCCGGAAAAATCGGTTTCGCAGACGCCGGTGACGATGACCTGCAGGTCGCGCCGGTAGGCCACGGCGGCGGCCAGCGTCAGGAACAGCAGGTTGCGCCCCGGCACAAAGGTGTTGGGCAGGCCGTTTTGTTCCATCCTGAACGCCGTGTCACGCGTCAGCGAGGTGTCGCTCACCGCGCCCAATACCGCCAGGTCCAGTTGGTGGTCGTCACCCAGTTTGCCCGCCCACTGCGGAAACTGGCGCCGGATTTCAGCGAGCACGTGGAGTCGGGCCTCAAGTTCGACGGCATGGCGCTGCCGGTAATCAAAGGCAATGGTCTCGACCCGCTGGTACTTCGACAAGGCCTGGGCCAGGCAGGTGGTGGAATCCTGACCACCGGAAAAAAGAACGAGTGCTGTCGTGTGCATGCCCCCGATGTTAGGCGATGGCGGTGCGCGCCCACAGCGGGCGCACGGGCGCAACTAAAGGTTTCGAGTCTTGTTGATCTTGCTGGGCGAGTAAGTAAGCGCCTCGGCGGCCCGCACGCCCGGTGTTGCGTTGGCATTGGGCTGCGAAGTCTCCAGTTGGTTCTTGACCTGCTGGACCTGCACGGCGTTGGCACTGGCCGCCCACAGCGACTTGATGTGTTCGATCAGGAGTTGGGCGATCGGCACGGGCGGCGGGTCTTCCACTTTCTCGGGCGCGGGCCGGTGGATGGTCCAGTCCTTGGCGGCGGTGGCCGCCTCGGAGCCGGGCCGGGCCGGATCGGACACGCTGGTGTAGACCCCTTCCCCGACGCTCGCCTTGTTGGCCTGATTCACCAGATTGATGACGCTGGGCGCGGGCTCCGGCGCCGGGAGCACCTTGACGGAAGGGTTGACCGGCGCCACAGGGACGACTCTGGCGGCCGCCATTGATGCCACGTCCGCGCCGGATGGCTGCGAATGGGGGGTTCGATCAATGGGTGGCAGTTGCATTTTGCGTCGGGCTACAGGTCAGGGTTGAGGCACTTCTCCGCTAACGTAACTTTCATAACGGCAGATTTAGGGGGTTATTGAGGGTTATTTTTGAAATAAATGCAACTTTTTCAAAAATTCCTCCTCGGCGAACTCCCTGCGGCTGAAACAGGCAGGGGCGCCGGCCCGCTCAGGCGGGTGATGAACGCAACGTGCGGCTCAGCAGAATCACCGGGATCAGCCCCACCAGCACCAGGGCGAGCGCGGGCAGCGCGGCCTCGCCCAGGCGTTCGTCGCGCGCCAGCTGGTAGGCCACCACGGCCAGGGTATCGCTGTTGAAGGGGCGCAGCACCAGGGTGGCGGGCAGCTCTTTCATCACGTCCACAAACACCAGCAGGGCCGCCGCCGCCGTGGCACGTTTGAGCAGCGGCCAGTGCACGCGCCGCAGCAGACCGATGTCGCGGGTGCCCAGCATGCGGGCCGAGTCGTCCAGGCTCAAGGGAATCCGGGCGTAGCCGCTTTGCACCGACTGCAGTGCCACGGCGCAAAAGCGCACCAGATAGGCCCAGATGAGTCCGAACGAGGTGGCCGTCAGAACGAAGCCCACGCGGCTTTCGGGCGCCATGGTCTGCAGCCAGCCTACCGGCAGCAGCAAACCCACGACGATCACCGCGCCGGGCACGGCATACCCCAGGCTGACCAGTTGCACGGCCAGCCGGGTGGGCAAGTCCGGGCGGCGGCGCATGCCAAAGGCCAGCAGCAGGGCCAGCGCGACGGCGAGCACCGCGCTGAGGGCGCCCAGCCGCAGGCTGTTCAGGGCCCAGCCCAGAAACTGCCCCCACGACAGGACCGACCAGTCCGCCACCAGGGGCCGCAGCATGAACAGCACCGGCAAGACAAAGCCGATCAGCACCGGCCCGCCGCACATGCCCCAGGCCAGCCAGCGGGCGGCGCCCCGCAGCACCACCGGCCGCGCATCCAGAGCCCCGGCGCGCCCCCCTTTGGCCACCGAGAATCGCATGCGCTGCTGCGCGCGATGCTCCAGAAACAACAGCAGCGCCACCAGCAGCAACAAAAAGGTGGCCAATTGTGCGGCCGCGATCCGGTTGTCCATGGACAACCAGGCCTTGTAAATGCCGGCGGTAAAAGTCTGGATGCCAAAGTAGCTGGACACGCCAAAATCGGCCAGTGTTTCCATCAGCGCCAGCGCCATGCCGGCGGCCACGGCGGGGCGGGCCAGAGGCAGCGCCACTTCCAGAATGCGGCGGTGCAGGGGCGCTCCCAGCAGGCGCGCAGCTTCCATCAGGTGCGTGGCACGCTCGCCCAGCGCGGTGCGCGCCAGCAGATAAACGTAAGGGTAGAGCGAAAAAGTAAAGACCCAGGCGGCGCCGCCCAGGCTGCGGACCTCGGGAAACACCCGCCCCTGAGCGCCCAGCGCCGCGCGCACGGCGCTCTGAAAGGGGCCGCTGAACTGAAGGAAGTCGGTATAGGCATAGGCCACGACGTAGGCGGGCATGGCCAGGGGCAACAACAGGGCCCACTCGAAGACCCGGCGCCCCGGAAATTCAAACATGGTCACGGCACAGGCCGCCGGCACGCCCATCAGCACAACGCCAAGGGCCACCAGTCCGCACAGGCGCACGGTCGTCCAGAGGTAGTCGGGCAACACGGTGCTGCTCATCTCACGCAGGACCTGCGCGGCCGCGGCACCCGACTCACCCCACGGCAGCCAGGCCGCGAACACCGCGACCAGTGGCAGCATGAACGCCACGGTCAGGGTCAGCAGCAGTAATTGGCGCAACCGACGCAGACTGCGCAAGCGGCCAGGCCGGAGGGAGGGGGTGGAGGGCATTGCTCGGCTTTCAAATGAGAATTGTAATTATCTACAATGAACGCCATGTTTTTAGAGATCTCACAGCTCCGTGTTGCTTACGCCGGCCGCGGCCAGCCGGTCGTGCGCGACGTGTCGTTCGGCCTGCACGCGGGCGACATCGGCGTGCTGATCGGGCCCTCGGGCTGCGGCAAAACCACCTTGCTGCGGGCCGTGGCCGGGCTGGAGCCGGTCACGGCGGGCAGCATCACGCTGGCAGGCCAGGTGGTGAGCAGTGCCACGCTCAATGTCGCACCGGAGGCGCGCCACGTCGGCATGGTCTTTCAGGATTACGCCCTGTTTCCCCATTTGAATGTGGGACGCAACGTTGGCTTTGGCATCGACCACCTGCCGCGCGCCGAGCGGGCAAGGCGCGTAGCCGAGGTGCTGGAACTGGTGGGTCTGGCCGGTCATGAGGGGCGCTTTGCGCATGAGCTCTCGGGCGGCCAGCAGCAGCGCGTCGCCCTGGCGCGCGCGCTGGCACCCAGGCCCCGGCTGCTGCTGCTGGATGAGCCCTTTTCCAATCTGGACGTGGACTTGCGCGAACGCCTGGCGCACGAGGTGCGCACCATCCTCAAAGCGGCCCAGACCACGGCGCTTTTCGTCACCCACGACCAGCTCGAAGCCTTTGCCATCGGCGACGTCATCGGCGTCATGCAGGCCGGCCAGCTCCACCAGTGGGATGACGCCTACACGCTGTACCACCGACCGGCGACCCGCTTTGTGGCCGAGTTCATTGGCCACGGTGTCTTTGCCCCGGCCGTGATCCGGCAGGTCAACCGGCAGGTGGTGGTGCAAACACCCCTGGGCGATCTGAGCGACGTGGCCGAATGCCCGCTGCCCTGCGCTTTCACGGGCGGAGCGTGTGACGTGTTGCTGCGTGCCGATGACATCGTGCATGACGACAACGCCACCGTGAAGGCGCAAATCATTCGCAAGGCGTTTCGCGGCTCGGAGTTTTTATACACCCTGCGCCTGGCCAGCGGCGACACCGTCATGGCACACGTGCCGAGTCATCACAACCACAAAATCGGCGAGTGGATCGGCATTCGCGCTGCGGTGGAGCACGTGGTGACCTTCGAGCGCGAAGCCCCGCCCGGCAACGGGAAGTTGTGCCGCCTGCCGTGTGAGCGCAGCGTCGGCCAGGCGTGTTAGACGGCGGCCGCGACGCTCAAACAGCGGCAGATTTGCCACGCAGGTCTTCAACCGCCGAACGCAGGTCAGCCGCCCAGGCCCGGCGGTCGCGCCCCAGGGCTGGCTGCGGCTCGCCAAATATCAGAACCGCACGCAGCGGCGGCGCGGCAAGTGTGCGCCAGATGGAACCCAGCAGGGAGTCGTTGTTGATGTAGCACGGCGCCAGGCTGCGCGCCCCTGTTGCGATGTCCTCAAACTGCAGCGCCACCGGCAGCACCGGCGCATCGGCCGCGATGGCGGCCTGGAACAGGTTGGCGTGAAACGGCAACAGGTTCACTCCGTCGCTGGTGGTGCCTTCGGGGAAAACGGCCAGTACGTCGCCCGCCCGCAAGCGTTCGGCCATGTGATGCACCACGCGCATGGCCGAACGGCGGGACTCGCGCTCAATGAACAGCGTACCGGCACTGGCCGCCAGGGTGCCGATCAGCGGCCAGCGCTTGAGGTCGGCCTTGGAGACAAAGCGGCAGTGACGCGCGGCATGCATCACCACAATGTCGAGCCATGAAATGTGATTGGCGGCCAACAGCACCGGGCCGCGTGCAGGCGGCTCGCCGACGACCGCCAGCTGGATGGCGAAACGCGCCAGCAGGGCGAGGGCCCAGGCCTGAATCCGTTCTTCTTTTTTCGAGGTGCAGAGTGCGGGAAAGATGAAGACCACGGTACAAAAACCGGTCGCGACGTGCATCAGCACCCGCGCGAATTTCCAGCTGGCGCGAACGCGCATACCCAGGCGCTTCATCACGTCTGAAATGCCAGCCGGCCGCCCACGACCGTGCAGCGCACGCGGCCCGGCAGTTCATAGCCCGAGAACGGCGTGTGTTTGCCCTGGCTGCGCAGGGCACCGGGCACCACCGTCCACGCAGCCTGCGGATCGAATACGCACAAATCGGCCACCCCACCGGCCACCAGGCAGCCGACACGGCCTTGTCGCCGGCCCAGCGAGGCGCCGAGCACGCTGGCCGGGCCGCTGGTGACGGCCTGCAGCGCGCGCGCCAGACTGACGCCGCTGTCCAGGCTCCACTTGAGCGCCAGGCTCAGCAGCAGCTCCACCCCCGTGGCGCCGGCCTCGCTTTCGGCGAACGGCAGGGCCTTGGCGTCTTCGTCCACCGGCGTGTGGTCGGATACCAGCGCGTCGATGGTGCCATCGGCCAGCGCCGCGCGCAGGGCGTCGCGGTCGCGCTGCTGGCGCAAGGGCGGGTTGAGCCTGGCGCGGCTGTCGAAGTAGCCGATGTCGGCATCGGTCAGGTGCAGTGAATTGATGCTGATGTCGCAACTGACGTTCAGGCCATCGAGCTTGGCCTGGCGCACCAGGGCCACGCCGGCGGCACTGCTCAGGCGACACAGGTGAACCCGTGCGCCGGTGGCCTTCATCAACTCGAAAATGGTGTGCAGGGCAATTGTTTCCGCCGCCACCGGCACCCCGCCCAGACCCAGGCGGGTGGCCAGCGCGCCGCTGGCCGCCACGCCTTTGCCCAGGAAAAATTCCTGCGGCCGCAGCCAGACGGCATAGCCGAAGGTGCTGGCGTACTGAAACGCGCGCTGCATCACCTGGGTGTTGGCCAGGGGCACTTCGGCCTGACTGAAAGCGATGCAGCCCGACTCGGTCAGCTCCACCATCTCGGTCAGGGTTTCACCGGCGAGGTTGCGGGTCAGGGCGCCCAGCGGGTACACGCGGCACTGGCCCAGTTTTTCGGCACGAAAACGCAGCATTTCGACCAGGCCCGGCTCATCCAGCACGGGGTCGGTGTCGGGTGGGCACACCAGGCTGGTCACGCCACCGGCCACGGCGGCAGCCATCTCGGACTCCAGCATGTGGGCGTGTTCATGACCGGGTTCGCGCAAACGCACCGCCAGGTCCATCAAACCGGGCGCAACGATGCACCCGGTGGCGTCGATGGTATGCACCGGCCGGAATTCGCTCGCTATGTCTTTGATGGCCAGCACGGAACCATCGGCGATGGCCACGTCCGCAATTTCATCGAAACCGCTGGCCGGATCGATGACCCGCCCGCCCCTGATCAGAATGTTTGTCTGTGTCTGCATTTCAGGCCTCGTTCCCCGCCACGATGCTCATCACCGCCATGCGCACCGCGATGCCAAAGGTCACCTGCGGCAGGATCACGCTTTGTTTGCCGTCCACGACCGCGGAGTCAATCTCCACGCCGCGGTTGATCGGCCCCGGGTGCATCACGATGGCATCCGGCTTGGCCAACTGCAGCTTTTCCGGCGTCAGGCCGTAGCTCTTGAAAAACTCCTGGCTCGACGGCAGCAGCGCGCCGCTCATGCGTTCGCTTTGCAGGCGCAGCATGATGATGACGTCGCAATCCCTGATGCCCTCCTCCAGCGTGTGGCAGACGCGCACCCCCATGGGCGCCATGTCGGACGGCACCAGTGTTTTGGGCCCCACCACCCGTACCTCGGCGCAGCCGAGCGTCGTGAGGGCATGAATGTCGGAGCGGGCCACGCGCGAGTGCAGCACGTCGCCGACGATGGCCACCGTCAGATTGGAAAAATCCTTCTTGAAATGCCGGATGGTGTACATGTCCAGCAAGCCTTGCGTCGGGTGCGCGTGCCGTCCGTCGCCGGCGTTGATGACGTGCACGTGCGGGGCGACGTGCTGGGCGATGAGATAGGGCGCCCCCGACTCGCCGTGCCGCACCACGAACAGGTCGGCCGCCATGGCGCTCAGGTTGGCAATGGTGTCGAGCAGCGATTCGCCTTTGGAGGCGGAGGAGCGGGCAATGTCCAGGTTGATGACGTCGGCACTGAGCCGGGTGGCGGCAATTTCGAAAGTGGTGCGGGTGCGCGTCGAGTTCTCGAAAAAGAGGTTGAACACGCTTTTGCCCCGCAGCAGCGGCACTTTTTTAACCTCGCGGTCGCTGACGCTGACGAAGTTCGCCGCCGTGTCCAGCACCTGGGTCAGGATGCTTTTGGGCAAGCCTTCGATGGAAAGCAGATGGATCAGTTCACCATGTTTGTTGAGCTGTGGATTGCGCTGGTACAGCATGACTTAACGGACCTCGACGTTGAAACTGAAAACCCCGGCGCCGCTGCGGCTCAGTGCCAGGGACTGGCCGGCGGGCAAGATGATGCGGGTCGCGCAGACGTCAGCCTGAACCGGCAGTTCGCGCCCGCCACGGTCCACCAGTACCGCGAGCTTCACGCTGGCGGGCCGGCCAAAGTCAAACAGTTCGTTGAGCACCGCACGAATGGTGCGCCCGGTGTAGAGCACGTCATCGAGCAACATGATGTGCGCGTCGTTCACGTCAAAGTCGATCTGCGTCTGCGCACCGGCCGTCACGCCGCGGCGGGCGAAGTCGTCGCGGTGCATGCTGGAGGAGATGACGCCGGGGCGCTGCGCCAGGTTCATGTCGCGCTGCAGACGCTCGGCCAGCCAGACGCCGCCCGAGGTCACACCGATCAAACGCATGCCGGGGCGAAACAGGGCGCGCACACCGGCCAGCAACTCAAGGTAAAGCGCCTCGGCATCCAGCGCCAATGTGCTCATGGAAGACTCCTCAAAAACTGCTCCAGAATGATGCAGGCCGCGGCGGCGTCCGCATCCTTGGCGCCCAGCGCCAGCGCCTCCGTCGTGGTGTAGCGTTCATCGACCTCAAACACCGGCAGTTTGAAACGGCCGTGCAGTTGCCGGGCAAAACGCCGGGCACGCAGGGTGTTCTCATGCGTGGCCCCATCCGGGTGAAACGGCACGCCCACCACCAGTGCATCGGGTTGCCATTCCTTGATGTGCCGGTCAATTTTGACGAAACGCGCATCACCTTCCGCCGTGATCGTGCCTTGTGGCTGGGCGGTGCGCAGCAGACGGTTGCCCACCGCGAAGCCGGTGCGCTTGAGACCGAAATCAAGCGCCAGAAAAGTCTGCAGTCCGGCAGGCACAGCCAGGGGATTGGAGCTTGCCATGCCGCTCATGCGTGACCCGCATCGGGCGACAGCATCCACGCCTGCAGCCCCAGCAGCAACAGGGCCTGGTCATACCGCTGCGCCACGGGTGTGTCAAAAATGACACTGGCACTGGCGGCCACGGTCAACCAGCTGTTGTCCGACAGTTCGGATTCGAGCTGCCCCTCGCCCCAGGCCGAGTAACCCAGTGACACCAGCACCTTGCGCGGCCCGGCCCCGGTGGACAGCGCTTCCAGCACGTCTTTGGAAGTGGTCATCTCCAGCCCGCCCGGAATCGTCAGAGTCGAGGCGTAAACGGATTCCGCCGGTTTTTCAGCATCCGCATACAGGGGTTCGTGCAAGACAAAGCCCCGCTCCGTCTGCACCGGCCCGCCCATCAGCACCGGCACGCCAGACAGGTCGTCGCGGCGCAACGGCAACTCGACCTTTTCAAACAGGCGTTTCATGTCCATGACGCCAGGCTTGTTGATCACCAGCCCCAGCGCACCGCGCTCATTGTGCTCGCACACATAGACCACGCTGCGGGAGAAGACCTCGTCCTGCAAGCCCGGCATGGCGATCAGAAAATGATTGGTCAGGTTGGTCAGGGCAAAATCTCCGGGCATGCGGGAATTTTAACGGTGATCATGAACAAGCCATTTCAAACAGGTCTGATGTGGTTCCGCCGCGACTTGCGGGTGGATGACAACGCGGCGCTGTGCATGGCGTTGCAGGCCAGCCAACAGCTCCATTGCGTCTTTGTCCTTGACCGGGATATCCTGGAGCCGCTGGCCCGCGCTGACCGCCGGGTGGAATTCATCCGCGAATCCTTGCTTGACCTCGACGAGGAACTTCGTCAACTTGGTGGAACGCCCGGCGCGGGTCTGATCGTGCGGCAGGGACAAGCCAGCGAAGAGGTTGTGACGCTGGCCAAAGCGCTGAACGTCCAGGCGGTCTTTGCCGCGCATGACTACGAGCCGCAGGCGCTGGCACGCGACGCTCGGGTGCTGGGTGCCCTGGCGGAGGTGGGTATAGCGATGCACACCTGCAAAGATCATGTGGTCTTTGAAACCCGGGAAATCCTGACCAAAACAGGCGCGCCCTATGGCGTTTTCACACCCTACAAGAACACCTGGCTGGCAACCGTCACACCCCATCACTTGCGCAGCCACAATTCGGCGCCTTTTGCTTCTGCCCTGGCGCCACGACCGGTCGACATGCAACAAGCCGTACCGTCGCTGAAAACTATTGGATTCAGGGAGACCAATCTGAGTGAACTCAAAATCCCCACCGGAACGCGTGGCGCACGCAAGCTGTTCGAAGACTTCTTTGAACGCATGGACAACTACCATGAAGCCCGTGATTTTCCGGCCGTCAAGGGGCCAAGCTACCTCAGCGTTCACCTGCGTTTTGGCACTGTGTCCATTCGCCAGCTTGCCGCCACCGCTTTGCAGCGGCAGATTCAGGGGAGTCGTGGCGCCGCCGTCTGGCTGGGTGAACTGATATGGCGTGACTTCTATTTTCAGATTCTGGCCAATTTCCCGCACGTGGCCCAGGGCGCTTACAAGCGCGAATACGACGCCATTCAATGGGAACAGGGTCCACACGCCGAAGTACTCTTCAAAGCCTGGTGCGAGGGACGAACCGGGTACCCATTGGTGGATGCCGCCATGGCCCAGATCAACCAGACAGGTTATATGCACAACCGTTTGCGCATGGTAGTGGGCAGCTTCCTGGTCAAGGATCTCGGCATCAACTGGCGCTGGGGTGAAAAATACTTTGCCCAACACCTGAACGATTTTGACCTGGCAGCCAACAATGGTGGCTGGCAATGGATCAGCTCCAGCGGTTGCGACGCCCAACCGTACTTCAGAATTTTCAACCCGGTCAGTCAGAGCGAAAAGTTCGACAGTGAAGGAAAATTCATCCGCCGCTATTTGCCACAACTCGCAAAACTGTCCAACGAAGCCATCCACGCGCCGTGGGCCGCAAAACCGCTGGACTTGCAGGTGGCCGGCGTGACACTGGGCCAGAACTATCCGATGCCCATCGTGGCGCATGACGTGGCACGGGCGCTGACCCTGCAGCGATATGCAGCAATCAAGAAGCCAGTCCCGGCACTTTAGAATCATCATTTGCTACATATTCAGCAGCAAATGATGTAACACCGACGGGAGTCAAGCCTGCTCTGCAGCCTCGACAGCGGCAGCGCAGTACTGCCGCACCAGGCCAATCAGCTCATCCTCCGAATAGGGCTTGCCCAGATAGTGGTCCACCCCCAGCTCGCGCGCGTGCTCGCGATGTTTCTCGGCAATGCGCGAGGTGATCATGATGATGGGGAGGTCGCGCAACTTGGCGTCGCCCCGGATATTGCGGACCAGATCGAACCCGTCCATGCGTGGCATTTCGATATCAGACAGCACGACGGCCGGTTTTTCCTCCTGCAAACGCTCCAGCGCCTGTAGCCCGTCGGCCGCCAGTGCCACCCGGAACCCTTCGCGCTTGAGCAGGCGCTGGGTGACGCGGCGCACCGTGATCGAGTCATCTACCACCAACACCAGAGGCGCCTGGCTGGCACCCGCCGCCAGGGCCGGCTGCAACGTGGGCGGCAGGGAAGACCCTGCATCCCCGGTCCGCCCGGCATTCAGCGTGAGCTGGCGTGCCTGCTCGCCATAAACACGGGCCAGCGCCACCGGGTTGTAGATCAGGACCACCGCACCCGAGGCCAGCGTCGACATGCCGACCAGGCCGGGAAGGCCGGACAACTGGGGCCCGAGGTTTTTAACCACCACCTCCTGGTTGCCAAGCACTTCGTCCACGTGCAGGGCCACGCGCTGCCCCGCGCTGCGAAACACGGCAACGGCCAGATTCCTGCTCCCCGTTTCACTGCTGTTGACGGACACCTGCAGCAGGGCGCCCGCCCAAAAGAACGGCACGCGCTCGCCACCGAACTCGAACACGTCGGCCCGGTACGCCTGCGCCAGGTCGGCGGCAGGCACCCGGCGCACCATCTCGACCAGATTCGCCGGCACACCGATCACCAGGTCTCCCAGGCGCAGCATGACCACCTGGGTTACAGCGGTGGTCAGCGGCAGCACCAGTTTGAAGGTCGTCCCCTGTCCGCGCTGCGTCGATGTTTCAATGCGCCCGCCCGCCGCATTGACTTCGGCGCGAACGACATCCAGGCCAATGCCGCGGCCAGCCAGCTCGGTGACTTGCGAAGCGGTGGAAAACCCGGGGGTAAAAATCAGATCCGTCAGCGCCGCGTCCGGCAACGGCTCAGAGGCGGCCCATTGGCCACTGGCCCGTGCTTTTTCACGAATCCGCTCCAGATCCAGACCCGCGCCGTCGTCGCTGAACGCCACGCTCACGTCATTGCCGTGCTGCTGGAGCTCAATGGCAATGCTGCCCGTCGCCGGCTTCCCGGCGGCGGCGCGCACCGGCGGCGCCTCGATACCGTGGGCCACCGCATTGCGCAGCAAATGCTCAAACACCGGCGCCATGCGATCCAGCACTCCGCGGTCCATCTCCAGCGAGCCCCCGGCAATGTCAAGCTTGACCTGCTTGCCGGTGTCCTTGGCGGCCTGGCGAACAACAGCGTACAAACGCTCCGCGATGCCCTCGAATTCCACCATCCGGGTGCGCAACAGGTCACGCTGCAACTCACGTGCCTGACGCCCCTGGGCGATCAGGTCGTCCTCGGCTCCCTCCACCGTGCGCTGCAGGCTGCGCTGCACTGTGGCAACGTCATGCACCGATTCGGCCAGCATCCGGGTGAGCTCCTGAACCCGTGTGAAGCGGTCAAATTCCAGCGGGTCAAAGCCTTGTACGGAGTCCTTGGTCTGCGCCAGTCGCGACTGCATTTGCGACTCGGACTGCAACTCGATGTCATGCAGCTGATTTCTCAAACGCTCCAGATTGCCGGTCAACTCGCCCAGCGACCCGCGCAACTGACCCAGGCGGGCCTCCAGCCGCGAACGCGTGATCATGACCTCGCCGGCCTGATTGACCAGACGGTCCAGCAACTGCGAGCGCACGCGCACGGTCTGGTTCGATATCTGCCGCAGCGGCGCGGCCGTCGCCGTGACGACGGCGGCAAAGGCCTCGGGCTCGGCCGCCGAAGCCTGCGCCTCGACAGCGGGCTCAGAAGGAAGCACCGCAGGTGCCAGCGGCCCCGCTTCCGGCAGACTCAAGGCCCGCTCAGGCAAGGCACGCAGGCGGTCAAAATTGGCTTGTATCGCATCAAAACGGGTCAGCAAGGGCTCCAGCCGGGAAGACTGCAAGGACTCGGCGCCCAGGTGCTCAATGGCCGACTCCATCCGGTGCGCCATTTCACCCAGGTGCATGGCGCCGGCCAGCCGCGCGCTGCCCTTGAGCGTATGCAGAACTCGCAATACCTCACTGCGCGCCCCAAGATTGTCCGGGCGCGCCGTCCATTGCCGCAAGGCACCGCCCAGTTGCGGCAACAACTCAAGCGCCTCTTCTTCAAAAACCGGGAACAGGTCAACATCAAGTGCATCCAGCACGTCAATGCCACCTTCTTCATCATCGACGAAGACACCGGTGGCAAGCGCCGCAAACTCGGTTTCCAGAATGGCCTGCAGTGCAGCAAGCAGCGTTTGGTCTGGTGCCTTGAGAAAACCGGCTGCAAACTGGTGCAGCAGACGGCGGATGTCTTCCGCGGCGGCAACGAACACCTGGGCATGCTGCGCAGTACCTTGTGCATGAAGCTGCACGTGCTGCAACGCTTGCTCCAGGACGCGGGCAATGTCGGACAAGGCGACAAACCCCACCGTTGCCGAACTGCCGGACAACGAATGCGCCAGCCCCACCGTGGCATCAGACACCGGCCGGTGCAGCTCCAGCGCCCACTCATTCAATTCAGTGAGCAGGCGGCGCGACCACTCATCCGCCTCGTTCAGGTACACGTTGTAGAGCGGAATGCCGATGCGCAAGTCGCCGATCACCTTGATCTGGTCTTCCTGATCCGGTGCCGACGCCGCCTCGACGAGAGTTTGCGTTACTTCGGGGAAGTCTCCAAAATCAATACCATCCAGGTCCAGCGGCGCCACTCCGGATGGCGCCGCCGCCAGCGTCGCAACGGACGTAGCGTCAGCACCGGCCGCCGGGGCGCCGCTGACTTCAAAAGCACTGAAATCAAGCAACTGCGTTGAAGAAAAATCATCCTCGGGATGATCCTCGTGACATGCCGCAGTGGCGTCCTCGCCCGGAAACAGCAACTCCACCACCGCACCGTCAACGCGCAGGCTGTCGGCGGCCAGGCGAAACGCCTGCGCATTCCACTGCACCCCGGCGCCGGTCGCGATGTCCTCGACCCAATGGTCGAACCCGTGCAGGGCCCGGTCCGCAAGACTGATCAATGCATCGCTGGCGGGTTTTTGCTCAGCCAGCCAGATATTGAACAACTGCTCCATGGACCAGGCCGCGTCGCCAAACTCGCTGAGCCCCACCATGCGCGAACTGCCCTTGAGCGTATGAAAGGCGCGTCGAAGCGCGGTCTGCTGCCCCAAGTCGGCGGGGGCTGCAACCAGCGCCCGAACGGCCTCCAGCCCGGTCTGCACCACGTCACGCGCCTCGTCCAGGAAAATATCGATCAGCTCAAACTCGTCCTCATCCTCCGCCGCCCCGGCGGGGGCCTGACGATCCGCTTGCGGTACCGGAAGATCGGTCACCGGGGCGCCCGCCGCAGCCGACCGGCCTGCAAGCAGCGCCTCTTCTTCAGCAGCGGCGCCGTCAACATCCAGCAGCGGGGCCGGCGCCTTTTCAGCCACCTTCTCACGCCCCATCAGGGGCCGGAACTCACCCTGCGCCTCGTCATACACAAACAGCGTTTTGGCCAGCGCACGCTGGTAACTCAGCATGTCGATCAGGAACCCCATGGCCCCCAGGCTGTTGCCCAACTTCTCGAAAATACCCGTGTGGGCGGCCTGCACGTCTATATCGTCAACCAGAAGTTTTTCGACGCCGTCTCGCATGCGCAGCGCGGCCAGGGCAGCCTGATCCAGACCCAAAACCGAAAATACCCCGCGCATCTGGGCCAGCTGGCTGGGAGCCTCGTGCAACGGCACCTTGTCCAGGGGGTTGCGAAAGAACGCGTCCAACGATTTTTCAACCTGCCCCAGCGTCATGCGCAATTCATCCACCACGCTGCCCATGACCTGGCGCTCACTGACCCTGCGGTACAGCTCTTCCATCCACCCTTCCAGCGGCTCGGGTTGCCCGCCCGCATTGACGTGCTCCAGCCGCCGGGCCAGGCTGGCGCTGCGCTGCGTCATGCTCGAATCGGCCGGATCCATGTCTTCATAGGCGGCCTCCAGGTACAGCACCGCGGTGGCCACTTCCATGGCCAGCGATGGCGGGGGCGCTTCGCCCGAACGCGCTGTGAGTTCAATCGCCCGTGTCAAGGCCCGCGCCAGATCCGCGCTTTGCGGGTGCAGCTTCAGCATCGAATCGGTGACCAGCCCAAACTGCTCCGTCGCAGTCTTCAGCCGGTTGGTGTCTCCCCCCGCGAGCGCCGACCAGGTCTCGGTTGCCGCCGCAATGCGCTTGCGCGCCTGCACCAGCAACGCCGGATCGAAGAGACCGAACCGGGGCGTTTCATAATCAAGGGCCTGGGACTGGGTCAATCCATACGCTGCGCGAACGGCAACAAGCACCGGCGCATCGGCCGCCCGTGGCGCCACGGCTTGCGCACAGAAAAACAGCATGTCCTGAACCAGACGTTCGGAAATGTCCGCATCACCACGCGCCAGCGCCCGGTATTGAAGAAGAATTTGGGACGCAGCGCGCTTGCCATACACGTCAGAGGGGCAAAGACCTAAAGACACTGCTTCAAGGTAGGCCGCACAAACCTTCCAGAAAACCCGCGCCTCCAGCGCGGCCTGTGCCGCGGCAAACCCCAGACTGATATCGCGCATGGTGTTTGCAGCAGCCACATCCCCCGACTTGATGACCTTCAGAACCAGCCCGTCCACGTGAGCGCGAACCGACGCATCGTAGGCAAGGGGCTGCGCCTCCCGTGGCAGCGCAACATCAATCCAGCGCCATTCGAATGGCCACAAGTCCGCCGGGTGAACGCGATCCTCGCCCACCAGATCCAGCACGTCGCGATACTGGGGAAACAAGGCCACGGATGATGCAGCTCTCCCCTTGAGAGCCCCCTCCAGGTATTCAGCCAACGCAAAACTGGCACGCTCCACCTTGTTGGCGGCTTCGTCACTGCAAAGCTCGGGACGCTGGACAAACCGCTGAGCCAGCGTCTCCATGGCGCGTAAAACTTTGGCGGGCTCGGCCATGCCCACCATTTCCAGGGCACCGACCGCCTGATGCAGTTGCTGCCTGGCAATGCGCAACTGGCTGGCATCGAGCGCGGCCAGGTCAGAACCACGCGCCAATTCGGCATCCCGCACAAACCGGCGCAGCGCCTTGGTTGCGCCATCCAGCGATTTACGCAGCTCGTCGAGCACCCAAGCCAAAGGTCCACGGTCATCGGTCACAAGCTCATTGTCGCCAGACAGGGCAGCGTTCGGTTGCATGGTTTCGTGCACTCCTGGGGATAACAGATTCAGGTAAGAAAGGCTCAGGCAATCTTGAACCGTGCCACGGACTGCCGCAATTCCTCGGCCATTTTCGAGAGTTCGCGAACTTGCGCCGCGGTGGAGCGCGTTCCCTCGCCAGTCTGCTCGGTCACCGCAAAAATATGTTGGATGTTGTCAGCCGCCGCGTTGGCCAGATTAGCCTCCTGGGCGGTTGCCGTAGAGATTTTTTCGATCAACTCGGCCAGCCGGCGCGACACCTGGTCAATTTCAGTCAGGGCGGTACCGGCATTGTCAGACAATTTGGCCCCCTCCACCACCCCCCGGGTCGAGCGCTCCATGGCGCCCACGGCGTCCTGGGTATCGGTCTGAATGGTCTTGACCAGAGCGGCAATCTGGCGCGTTGCATCGGCCGATCGTTCGGCCAGTCGCTGCACCTCCTCGGCCACCACCGAGAAGCCCCGGCCCGCATCCCCCGCAGAAGCGGCCTGAATGGCGGCGTTCAATGCCAGCACATTGGTCTGCTCGGTAATATCGGAGATCAGCTCCGTGATCTCACCAATTTCCTGGGATGACTCGCCCAGGCGCTTGATCCGCTTGGACGTTTCCTGAATCTGGTCCCGGATCGAGTTCATGCCGCCGATGGCATTTTGTACCGCCTGCAGACCCACCTCGGCCGCCTGCAGCGACTGCCGGGCCACCGACGCTGATTCCTGTGCCTGCACCGACACGTCATTGATCCGGGATGCCATGTCCACCACCGAACGGCCGGTTTCCCGGATTTCATGCAATTGCTCATTGGAGGCGGCCAACAATTCGGTTGAAGTATTGTCCACGTCCGCCGTGGTCTGCGTCACGCGGGCCACCGTTTTTTGCACATTACCCACCAGCGATCGCAATTCTTCCACCGTGTAGTTCACCGAATCGGCAATGGCCCCCGTGATGTCTTCGGTAACGGTCGCCTCCTGCGTCAAATCGCCCTCGGCGACAGCCTGCAACTCATTCATCAAACGCAAAATGGCCGCCTGGTTGGCATCGTTCACCCGCTTGGCCTCATGTTCCTGGCGTTCGGCATCCAGCCGTTGCGTCTCAGCCACCACCTGGCGCTGCCGGCTGTCGCGCAACTGCACATAAGACAGGCCCACTGCGCACAACAGGGCCAGCAAAGTGGCGCCCACCAGCGCCGCTAGGGCTGCAGCACCGAAACCGGTATGTTCCGACAGTTTGCCCTGCAGTGCTTCAAGTTCCTGGCGCAGTGGCTCACTGTCCGCCGCAATGGAAGCCTGAGCCTGACGTGCCGAAACAAGTCCCTGCAAGTTGCCCATGACGCGCCCCGCCTGCGTGCGGGTCTCCTCGTGAAGCTTGATCAGGGCCGTCAACTGCTCGCGCGTTTTCGGATCGTTTGAGGCTGCCACGCGCAGCCCGGAGTTGCCGTCCAGCAGGCCTTGTGCAATTTCCCTGAACGAGTTCATATCCTTGCCCAGCAGAAAAACCGTCTCGGAACTTACCCCCTCAAACGTCGAAAACTCGTTGAATGACTTGCCGATGCGCTGAGTCAACATCACGAGCTGACCGGCCGCCGCGATCTCCCTGGGAGCCGCATTTTGTTGCAGCTTGAGGGCTACCACCGCCTCTGCGATTTCCAGCAGGTCCGAAGAACGCCGGTTGACAAGCTGCAGCGCCGGCCTCGCCTGAACCAGTGTCTCGCGCTGCGACAGCACGGCCTTCGCATTCTTTTCAGCCCGTTCCATCAGCGGCATGATCTTGTCCAGTTCCGGCTGATAAGCCGCACCCAGGGCATCCAGCCGCATCTGCTCATCGCCGTCTTTCAGACCACGTACCGACCTGGCCAGAACATCCGAGCTCTGCGCCACGTCCAAGAATGCCTGCCCCCCGCCGACCAGCGCCTGCGCAACCGACTTCGCCAGCCGTTGCGACTGCATCAGCGACTGTCCCGTGGCTCCCAACTGCCGCGTCACCCGGTTCGCATGATCCAGCGCGTACAGGGTTACACCGGCGAGCAGGAGCACCGCCAGGCCAAGCAGAATCGACAGCCAGCGCTGATGCTGGGTCACCGTTTTTTTCCCGAGAAACGGCAGGGTAATCAAGTCGGTCGATTCTTCAGCAGCTCCGCCGCTCCGGGCGCACCTGCGCGCAGCAACCGCCCTCAGAACCTCATCGTCCGTGCCATCCGGCATCTGTTCAGTCGCCATGGAGGCCGTCATGACGTCCGGCATAGCCAGGCTCAAGTAATCATCCTGCTCGGGCTTGGATGCATTTTTGGTAAACAGGTTTTTCAGTTGATCAACAACGGACATGATGAAGCCTTCGATTGAAACTCAAGCGCCAATGCAGAGAAATTCGGGCAATTGGGACAAAGCCTGCAAATTGATTTCCTGCCACTGCGCGCCATGGAGATCAATGAACCGACGGCCCAGATAGGCCGATGCGCCCTCGGACGCCGGCGCTACCGTGGAGAACGACTCCTGCTTGCGCAAACCCGCCAGGCCGTCCACCATCAGCGCGCAATTGAGCTCCAGCGCTGCGTTGAAGGTAACGACGCTGGACTCGGCGAACGACTGTTCGGTTCGGCCCCGTGCCGGCCCGTTGCCCGTGAAACCGGCCAGGTCAACCACACCGTAAAGGCCACCGCGAAGGTTGATCACCCCCATGAACCATGGTCGTGCGTAGGGAACCGCCTGAACACCGCTCAGTGGAAAGATTTCACCCGATTGGGCCAGCGGAAAGAGGTAATTCGCTTCGCCCGCCCTGACCGCCAGCCACGAAGCCGATAGCCCTTCCGAACGGGCCGCCTGCAAGCGGCTGGCAAGACGGGTCTGGAGTTCACGGAGAGCTTCTCGATTAGCCATGCGATCCTGATAGTCTCAGAACTTCAGCCCAAGGCCCTGATCTTGATAAACAGCTCGGTCGCATCAACCGGCTTGGTAATGTAGTCACGCGCCCCCTGACGCATGCCCCAGACCCGGTCCGTTTCAAGATTTTTGCTGGTGCATATGATGATCGGAATGTTCGAGTACTCCGGGGTCCGGCTAATGGAGCGCGTCAATTGAAAACCGTTCTGCCCGGGCATCACCACGTCCATAAGGATCAGGTCGGGCTTCTCTTCGGACAGCCGGCGAAAGACCTCATCAGCGCCCTGTGCCGTGCGGACCGACATCCCGCTTTTCTGCAACAAATTCGTCATGAACATCAACTCGGTCTTGGAGTCATCCACGATCAGCACTTTTTGAATCGCCATTAACTTATTCCTTGCGTCACTGTTCCGAACTGCTGCACGGCCTGCAGCAACTGGTCTTTCGTAAACGGTTTTGTCAAGTAATCCTGCGCTCCAACCATTCGCCCGCGGGCCCGGTCGAACACCCCGTCCTTGGACGACAGCATGACCACAGGGACACCCGAAAACCTGGCATTGCGCTTGATAATCGCACAAACCTGGTACCCGTCCAACCGGGGCATCAGGATGTCGCAAAAAATGAGATTCGGCTGGCAGTCATTGACCTTGGACAGTGCGTCAAAACCATCTTCGGCCAGCATGACTTCATGCCCCCCCTGCCTGAGAAAAATCTCGGCGCTGCGCCGGATGGTATTGCTATCGTCGATCACCAACACTTTGAAAGTTGATTCAGTCGTATTCACAAAGCAAGACTCCCGAACTGAAACTTGACATTGAACCATGGTGCCTGCACTTACCCCGGCGTGGATGGAACTTCAAATTTGCACCATTTCGAAATCCTCCTTGCGGGCGCCGCATTCCGGGCATGCCCAGTTGACCGGCACGGCACTCCATGGCGTTCCGGGCGCAACCCCATGCTCGGAATCCCCCGTCGCTTCGTCATAGATCCAGCCACAAATCAGACACATCCATGTTTTGTGTTCGGTCACAGCTTAAAGGGCCTTCCCATAGAATGCAATCATTGAAAAACAAGGATGGCGCGCGCAATTTGCGCGTTACACACCACGTCATGCGTTATTTTGTGCGTCATTTTGCCTGAAGAAACAAGCAGGCCTGCCCATGCCACCACCCGCAGTTTTCCAGATAGCCGAATATCCGCAACCAGCGCTGCACCCCGCATGCGTCATGACGTTTAACGCCAACGACCCCAGCGGCGCGGGCGGCCTGGCAGCGGACATAACCGCCATTGCATCGGTGGGTGCCCACGCCCTGCCCATCGTCACGGGGACCTATGCACGGGACACCGCCGCAATTTTCGACCACTTCCCGTTCGACGAAGAGGCGGTGACGGAGCAAGCCCGCGCCGTCCTGGAAGATGCTGAGGTTCAGGTGATCAAGGTCGGTTTTGTCGGCTCACCGGAAACTCTCGGTGTGATCGCCGGCATTGCCGCCGACTACGCAGACATCCCCTTGATCGCCTACATGCCCGACCTGTCCTGGTGGGATGAAGTCGACATTGACTTGTACCTGGACGCCTTCAAGGAACTGATATTGCCCCAGACCACGGTATTGGTCGGAAACCACAGCACCCTGTGGCGCTGGCTGCTGCCCGACTGGAGCATGCAGCGCAGTCCGGCAGCCCGGGATCTCGCCCGCGCGGCTCACGAATTGGGCGTGCCCTACACGCTGGTGACCGGCATTCCCCTGCCCGGTCAGTTCATTGACAACGTGCTGGCATCACCGCAGGCCGTGCTCGGAAGCGAACAATTCGAACACTTCGAAGCCGTTTTTTCCGGCGCCGGCGACACCCTGTCGGCGGCGCTGGCCGCCCTGCTGGCCAGCGGTGACGACCTGCCGGAAGCGTTCACGGAGGCGCTCAGTTACCTGGATCGCTGCCTCGATGGCGGCTTTCGTCCGGGGATGGGAAATGTCGTGCCGGACCGCCTGTTCTGGGCACAGGCTGAGGACACGGCCAACACGACACCCGACGAAACCGACACCGATTCACTCTTGACCCCCTCCCTCGAACTCCCGCCCCATGACACACACCACTGATCTCAACCACACGCTGTTCGAACGCGCCAAGCAGGTGATCCCCGGCGGCGTCAATTCGCCGGTGCGGGCGTTCAAGGCGGTCGGCGGCACCCCCCGCTTTGTCAAACGCGCCCAGGGCGCCTACTTCTGGGATGCCAATGAGCAGCGCCACATCGACTACATCGGCTCCTGGGGCCCGATGATCCTGGGCCACGGTCACCCGGCGGTCGTGCAGGCTGTGCAGGCCGCCGTGCTGGAAGGTTTTTCCTACGGCGCGCCGACCGAGCGCGAGGTGGCGCTGGCGGAAGCAATTTTGCAACTGGTACCGTCCATGGACATGGTGCGTCTGGTCAGCTCCGGCACCGAAGCCGCCATGAGCGCCATCCGGCTGGCGCGCGGCGCGACCGGCCGCAGCAAGATCATCAAGTTTGAGGGCTGCTACCACGGGCATGCCGATGCACTGCTGGTCAAGGCCGGCTCGGGTCTGGCCACCTTTGGCAACCCCACCAGCGCCGGCGTGCCGCCCGAAGTGGTGCAGCACACCCTGGTGCTGGAATACAACAACGTGCGGCAACTGGAAGAAGCCTTCGCCCTGCACGGCAAGGACCTGGCCTGCGTCATCATCGAGCCGATCGCCGGCAACATGAACTTCGTGCGCGCCTCTGTGCCCTTCATGCAACGTTGCCGCGAACTGTGCATGCGGCACGGCGCCCTGCTGGTGTTTGACGAGGTCATGACCGGATTCCGGGTGGCACTGGGTGGCGCGCAAAGCGTCTATGCCCGTCACATCCCCGGCTTCGAGCCCGACATCACCGTGATGGGCAAAGTCATTGGCGGCGGCATGCCGCTGGCAGCCTTCGGCGCCAAACGGGCGGTGATGGAACAACTCGCCCCCCTGGGCCCGGTGTACCAGGCCGGCACCCTGTCGGGCAACCCGGTGGCCACGGCCTGCGGCCTGGCCACCCTGCGCGAAATCAGCAAACCCGGTTTCTTTGAAGACTTGGGCCGCAAGACCCAATCGCTCATCGGCGGCTTGCAAGCGGCGGCGGACAAGGCCGGCGTGCCCTTCTGCGGCGACAGCGAAGGCGGCATGTTTGGCTTCTTCCTGCTCAAGGACTTGCCGCAAAACTACGCCACCGTCATGACCACCGACAGCCAACGCTTCAACACACTGTTCCACGGCCTGCTGGAGCGTGGCGTGTACATCGCACCCGCGTTGTACGAGGCCGGCTTTGTCAGCGCGGCGCACACCGAGACCGACATTGCCGAAACGATTGCGGCGGCAGCCGAAGTGTTCAATTCGCTGTAAAACAAGACAAGCCAGCGTTCAATGGCGGGCGCTGGCCTGCAGCGCCGGTCAACGCGCTACAGCACTTGCGTCACCAGCTTGAGGTCCGGGTCCGGTACAAACCATTTGACCGTGAAGCCCAGCTTTTTCATCAGCTTGAGCATGCCGGCGTTATTGGCCAATACCAGACCCTCGATCTCGGTCAAACCTTTTTCGCGGGCGAAATCCATGATGGCCAGCATCAGGCGCGAGCCCAGACCCTGACCTTTGAATTCGTCCGCAACCACCAGCGAGAACTCGCAGCTGGTGCGGTCCGGGTTGGTGATGTAGCGCGACACGCCCACGATGCGCGGCACCTCGGTTGCCTCACCGTCAGCCCCGACACACCGCTCCCGGATGACGGCGACCAGCGCCATCTCGCGGTCATAGTCGATCAGCGTGAAGCGCGCCAGCAAACTGACGGGCAGCTCCTGCATGCTGGAGACGAAACGGAAGTAGCGGCTCTCGGGCGACAGACGGCGCACGAAATCCTGCAGCATGGTGGCGTCATCCGGGTGAACCGGTCGCACCGTGTATTCACCACCGCCCGGCAAGGGCCACAATTGCTCGTACTGTGACGGATAGGGCAGGATCGCCAGGTGGCTGTAGTTGCGCACCGAGGGCGGCGTGTTGTCGACCACGATGCGCGCGTCCACCGCCACCGCGCCGGACTCGTCCACCAGGATGGGATTGATGTCCATCTCGCGCAGTTGCGGCAGCTCGCACACCATTTCCGACACGCGCAGCAGCACCTGCTCCAGCGCCTCCAGATGAACCGGCGCCGCGCCGCGCCACTCACCCAGCGTTTCGGCCACACGGGCGCGCTCGATCAGGCGGCGCGCCAGAAACTGGTTCAACGGCGGCAGCTCCATGGCGCGGTCATTCATCAGCTCGATCATGGTGCCGCCAGCACCGAACGCAATCACCGGACCGAACGGATCATCGGTGACCAGCCCGATATAGATTTCACGCCCGCGTTTCTGGCTGGACATGTTCTGCACGGTAACGCCGTTGATGCGTGCACCGGGCTGCAATCTGGCCACGACCTGGAGCATGTCGTTGTAACTGTCGCGCACGCCGACAGCGCTGTAGATGTTGAGTGCCACGCCCTGCACGTCGGACTTGTGGCTGATGTCGGGCGAGTCGATCTTGAGCGCCACGGGAAAGCCCAGTTGGGTCGCGATCATGACGGCTTCGGTGACGCTGCGCGCCAGAATGGTCCGGGTCACAGGAATGTGAAATGCCGCCAGCAGCGCCTTGGACTCCATTTCGGTGAGCACCTTGCGGCGTTCGGCCAGCACGCTCTCGATCAGCATGCGCGCGCCCTCCACGTCGGGCTTGGCCAGCTCGGACAGGGGTGGCGGCGTCTGCTGCAACAACTGCTGGTTTTGGTAGAAGGCCGCGATATTGCCAAACGCGCCCACAGCCGCTTCCGGCGTGCGAAAAGTCGGTATGGCCGCCTCGTTCAGCATGAGCCGTGCCGCGCCCACGGTGGCGTCGCCCATCAGACATGTCAGCAGGGGTTTGCCCAGTTTCGGGTTGGCGGCCACCAGCGCGGCGGCGACGGCGGCGCTGTCGGTACCGACCTTGGGAGAATAAATCACCAATACGCCATCGATCTGGGACGCCTTGCCCGCCGCTTCAATCGCCACCCGGAAGTGATCGGCGTTGGCATCCTCCGAGAGATCAATCAGGTCGCACAGCGAAGCCAGCGGCGGCAGTTGCGGCTGCAGGGTTTGCGCCTGCCCGGTGCTGAGGCAGCCCAATTGCAGATTGATTTCACTGATCCAGTCGGCCGCCAGCACGCCCGGGCCGCCGCCGTTGGTCACAATCGCCAGCCGGCGCCCAACCGGCCGGTAACGAGACGCCAGACATTTGGCCGCGGAGAACAGGGCCACAAACGAGCGCACCCGCACCGCACCGGCGCGGCGCAAGGCGGCGTCAAACGCATCGTCGCTGCCGACGATGGCGCCCGAATGGGTGAGCGCGGCCCGGTTGCCCGCCGGTTTACGCCCGGCCTTGAGCACCACCACCGGCTTGGCGTTGGCAGCCGCGCGCAAGGCGCTCATGAAACGGCGCGCGTTGCTGATGCCCTCCAGGTAGACCACGATGCTGTGGGTCTTCTCATCAGTGGCCAGAAAATCCAGCACCTGCGCCATGTCCACGGCGGTATTGGGCCCCAGCGACACCACTGTGGAAAAACCCACCGCATTCTTTTGTGCCCAGTCGAGGATGGACGCCGTCAGGGCGCCCGACTGCGAAACCAGCGCCAGGGGGCCCGGCGCGGCCAGGGCACCCGCCACGCTGGCGTTGAGCTGAAGGGCCGGACGCTGAAAACCCAGGCAATTCGGCCCCAGCAGATGCACGCCGTCACGCCGCGCAATTTTGTGCCACTCGGCGGCCAGGGTGGCGTCGGTGCCACTGGAAATCACCAGCGCCGCACGGCACTTGATGCGCCCGGCAATTTCCAGCGCCGCAGCCACTTCCTGCGCCGGCACGGCAATCACCGCCAGATCAGCATGGGTGTCGGCCAGGTCGGCCAGCGTGCCACTGGTATGCACGTCCAAAAACGTCAGGGTGCCACTGAAACTCTGGGCCAGCAGGGCACGGTGCAGCGCCTGTGCCTGCGCGGTCTGCGAACCCGGATCATCGACCTTGCCGGCAAACACGACGATCGAGTCCGGCGAAAAAAGAGGCGTGAGAAAGTGCTTGTCCATACGGGCTCCAATTGGCGAAGTCGTCGCAAAAGCGCAGCTTAACCGGTCTGACCCTCAGTTTTGCAAACTCACCGCCGTCCCCGTTCGCGTTATTCTCATGCCATGACACGCCGCATCGCCCACCTTGACATGGACGCCTTTTATGCGTCGGTCGAACTGCTGCGCTACCCGCAGCTCAAAGGTTTGCCGGTGGTGATTGGCGGCAGGCGGCGCCCCGACGACGAAACGCTGCGCCAGATGGCGCAGCATCATGCGCTCGGCCGCATTCCGCTGGAAGCATTTCCCCGCCTCAAAGACTACACCGGCCGCGGCGTGATCACCACCGCCACCTATGCGGCGCGCCAGTTTGGNNGCTTGATGAAGGCCGCCAAACTGTGCCCGCAAGCCATTTTGCTGCCGGTGGACTTCAACGAATACCGCAAATTCTCACGCGCCTTCAAAGCCATCATCACCGACATCGCTCCGGTCATGGAAGACCGGGGCGTGGACGAGG
>DIVK01000029.1 GCA_002422455.1 Rhodoferax sp. UBA6134
CTCACCGGGCAGATCGTGACGCGCTCCAGCGACGAAGTCCGCCAATTGATGGCCGCTCTGGCGGAGATGCAGGGCAGCCTGTCGCGCATGGTGGCCCACGTACGCCAGAACTCCGAAAGCCTGCAAACCGCCAGTGCCGAGATTGCCCAGGGCAACCACGACCTGTCGGCCCGAACCGAAAGCCAGGCCAGCGCGCTGGAGCAGACCGCCGCCTCCATGGAAGAGCTGGGTGCCGCCGTCAAACAAAACGCCGACAGCGCGCGCCAGGCCAACCAGTTGGCCATGAACGCCTCGTCGGTCGCAGTCCAGGGCGGCGACGTGGTGGGGCAGGTGGTGGACACCATGAAAGGCATCAACGAAGCCTCCCGCAAAATCTCCGACATCATCGGCGTGATCGACGGCATTGCCTTCCAGACCAACATCCTGGCGCTGAACGCGGCGGTGGAAGCGGCGCGCGCCGGCGAACAGGGGCGCGGCTTTGCCGTGGTGGCCACCGAAGTGCGCAGTCTGGCCGGCCGCTCGGCGCAGGCGGCCAAGGAAATCAAGGTCCTGATCAACGACAGCGTGGAGCGTGTGGAACAAGGCGCGACCCTGGTCGACAAGGCCGGCACCACCATGACCGAGGTGGTGAGTTCGATCCGGCGCGTGACCGACCTCATGGGCGAGATCAGCGCGGCCAGCAGTGAACAAAGCGCCGGTGTGACGCAGGTGGGCGAAGCCGTCACCCAGATGGACCAGGTGACCCAGCAAAACGCTGCGCTGGTGGAGGAGATGGCGGCCGCGGCCAGCAGCTTGAAGGGCCAGGCGCAGGAGCTGGTGCAGACGGTGGCGGCCTTCAAATTGCCGTCGTCTGGCGGCGGTGCAGCGGCCCTGGGCTGGTCGCAGTAAGTTCATGCCGGGCAGCGTTGAGCCCGGCAAAACGCCGAATCAACCGGTAATCAAAGCCCCGCGCAACGAATAGGAGCGCGTTTCGGTGATGCGCACGTTCACCAATTGGCCGATCAGGTCTTCTGGTCCTGCAAAGTTGACCACCCGGTTGCATTCGGTGCGCCCCATCAGCTCGCTGGCATCGCGCCTGGACGGGCCTTCCACCAGAATGCGCTGCACCGTGCCCAGGCGGCTTTCGCTGATGCGCTTGATGTTCTCGTTGATGACGCCTTGCAGGTGCTGCAGCCGGCGCAGTTTCACGTCGTGCGGTGTGTCGTCGTGCAGATTGGCCGCTGGCGTGCCGGGGCGTGGGCTGAAGATGAAGCTGAATGAGTTGTCAAAACCGACGTCGTCGATCAGTTTCATCATCTTGCTGAAGTCGTCTTCGGTCTCACCGGGGAAGCCGACGATGAAGTCACTGCTCAGGGCCATGTCGGGACGGATGGCGCGCAGCTTGCGCACGGTCGACTTGTATTCCATCGCTGTGTAGCCGCGCTTCATGGCCATCAGGATGCGGTCCGAGCCGTGCTGCACCGGCAGGTGCAAATGGCTGACCAGTTTGGGCAGCTTTTCGTAAGCCGCAATGAGGGCGGGGGTGAATTCGTTGGGGTGGCTGGTGGTGTAGCGAATGCGCTCGATGCCCGGAATGTCGGCCACGTATTCCAGCAAGGTGGCAAAGTCGGCCAGTTCGGCCGTGTCGCCCATGGTGGAGCGGTAGGCGTTCACATTCTGCCCCAGCAGATTGACTTCTTTCACACCCTGATCCGCCAGGCCTGCCACTTCCATCAGCACGTCCTCGAACGGCCGCGACACCTCTTCGCCCCGGGTGTAGGGCACCACGCAATAGCTGCAGTATTTGGAGCAGCCTTCCATGATGCTGACGAAGGCGGTGGCGCCCTCCACGCGTGCCGGTGGCAGATGGTCGAACTTTTCGATTTCGGGAAAGCTGATGTCCACCTGCGAGCGGTTTTGCAGGTCGCGCGCGGCCAGCATCTGGGGCAGCCGGTGCAGGGTTTGCGGGCCAAACACCACGTCCACATAAGGCGCGCGTTCGATGATGGCGGCCCCTTCCTGGCTGGCCACGCAGCCGCCCACGCCAATCAGGACGCCTTTTTTCTTCAGGTGCTTGATGCGTCCCAGGTCTGAAAAGACTTTCTCCTGCGCCTTTTCCCGCACCGAACAGGTGTTGAACAAAATCAGGTCGGCTTCCTCCACCTTGTCGGTGGGTTCGTAGCCTTGCGCGGCATTCAGCACGTCGGCCATCTTGCCCGAGTCGTACTCGTTCATCTGGCAGCCGAAGGTTTTAATGAAGACTTTCTTGGTCACGTCGACCTTCCAATGCGAGTGCTTTTGCTTGAGCAGCAAGTCGTGTTTGTTAATCAGGGCGGAGGGTCGGCATGGGGGGCAATGCAGCGCGACCACGCCGTCACTGCCCGGGATATTTGGGCAGCCGGTTGAACGGGGTTTTTCCGTCATCGACTTTGGGTGCGTCAGCATCGGAGCCGAAAACGTAATTTCTCACCGGCGCCATGCCGGCGCGCTTTTCCCGCGCTTCCTCGGCGCTCAGGATCCACACTTCATGAATCAGCCCCTGCATGTCGCGCAGGTAGTTGACCACCACCGGCTGCCCCACCAGTGCGGCCGACATCACCATCATGTTGTTGACGCCTTTGATGCGGGCGCCAGGCGAGAGCCGCTCGGCCATGCCGTTGAGCAGCACGGCGGGCGGTGCCGTCACCTCCAGCACGCCGCGCCTGGCCGCTGCCGGAAACTCGCGCTGCGGGGTTTGTGCCGCCGCTGGATTGGGGAGAGAGATGGAAGCCCAGATCAGGGCGATGACCAGCATCGTCACAAAACGGATGGTCGGCAGGTGCAGGCAGCGGTTCATGGTGTTCATCCAGAGGCTGAGGGAAGCGGCTTGCGGGCGAAATTTTTTTGTCCCGAAAGCGAAAAACCGCAAAAGCGCCGGCCCATGCGGCACTTGGAAAATATGGTGGTGATAGGTGGATTTGAACCACCGACATCAGCATTATGAATGCTGCGCTCTAACCAACTGAGCTATATCACCAACAGAGCAGGATTATAGCAATCCGGCAAGGTGGGCGCGTCACTGGTTGCGAAAATTCGCTTTTCGTTTGTTCACAAAAGCATCCATGCCCTCTTTCTGGTCGGCGGTCGCAAACAAGGCGTGGAACAGACGGCGCTCGTACATGAGACCATCGCTCAGGTTGCCTTCGTAGGCCCGGTTGACGGCTTCCTTGGTCGCCATGGTGGCAAGCTGCGAGTACTCGCTGATCATCAATGCGGCGCCGAGGGCTTCTTCCATCAGCTTGTCCAGTGGTACGACGCGGCTGACCAGTCCGGCGCGCTCGGCTTCCGTGGCGTCCATCATGCGCCCGGTCAGTGCCATGTCCATGGTCTTGGCCTTGCCCACCGCGCGCGGCAGGCGCTGGGTGCCGCCGGCGCCGGGGATCACGCCCAGCTTGACCTCGGGTTGGCCGAATTTGCTGTTGTCGGCGGCGATGATGAAGTCACACATCATGGCCAGCTCGCAGCCGGCGCCCAACGCAAAGCCACTGACTGCCGCAATGACGGGTTTGCGCACGCGCAGAATCTGCTCCCAGTTGCGCGTGATGAAGTCGTTTTTGTACGCGTCGACGAAGCTCAGGCTGGCCATGGCGACGATGTCGGCTCCGGCGGCAAAGGCTTTTTCGCTGCCGGTAATGATCATGCAGCCAATCGCCGGGTCGGCATCAAAGGCTTTCAGGGCGGCGCCAAGTTCGTCCATCAGGCGGTCGTTCAGCGCGTTGAGCTGTTTCGGGCGGTTCAGGGTGATGACGCCCACCTTGTCGGCTTCGGTGCGGACGGTGATCAGTTCGTAATTCATGAGACTCTCCGGGTTTTTGCTGAACGGCGACTATATCTCCAAGGTCGCCATGCGTGGCGCCACCTTAAGGCAATGCTGAACTCCCCGTTCGGACTGAGCCTGTCNNGAACGGACTTATTCAGCGTAGCCTCAATCAACCTTCCGGTGCGCTCAGCCACTGGTCGACGAGTTTCCCATCCCGTGCGAGCAGTCGCCAGGTGGTCACGGTCTTGGGTAGCATCAAAGACAGTTTCAGCAGGCGTTGGTCACGGGCCACCAGTGCGCCGACTTTGGTGGCCCTGCCGGCGTAGAGCGGCAACTCGTCGAGCCGGCTGAGACGCCACTGGGTGGCCGACTTGCCGGAGCCAACGTCAAGCCCCAGCCATTCGTCTCCGGCGGCGAAACCGGCGCGTTCGGCGGCGCTGCCGCGCAACACGGTTTTGACCTGGATCCCGCTGCCCTCGCTCACGCGCAGACCCAGGCGCTGCGCGATCTGGGCCGGCTCTTCCAGTACGGTGACGCCCTGGCGCTCCAGCAGGGGCCTGAGCGGCAGGTCCGCAGTGCCATGCACCCAGCGGCCCATCTCCTTGCTGAAGGAGCGCCCCGCCAGCTCGGCCAGCACCGTGGTCAGGTCGTCCTCGGTCATCGGCCCGCCCTGGCAGTGCCGCCACAGGGCACGCATGACGGCGTCAAGGTTGGTGCGGCCCTCCTGGCGCAGCGTCAGGTCAAGGCACAGGGCGATCAGGGCGCCTTTGCTGTAGTAGCTTACCGTGGCGTTGGGGGTGTTTTCGTTCGGCCGGTAATACTTCACCCAGGCATCAAAGCTGGCTTGCGCGACGGTTTGTACCGCCCGTCCGGGTGTTTGCAGCACCTGATTGATGGTTTTGGTGAGCAGATTGAGGTAGCCCGGGTCGTCAATCAGGCCGGCACGGCGCAGCAGCAGATCATCGTAATAGCTGGTAAAACCCTCAAAAAACCAGAGCAACTGCGTGTAGTTTTCACGGCCGTAGTCGTAGCTGGCGAACTCGGCCGGGCGCAGCCGTTTGACGTTCCAGGTGTGAAAGTATTCGTGGCTGATGAGTCCCAGCAGCGTGGTGTAGCCCGCGCTGTGCTTCGGACCTGCCGCTGTGGCCTGGTTGGCGGTGCGGGGTGTGAATGCCGGGTCGTCCAGCCGGGGCAGGTCCTTGCGGGTGCAGATCAGGGCCGTTGAGTTGCGGTGTTCCAGCCCGCCGTAGCCGTCGTCCACGGCGTTGAGCATGAACAGATAGTTTTTGTGGGGTGGCTTGTCGCCGGGGCGGGCGCCATGCCAAAAACGGATGGCCAGATCGCAGATTGCCTGAGTGTCGGCCAGCAGCCGCGCGCCGTCAAAACCGGGTGGCGCGCCGGCCACCACAAAGCGGTGCGGTATGCCACCGGCCACAAACGAGCCACTCCAGAACCGGCCCATCTCCACGGGAGAGTCCACCAGTTCGTCATAGCCGGCGGCGAGGTAAGTGCCAAAGCCGTTTTTCGTCGTTTTTTCGGGCGTCAGGCCGGTTGCCACCTGCCAGCCGGGCAGCGCCTTGTCGGCTGCCAACGCCAGCCTGTGGGGCACGTTCTCCTGGCCTGCCACCTGCAAAAACAGGCTGCTGCCGTTGAAGAAGCCGCGCGTTGCGTCCAGCCAGGCCGTGCGCACCGAGGGGTCAAAGGCGTAGATTTCGTAGCGCAGCAGCAGCGGGGTGGCCGGCGCGCACCGGGCCTGCCAGCTGCATTTGTCGAGTTGCGTCAGCTCGATGGTTTTGTCGCCCTGACGTGCCTGCAAGCACTGCAAATTCCGGGAGAACTCGCGTACCAGATAGCTGCCGGGAATCCACGTCGGCAGACTCAGCCGCTGCAGCGCAGCGGGCTGCGCAATGCGCAAGGTGACCTGGAACAGGTGGGCATGCAGGTCCAGCACCCGCACGCTGTAGTGGATGGCCGCGGCGGGCATCAGTTCCTGCTTGCCGCCAGGTGTTTTTCAATGTCGGCCACGCCGATGGCGCCCGGCACCCGGACGCCGTTGGTGAAGACCAGGGTCGGCGTGCCGGTGATCTTGTATTTTCGGCCCAGTTCGACGTTGCGTGCGATGGCCGCGCTGTCGCAGTTTGCCGCAGCGGGCAACTGGTCGCGCACCATCCAGTCCTGCCAGGCTTTGGCCTTGTCCTTGGCGCACCAGATGTTTTTGGATTTTTCGCCTGAATCGGCGCTCAGTATCGGATACAGGAAGGTGTGGACGGTGATGTTGTCCACTTTCTGCAAGTCGCGTTCAAACCGCTTGCAGTAGCCGCAGTTGGGGTCTTCAAAGACGGCCAGTCGGCGTTTGCCGTTGCCGCGCACGATGGTGAAGGCATCCTTGATCGGCAATGAGTCGAAACTGATGGCCGTTAACTTGTCCACCCGTTCTTCCGTCAGGTTGCGGCGCGTCCTGGTGTCGATCAGGTTGCCGTGCATCAAATAGTTGCCTTCGGCATCGCTGTAGTAGATCTCGGTGCCGTTGACACGAATCTCAAACAGACCCGGCATCGGGCTTTTGCTGACCTCGTCGATTTTCGGTAATTGTGGAATGCGCTCGCCCAGGTTCTTGCGAATGGTGGCTTCCTGGGCGCTGGCGCCCAAGGTGCCCGCCAGGGTGGCGGCGATCAACACGGTTTTCATCAATTTCATCGTCATCCTTTTAATCATTAACACCCCATGGCCTGGCGTGCGACCCAGCGCTTGACCGGGCCGCTGCGTTCAAACCCGTTCATGCCCCAGTTGCGCGCGGTTTGCCAAGGTGCGCCGCTGCGTGAAAACAATTGTTGCAGACCGTCCATCGCGGTCCCCATCGCCAGCACCTCGGCCTTGCGCGAGCGTTCGTAGCGTCGCAGCAATTTTTCATCGCCCACCTGGCGCCAGTACTCCCGCTCGCGCAAGGTTGTCGTCAAGGCGGCCACGTCGGACAGTCCCAGGTTCAGGCCCTGTCCGGCCAGCGGATGCACGTTGTGGGCGGCGTCGCCGGCCAGGGCCCAGGACGCGCCCGCGTGAACCCCGGTCCAGCGGTCTGCGCGTGCCATTTGCAAGGGCCACGCGCCGCGCTCACTGATCAGCGAAAGTTGGCCCAGGCGGCCATGGCTGGCGGCCTGCAGCTGCTGGCAGAACGCGGCGGGGCTCTCCTCCAGCAAGGCCTGCGCCCGATCCTCCCGGACCGACCAGACGATGGCGACGGCGTTCCCCTGCGGCCCGTCCAGCGGCAAAAAGGCCAGGATTTCGCCCGGCGAAAACCATTGGTACGCGATCTGGGCATGGGGCACCTCGCACCTCAGGCGCGCGGCAATGGCTTTCTGGGGGTAGCGGGTGACTTCAAAATCAACGCCGAATTCGGCCCGCGTGCTGCTGGTCTTGCCCTCGCAAATCACGCTCAGCGCGGCGGGTTGGGGGCTGTCGAGCAGCTCGATGTGCGGCTGAAACCGCACCGCTTCGGCCAGCCGGATTTCAAGTGCGGGCACGTCCACAATCCAGGTCAGGCCGGGGACCCCGAGCTCGGTGGCGGAAAAGTTTACCGCCCCGCCATCGTCGCCGTTGACCTGCATGGCCAGTACTTCGGTCGCGTGCAGGACATCCGGCCAGCAGCGCACCGATTCAAGCAAGGCACGGGACCTGGCGTTCAAGGCATAGGCCCGCACGTCGCCCGATCCGGACGATGTCGCAAGAGGTGACGGCGAGACCAAACCAACGCGCAGGCGCTCGCGCGCCAGCAGCAGGGCCAGTGTGTGCCCCACGATGCCGTTGCCGCGGATGCAGATATCAAAGGGTTGCGTCATGTTCGGGATTGTAGAAGGCGGGCAAAATCGGGGTTCCTGTCCGGTCTGGAGCCCCGCCATGAATGCAGACATCCTACCCGCCGGCGACATGTGCGCCACGATTGCCCGGCTTTTCATCTATCCGGTCAAGTCCTGTGCCGGGATCGAGGTGCAGGACGTGACGCTGACGCCCACCGGGCTCGCCCTGGATCGCGCCTGGATGGTGGTCGATGCCCGGGGCGAATTTGTGACGCAGCGCGAACTGCCGCGCCTCGCGCTGGTGCGCCCCGAACTCACCGCGCACGAGCTGGTCTTGCGCGCGCCCGGCATGCCGGCCTTGCCGCTTGCCCTCGGTGGCGGGACGGCGCCGACGATGGTCAGGGTCTGGGGTGAGATGGTGCCGGCCTTCGACGTGGGGGCCGCGGCGGCGCAGTGGTTCACGGACTTTCTGGCCCTGGCGGACAGCGGCTTGCCAGCGCCGCTCCCGGTGCCGTGCCGGCTGGTGCGGTTCGATCCGGCGCAACGGCGGGTATCGAGCCCGCAATGGACGGGTGGCGTGGAGGCGCTCAACCAGTTCAGTGACGGTTATCCCCTGCTGCTGATCAGCCAGGCCTCGCTGGACGGCTTGAATGCGCGGCTGCTGGCCGCCGGGCATGGCGCCGTCGGCATCGAGCGCTTTCGCCCCAACCTGGTGTTGGCGGGTTTGCAGGCGCACGATGAGGACCGGCTGGCGCTGCTGCGGCGCGATGACGGCGCCACGCCGGTGCTGCTCAAGCCGGTCAAGCCCTGCCCGCGTTGCCCGATTCCCAATATCGACCCGGCGACGGCTGTGAGCACTCCGGCGGTTGGCGACACCCTGCAGACCTACCGGCGGGACGCGCGGCTGGGCGGTGCGGTGACCTTCGGCATGAATGTGATCGCGCTGGCGGGGGTGGGCGCGCGCCTGCGGGTGGGGCAGACGCTCGCGGCGGACCTTGATTTCGGGTGAGGCGGCGCCGGGAGGGCCCGCCGCACACGCATCGCATACACTCAGCGGCTTGTTTTCCGGGTTCGCGGGACAGACCGCAGCGACGCTGCGCGCGCCAGCCCTGTCCCCCACTGTTTAGGAATTTCCATGAGTTTGAAATGTGGCATCGTGGGCCTGCCCAACGTCGGTAAATCGACTCTGTTCAACGCCCTGACCAAAGCCGGCATTGCGGCCGAAAACTATCCGTTTTGCACCATCGAGCCGAATGTGGGCGTTGTCGAGGTGCCGGACCCGCGCCTGGAGGCGCTCTCGGCCATCGTCAAGCCGCAAAAGGTGCAGCGCGCCATTGTCGAGTTCGTCGACATTGCCGGTCTGGTGGCCGGTGCCAGCACCGGCGAGGGCCTGGGCAACAAGTTTCTGGCTCACATTCGCGAGACCGATGCCATCGTGAACGTGGTGCGCTGCTTTGAAGACGACAACGTGGTTCACGTGGCCGGCAAGGTGGATCCGATCTCCGACATCGAAGTGATCCAGACCGAGCTGTGCCTGGCCGATTTGCAGGCGGTGGAAAAGGCCTTGCACCGGGTCACCAAGGCGGCGCGCTCGGGCGACAAGGAATCCATCAGGCTGGTGGCGATTCTGGAGAAATGCCAGGCCGCATTGAATGAAGCCCGGCCAGTGCGCACGCTGGCGTTCAGCAAGGAAGAGTTGCCGCTGCTGACGCAGTTTTTCCTGATCACCGCCAAGCCCGCCATGTTCGTGGCCAACGTGGCCGAAGATGGTTTTGACAACAACCCGTTCCTCGACCGACTGCGCGACTATGCCGTTTCGCAGCAGGCCCCGGTGGTGGCGATCTGCGCCAAGATGGAAGCCGAAATGGCTGACATGGAGGAGGAGGATAAAAAGATGTTCCTGGCTGAAATCGGCCAGGACGAGCCCGGCTTGAATCGTCTGATCGTGGCCGCCTACAAGCTGCTGGGCCTGCAAACTTATTTCACCGCTGGCGTGAAAGAAGTGCGCGCCTGGACCATTCACGTGGGCGACACCGGCCCGCAGGCGGCCGGCGTGATCCACACCGACTTCGAAAAAGGCTACATCCGTGCCCAGACCATTGCCTTTGAGGATTTCATCGCCCACAAGGGCGAGCAGGGCGCCAAGGACGCGGGCAAGATGCGCGCGGAGGGCAAGGATTACGTCGTCAAGGACGGTGACGTCATGAACTTCCTGTTCAGTGCCTGACCCGTCGGAGTGGTTTCGGGAGCTTGCATAAAGCTTCTGAAACCAGTCTAAAAACCGGATAACCCCTTTGTTTTAAAAGAGATTTTTATTTCTATGGATTGCTTTGGGCTCCTTGGTCTTGCCTGGGGGACGTAACTACAGAGGTGTATATGTGATTGGACGGATTGGGGAAAGGTGTATGCGATGGCGGTCCCTTTGGTACGGTGGCATCAGCGGCCAAACAGGCCCACCAAAGCCGTCGTCATTGCCAGGTAGCGGCCAAATTTTCCGATGGCCATGTACAGCAGGCAGGGCCAGAACGGCAGCCTGAGCCAGCCGGCGACGGCGCACAGCGGGTCGCCGACGCCGGGCAGCCAGGCCAGCAGGCAGGCTTTGGGGCCGATGCGTTCCAGCCAGTCCAGCGCCCGCAGGTGGTGTTTGGAGTGCTGGTAGCGATCGGCCACCTTGTGCGAGGCCAGTCCCATGGCCCAGGTGACGGCGCCGCCCAGGGTGTTGCCGGCGGTGGCGACCAGAATGGTGGGCCAAAAAAGCGCCGGGTTGAGTTCAATCAGTCCGAAGACCACCGGCTCCGAGCCCAGTGGAACGAGCGTGGCCGAAATGAACGACACCACAAACACTGTGCTCAGGCCGAATTTGGGCAGTGCGAGCAGTACGAGCAGGTGTTCGAGCCAGGCGTTCATGGATGTCCGAGTATAGGCAGGCTGGCGGGCCGGTCCTCCAGACCGTGCGCCGGCGCCGCGTTTCAATTGCTGAAATATTGGGCAGTTAGAATTGTCGGCTTGCATTTTGCCTCCCCCGTTCCAACACTTCGCACACTTTCCATTTTTTCGACGCGTTCACATGAACATCGGCCCATTCACTTTGGAGAATCCGTTCTTTGTCGCCCCCATGGCAGGGGTGACGGACCGGCCGTTTCGCCAGTTGTGCAAGAGCTTGGGGGCGGGTTATGCCGTCAGCGAGATGGTCACGAGCCGGCGCGATCTGTGGCGCACGCTCAAGACCTCGCGCCGCGCCGATCACGAAGGCGAGTCCGGGCCGATCGCGGTGCAGATCGCCGGCACCGAGCCCCTGATGATGAGCGAAGCGGCGGCCTACAACATTGACCGCGGTGCGCAGATCATTGACATCAACATGGGCTGCCCGGCCAAGAAAGTGTGCAACAAATGGGCCGGTTCGGCGCTCATGCGGGACGAAGCCCTGGCGTTGGCCATCGTGGAGGCGGTGGTGACGGCGTGCGCGCCCAGGGGTGTGCCGGTCACGCTCAAAATGCGCACGGGCTGGTGTTCGTCGCAAAAAAACGCGGTGGTGCTGGCCCGCGCGGTCGAGCGCGCGGGGGTGCAGATGATCACGGTGCATGGGCGCACGCGCGAACAGGGCTACCGCGGGCAGGCCGAGTACGACACCATTGCGGCCGTCAAGGCCGCGGTGGGTGTGCCGGTGGTGGCCAATGGCGACATCGATACGCCCGGGAAAGCCCGCCAGGTGCTGGCGCTCACCGGGGCGGATGCGGTGATGATTGGCCGGGCGGCGCAGGGGCGGCCCTGGATTTTTCGCGAGATGGCGCATTTCATGGCGACCGGCACCCCGTTGGCGTCGCCGCTGGTGGCAGAGGTCAAACAGCTGCTGCTGGACCACCTGCAAGACCATTACACGCTGTACGGCGAGTTTCTCGGGGCGCGGACTGCGCGCAAGCACATCGGCTGGTACGTCAGGTCCTTGCCGGGGGGCGAGGAATTCCGGGCGCGCATGAATTTGATTGAGGACTGTGGCCGGCAGGCAGGCGCTGTGGCCGGATTTTTTGACGCATTGAACGACCGCATGGACCGGTTGCCGGACGTCGTTCCGGCGGGGCGGGCAGGAGAGGAAGAACAACAGATGGAGACGGCAGGATGAGCAAAAAGAACATCGAAGAATGCGTGCGTGTCAGCCTGGAGGCTTATCTTCGGGACTTGCGAGGAATTGAACCGGATGGCATGTACGACATGATGCTCAAGGTCGTGGAAAAACCCCTGCTGGAAGTGGTCATGCAGCATGCGGACGGCAACCAGTCCAAGGCGGCGCATTGGCTGGGGCTGAACCGCAACACCCTGCGCAAGAAATTGCTGGAACACAAGCTGATCAAGTAGCCAGCACCCGGGGCTCCTGGTGGCCCTCTTTTTTTCACCGATTACATTTTTAAATTCATGAACGCACTCCTATCCGTTTCCGACAAGACCGGCATCGTTGAACTGGCGCAAGCCCTGCACGCCTTGGGTATCAAGCTCATTTCCACCGGTGGCACCGCCAGACTGCTGGCCGAAAGCGGCCTGCCCGTGACCGAAGTGGCCGAAGTCACCGCCTTTCCCGAGATGCTGGATGGCCGCGTCAAGACCCTGCACCCCAAAGTGCATGGTGGTTTGCTGGCCCGGCGCGACCTGCCCGAGCACATGGCCGCGCTCAAGGCCCATGGCATTGACACCATCGACCTGCTGGTGGTCAACCTCTATCCGTTTGAATCCACCGTGGCCAAGGCCGGCTGCACGCTGGCTGATGCCATCGAGAACATCGACATCGGCGGCCCCGCCATGGTGCGCAGCGCAGCCAAGAACTGGAAGGATGTGGGCGTGATCACCTCGGCCGACCAGTACGAGCCCGTGCTGGCTGAACTCAAGGCCGACGGCAAGCTGTCCCACAAGCTGCGCTTCGCGCTGTCGGTGGCGGCGTTCAACCGCATTGCGCAATATGACGGAGCCATCAGCGACTACCTCTCGTCGGTCACGTTCGAAGCCGAGAAACTGTCGGAAGCCTACGTGCCCGCCCGTGCCCAGTTCCCTGGCCAGAGCAATGGCATCTTCACCAAGGTGCAAGACCTGCGCTACGGCGAAAACAGCCACCAGCAGGCCGCGCTGTACCGCGACCTGCACCCCGCCCCGGGCTCGCTGGTCACGGCCGAGCAACTGCAAGGCAAGGAGCTTTCTTACAACAACATCGCCGATGCCGACGCAGCCTGGGAATGCGTCAAGGGTTTCGACGCTGCGGCCTGCGTGATCGTCAAACACGCCAACCCTTGCGGCGTGGCCGTGGGCCTGGATGCACTGAGCGCCTACAGCAAGGCCTTCCAGACCGACCCGACCAGCGCCTTTGGCGGCATCATCGCTTTCAACCGCCCGGTGGACCAGGCTGCGGCCGAGGCCGTGAGCAAGCAGTTTGTCGAGGTGCTGATGGCCCCGGCCTACACGCCCGAAGCACTGGCCATCTTCAAAGCCAAGGCCAATGTGCGCGTGCTACAGATTGAGCTGCCCGCGGGCGCGGCTGGCCGCAACAGCCAGGACATCAAGCGCATCGGCTCGGGGCTCTTGATCCAGACCGCCGACAACCACGAACTGCAGCGCGCCGACCTGAAGGTAGTGACCAAGCTGCAACCCACCGAACAGCAGCTGGACGATCTGATGTTTGCCTGGAAAGTGGCGAAATACGTCAAGTCCAACGCCATCGTGTTCTGCAAAGACGGCATGACCATGGGCGTGGGCGCCGGCCAGATGAGCCGCCTGGACTCGGCCCGCATCGCCAGCATCAAGGCCGGCCACGCCAACCTGACGCTGCAGGGCACCGCCGT
>DIVK01000022.1 GCA_002422455.1 Rhodoferax sp. UBA6134
AATTCGGCGGCGACGTGAGCCACCTGAACCTGCACAAGTCCTTCTGCATTCCGCACGGCGGCGGCGGCCCCGGTGTGGGTCCGGTGTGCGTGGTGGCGGATCTGGTGCCTTACCTGCCCGGCCATGTCACGGGTAGCGTGCCCAGCCATGGTGTGGGCGCCGTGTCGGCGGCCCCGTTGGGCAACGCAGCAGTGCTGCCGATCAGCTGGATGTACTGCCGCATGATGGGCCCGGACGGCCTGCAGGCTGCCACCGAGGTGGCAATCCTGAGCGCCAACTACATCAGCGCCCGTCTGAAAGACCACTACCCCACGCTCTACGCCAGCGCCAACGGTCATGTGGCGCACGAGTGCATTCTGGACTTGCGGCCCTTGAAGGAAAGCAGTGGCGGCGCGGCTGGCATCTCGGCTGAAGACGTGGCCAAGCGCCTGATGGACTACGGCTTTCATGCGCCCACGCTGAGCTTTCCGGTACCCGGCACCCTGATGGTGGAGCCGACCGAGAGCGAAACGCTGGACGAACTGGACCGTTTCATCAACGCCATGATCGCCATCCGCGAAGAAATCGCCAGGGTGGAGCGTGGCGAATGGCCGCAGGACAACAACCCGCTCAAACACGCGCCCCATACGGCGGCGTCATTGATGGGTGAGGCGTGGGATCGGCCCTACTCCCGCGAGATCGGTGGCTTCCCGCTGGCAAGCTTGAAGCAAGTCAAGTACTGGCCGCCGGTCGGTCGTGTCGACAACGTATATGGCGACCGCAACCTGTTTTGTTCTTGCGTGCCGGTCGCAGACTACGCCTGATCCCGTAGCGCCGCCGACATTTCCTGGGTGCGCCTGCGCTGCATGCGGGCCATCCAGACACTGGCAGCCACCACCGCGACGCTGACCACGGCAACCGTCAGGGTTGCCACCGTGTTGACGCTGGGGCTGAGCCCCAGGCGGGCCCGGCTGAAGATCGTGATGGGCATGGTGGTGGAGCCCGGCCCCGAGAGGAAGGACGACAACACCACGTCATCCAGCGACAGCGTGAACGTCAGCAACCAGGCCGAACCGATCGCCTGCGAGATCAGCGGCAGGGTCACCCAAAAGAAAACCTGCCAGGGCCGGCAGCCCAGGTCCTGGGCCGCCTCTTCCAGTTGCGGGTTCATCTCCTGCAGGCGCGACTGGATGACGACCGTGGCATACGCCATGCCGAGCAGGGTATGGCCGAAGCAGATCGTCATCAGGCCACGTTCCGGAAAACCGAAGGCATGCTGCACCGACACCAGCATCAACAGCAGGGACAGGCCGATGATGACTTCCGGCATGACCAGGGGCGAATTCACCATGCCGACAAAAAGCGTGCGCCCCGGAAAACGCTTGAACCGGGTCAGCGCCAGCGCCGCCAGCGTGCCCAGAACGACCGACGCGCAGGCCGTCAAAAAGGCGATCGTCAGGGACAACTTGAAGCCGTCGATGATCTCGGTGTCCTGGGCCAGGACCTCATACCAGTGCAGCGACCAGCCGCCCCAGCTCGTGACCACGGGGCTGCTGTTAAAACTCAACACCACCAGCGTCAGGATCGGCAGGTAGAGAAACACAAATACGGCACCCAGCCAGAGGTGGGAGGTGGCGCGACCGGGATTGAACTTCATGCGCGGCCTCCGGCGGCGTCTTGCGCCTGCTGCCGGTTGAACAGGGCCAGCGGAACAATGATGAGTACCACCATGAGCACCGCCACGGCGGCCGCCATCGGCCAGTCGTTGTTGCTGAAAAACTCGTCCCACAGCACCCGGCCAATCATCTGGGTCTGCGGCCCTCCCAGCAGCTCGGGAATGACGAACTCCCCCACACAGGGAATGAAGACCAGCAGCGAACCGGCCGCGATGCCGCTGCGCGACAGGGGCACCGTGATGCGCCAAAACGCCTGCCACGGCGTGGCACCAAGGTCCTGCGCCGCCTCCAGCAGGCGCAAATCCATTTTGACGAGATTGGCGTACAGGGGAAGAACCATGAATGGCAGGTAGGTGTACACCATGCCCAGCACCAGGGAAAACGGCGTGTTCATCATTTTCAATGGCTCCGCCAGCAGGCCCAGGGCCATGGCCAGGCTGTTGAAGACGCCGTTATCGGCCAGCAACACCTTCCATGCGTACACACGCAGCAGGAACGACGTCCAGAACGGCAGCATGACCAGCATGAGCAGGGCCGGGCGCCGCTCGGCCGGGCTGCGCGCCATGAAGTAGGCAAAGGGGTAGGCGAGCAACAGGCACAACGCGGTGGTGACAGTCGCGAACTTCAGCGAATTGAGGTAGGTCTGAAAATAAAAAGCGTCCTGCGTGATGTAAATGTAGTTGCCCAGCTTGACCCTGAGCTGCAGCACGCCATCCGCCCACAGCACCAAATCCTTGAACACCACGTTGTCCATCTCGGACACGCTGATCTTGAAGACCACCAGAAAAGGCAGAAAGAAGAAGATCAGCAAAAACGCCATCGGCACACCGATGACGGCTCGTCGACCCCACCCCCGCGCCAGCGTGTCGCGCGCGGGGAAGGTTGGCATGGCGGACGTCGTCATGGCATGTTCACCTCGTCAAAACCACAACATCGCTGCCACACCACCACACATGGACCCGGTCGCCCCGGTCAAGCCGGATTGCCTCGTGGCGGGCGGCATTGGTGTGCGTCACCTTGACGCGGGTCGCGCCCCCGTCGAGTTGAACGTGGTAGGTGGTCAGACTGCCAAGATAGGCCAGGTCCATGATGACCCCCTGCGCAACGTTGAATCCGATCTGCGCCGGCGACTCCCGTTCGCCATCGCCGGGCGCTTCCTTCCGGATCAGCATCTTCTCGGGGCGCACGGCCACATGCACCGCCATTCCGTGCGTCACGGTGATGCCATGGCTCACGTAGTGCCGGCACTCGGCCGACGTGATGAGCACGTGATCGGGAGCGTCCGCCTCCACCGTGCCCTTGAACAGGTTGACATTGCCGATAAAGTCGGCCACGAAGCAGCAGTCCGGTGTTTCATAAACCTCGGCAGGCCGGCCAAGCTGCAAAATTCTGCCCTCATTCATGACGCCGATCCGGGTGGCCATCGTCATGGCCTCTTCCTGGTCATGTGTAACCATGACGCAGGTGACACCGACCTGCTCGATGATTCTCACCAGTTCCAGCTGAGTGCGCTTGCGCAACTTCGCATCCAGCGCGCCAAGAGGCTCGTCCAGCAGCAGCAACTGCGGCCGCTTGGCCAGGCTGCGCGCCAGCGCAACCCGCTGCTGTTGCCCCCCCGACAACTGGTGCGGTTTGCGTTTTGCATAGGGCCTGAGCTCGACCAGCGTCAGCATCTGGTCGACCCGCGACTCGATTTCCGCCCTGGGCAAACGATCCCGGCGCAGGCCAAATGCAATGTTATCCCACACGCTGAGATGCGGAAACAATGCATAACTCTGGAACATCATGTTGATCGGACGCTCGTAGGGCGCGAGCCCGACAAGGTCCCGCCCGGCCAGCAGTATCTGCCCGGACGTGGGGGTCTCGAACCCCGCCAGCATGCGCAGCAACGTGGACTTGCCACAGCCCGATGAACCCAGCAAGGCAAAAATCTCGCCTTGCCGGACATCCAGGGAAACGTCGTCCACGGCATACACGTCATCGAATTGCTTGACGACCCGTTTGACCTGCAAAAACGGAACTGCCTCCTGCCCTTCGCACGCGTCCATCAAGCTGCTACCCACGGCCTTGTCCAACTCATACTCCTGAAAATCATTCCTTCATGCCCAAAAGCCGGATGCTGACCCGGCCCATACGCAGCTGCGTGACCCCAGCCAGCCTCAGACGAGGCGGTTTGTGCCAAGCACCATGCCATCCTCGTCAGCGTAGAGCCAGTCGCCGGGGCGGACCCACTGCCCCTGTATCCGGACCGCAATGCCCTGCTGTCCTTCGTTGCGCTTTTCCGTTGGCAGCGGCATGCTCGCCAGGGCGCGAATGCCAACCTCAAGCAGCGCCAGCTCCGCCACGTCACGGACGCAGCCATCAATCACGACGCCCGCCCAGCCGTTTTGGACGGCGGCGGCGCCAAGGTTGCCGCCCAGCAGGGCCCGGCGCACGGAGCCGCCGCCATCGACCACCAGCACCTTGCCCACCCGCCCCTGGGGAGTCTCCTCAAAACCTGCCGAATCAAGCGCGGCCTTCACCAGCGAATTGTCCTCAAAACACTTGAGGGTCACGACCGGACCGCAGAATTTTCGCACCGCGCCAAAATCACGAAACACGGGCGGCATGACCCTGAAATCACCGGATGAATCATTCTTGCGGGTATCGCACAGGTCACAAGTGGCAAATGATGGCGTCATGGTCTGGTTCCTTTGATTGGCAAAATTGTAGAGCCTTGCGCCGGCCCATCCCCGCGCACCGGCGCGTGAACCAAGGTGTCATGCGGCGGTGACGATGCCAACATTTGCGGCATCACCCGAACCATTTGCAAGCGCCAGAATGATCGGGATTCCGTTTTCAGAAGAGAAAGACGCTGAAATCACCCCTAAAAAAACAACATACCTCAGTGAAATAAACACTTTCCCCCTTGGAAGCACACAAATTCTCCAGTAGCATCCGCTTTGCCAGTGAAGAAGCAGTTTTTTTCTGGTGATTAATCAACTTCTAGAAGGACAATAAATCATGGCAACTGCAAAAAAAGCTCCAGCAAAGAAAGCAGCACCGGCAAAAAAGGCCGCTCCGGCGAAGAAAGTAGCGACCAAAGCACCGGCTAAAAAGGCAGCCCCGGCGAAGAAAGCTGCGCCAGCCAAAAAAGCCGCGCCCGCGAAAAAAGCTCCTGTCAAAAAGCGGACTCCCAATGCCGCGTTCATGAAAGCCCTGACACCCAGCGCCGCGCTGGCAGCCGTGGTGGGTGCAAGCCCGCTGCCACGCACCGAGGTGGTGAAACAGCTGTGGACGTACATCAAGAAGAACAAGCTGCAGGACGCTGTCAACAAGCGCATGATCAACGCCGACGCCCGGCTGAAGGAAGTCTTCGGCAAGGTGCAGGTGTCCATGTTCGAGATGGCCGGCCTGATTGGCAAGCACCTCAAATAATCAGCCCCTGCTGTCCACGCCAAAGGGCCGACACCAGTCGGCCCTTTTTGTTTCAGGCACAAGACCGTCATCGAATCGGTCATGCGCACACCTGACACTCTCCGGGGATTTAAGCCATTGGACTATATTTGCACAGGCATTCAACACCACGGAAGACAAGCATGCAAGGAACAACCAGGCAAAAGCCGGAACGACGGCAAGATTGGCATCACATTTCCATGGAAGCCGTGCTTGCCGAACTGGACACGAGGTCTGCGGGCCTGAGCCAGGCTGAGGCGCAGGCACGGCTCGAAAGTCACGGTCCGAACCGCCTGCCGCAGGCGCCCAGACGCAGTCTGCTCGTGCGCTTCCTTCTGCAATTCCACAATATCCTGATCTACGTGCTGCTCGGGTCCGCCCTCATCACGGGCTGGCTGCAACATTGGGCGGATACGGCCGTCATTCTGGCGGTAGTGATCGCAAACGCCATCATCGGCTTCATTCAGGAAGGCAAGGCTGAAAATGCGATGGATGCCATCCGCCAGATGCTGGCCCCTCACGCTGCCGTGCTGCGCGGCAATGAGCGCCATACCGTTGAAGGTGAAAACCTGGTGCCGGGTGACATCGTTCTGCTGGAGGCCGGCGACAAGGTACCCGCCGATCTGCGCCTGTTGCAAACGCATGGGCTCCAGATTCAGGAAGCAATTCTCACGGGCGAATCGCTTCCTGTGGAAAAGCGTACCCAACCGGTCGCCGCCGATGCGGCACTGGGAGATCGTTCCTGCATGGCGTTCAGCGGCACGCTCGTCACCAGCGGTCAGTGCAAAGGGGTGGTGGTGGCCACGGGCAAGGCAACCGAGATCGGGCGCATCAGCGGAATGCTGTCCGGAGTCGAGACCCTGACCACGCCGCTGGTCCGGCAGATGGACGTGTTCGCCAAGTGGCTGACTTTCCTGATCCTGCTGATCGCCGCACTCATGCTTGTATTCGGCTATTTCGTGGAGCATTTCGACTTCACCACCCTGTTCATGGCCGTGGTCGGATTGTCGGTGGCAGCCATACCGGAAGGATTGCCTGCCGTGCTGACCATCACGCTGGCCATCGGCGTGCATGCCATGGCACGGCGCAACGCCATCGTGCGCCGTCTGCCCGCCATTGAAACGCTGGGCTCGGTGTCCGTCATCTGCACGGACAAGACCGGCACCCTCACCCGCAACGAAATGATGGTGGCTTGCGTGCTCACAAGCGAGCAGACTTTTGTCATTGAAGGAACAGGCTATGAACCGGTGGGCGCCATCACGCTGAAAGGCCGCGCCGTCACCCGTGAGGCGCATCCGCCGCTGGCAGAGCTGGGCCGCGCGGCGGCGCTGTGCAATGATGCGGCGCTGCACGAACATGACGGCGTCTGGACGGTGGAAGGCGACCCGATGGAGGGCGCACTGCTGGCATTTTCCGGCAAGGCCGGCATTGAAGACGGCGAGGAGCGCCGCGCATGGGCGCGCACCGACACCATTGCCTTCGATTCCAGGCACCGCTTCATGGCGACGCTGCACCATGATCATGAAAACCATGCCTTCATCCATGTCAAAGGCGCGCCGGAGAAGATTATTTCCATGTGCAGGGAGCAGCGCACGACAGCCGGCGGCACAGCCCCGCTGAGCGCGACCTACTGGCGCGAGAAGGCCGATGACATCGCCGCGCAAGGTCAGCGCGTGCTGGCGCTCGCGGTCAGGCCCGTGAAGCCGGAATTGACCGTGCTTGAGCATGCCGACGTGGAAAGTTCGCTGGTGCTGATCGGCATGGTCGGACTGATCGACCCGCCGCGACCCGAAGCGATTGCGGCAGTGGCAGAGTGCCACACGGCCGGCATCCGCGTGAAAATGATTACCGGTGACCATGCGGGCACGGCAACGGCGATAGGACTGCAAATCGGCCTGCAAAACGCCAGCCAGGTGTTGACAGGCGCGGACCTGGACCGCATGGACGATGCGACGCTGGCGGCCGCGGTGCTGGAGACGGACATTTTCGCCCGTACCAGCCCCGAACACAAACTCCGGCTTGTGATGGCTCTGCAAGCGCACGGCATGACGGTCGCCATGACGGGTGACGGGGTCAATGACGCGCCGGCGCTCAAACGCGCCGACGCGGGCATCGCCATGGGTTTGAAAGGCAGCGAAGCCGCCAAGGAAGCAGCGGAACTGGTGCTGGCGGATGACAATTTCGCCTCTATCGTTGCCGCCGTACGCGAAGGTCGCACGGTGTACGACAACATCAAAAAAGTCATCAGTTGGACGCTGCCCACGAACGCGGGCGAAGCCCTGACGATTATCGTGGCGCTGCTTTTGGGCACAACATTGCCGGTGACGCCGATCCAGATTCTGTGGGTCAACCTGATTACCGCCGTCACGCTTGGCCTGGCACTGGCCTTCGAGCCGACGGAGAAAAACACCATGCGCCGCCCTCCGCGTCCGCGCAACGAGCCCTTGCTGACGGGCGCATTGGCCTGGCATATCGTGCTGGTGGCCATGCTGTTCCTGGGCGGCGTATACGGCATTCATGCTTATGCCATCGACCGCGGTTACTCGGTGGAACTGGCCCGTACCCTCGCGCTCAATGCGCTGGTGGTGATGGAAATTTTTCATCTCTTCTTCATCCGCAACATTCACGGCACTTCGCTGACATGGCAGGCGCTGCGCGGCACGAAGGTGGTGTGGCTGACCGTCGGCATCGTCACCATCGCGCAGTTCGCCATCACCTACCTGCCTACCTTGCAGTCCCTATTTGCCACGCAAGCGGTCCCCCTGTTGGACGGCCTGCTCATCATCGGGGTGGGAGTCACGCTGTTTGCCATCATCGAGATTGAAAAACAGCTGCGCCTGCGTCTGCGCTCGATGCAAACACCATGAGACACCGTCAAACCCGGTTTGCACCCGCCGCCACGGCGACCTGGGGGTGGCCATGAGCTTGTGGGCGCTGTCGACCAGTCTGGCCGGTGGCCTGGGCCTGTTTTTGCTGGGCATGTCGATGATGACCGATGGCCTCAAGCTCGCCGCCGGGCCGGCCCTCGAACGCATCCTGACCGGGGCCACCCGCACGCGCTGGCATGCACTCGGCTCAGGCATCATGGTAACGGCGCTGGTGCAGTCGTCGAGCGCCATCACCGTGGCGGCAATCGGTTTCGTCAATGCCGGACTGCTTTCACTGGGGCCGGCACTGTGGGTGCTGTTCGGTGCCAACGTTGGCACCACGATGACGGGCTGGATCGTCGCCCTGATCGGGCTCAAGTTCAAAATCGAGGCGCTCGCCCTGCCGCTGATCGGCATCGGCGTTGTGCTGCGCCTGACCGGCAATGGCCAGCGGCGCGGCGCCATCGGCACGGCGCTGGCTGGCTTCGGTCTGCTGTTTCTCGGCATCGCCATGCTGCAGCAATCATTTTTCGGACTGACCGGGCAGGTGAGCCTGCCGCAAGGCGAAGGCCTGCTGGCGGTGGCCGCACAGGTCGGCGTGGGCGCGCTGATGACCGTGCTGATGCAGTCCTCAAGCGCCTCGATGGTCATCGCGCTGACTGCCGCGCAGGGCGGCCTGCTGACGCTGCAAGGCGCGGCGGCGGTGGTGATCGGCGCCAACATCGGCACCACCGTGACCGCGCTGCTGGCGGCCATCGGCGCCACGCCCAACGCACGCCGGGCGGCGACCGCGCACGTGGTCTTCAACAGCATCACAGCCATCGCGGCACTGGCATTGCTGCCGTGGCTGATGCGCGCACTGGGTATCGCCCGCGAAGCCCTCGGCCTGCCTTCGGACCCGGCGGCCAAGCTGGCACTGTTCCACACCATCTTCAACGTGTTGGGCGTGCTGCTGATGTGGCCATTGGCCGACCACCTGACACGCTGGCTGCAGGCCCGCTTTCGGGCGAACGAGGAGGACGAGGCGAAGGCGCAGTACCTCGACGACAACGTGCTGCAGGTGCCCTCGCTGGCTGTCGATGCACTCAAACGCGAAGTGGCGCGCATCGGCCATGTATCGGTGCGGATGGCGCGCGCGGCATTGAGCGGAACGGCCGCGCCCGCGCTGGCGCTCGACCAAGCCATCGTCACGCAACTTGATGCAGCGGTCGACGTCTTCGTCGAGCGCATGAACCGCAGCGCAATGTCCCAACGCGCGAGCGAACAACTCGCACAGGTACTTCGGGTGCAGCGCTATCACCAGACCACCGCCGAGCAGGCCTATGCCGCAGCACCCATGCGGCGGCCAAACGGGGGCGACGACAGAACGGCAGCATTGCACCAGGCCTTCCTGCAGGCTGCCGACGTTCTGCTGGCGCTGTGCGACCCGCTGGCGCCTGAACCGGAGGCGGTCGTGGTGGACACCGCCGTCCTGAACATGGAATCGGCTTACGAAAACCTCAAGACCGGGCTGCTGACCGCAGTTGCCGCTGGCGGCGCGCGGCTCGTGGACACGGAGGAAACGTTGCGCCGCTACAGCGCCCTGCGCCGCGCCGCGCAGCAGGCAACCAAGGCACGGCGCCGCTGGCCCGCCGCTGCGGCTGAGCCCGGCGGATCATGATGATCAAGAGCAACGACATGAGACGGCAAGTGTCCTCAGGCCGCCCCGATATGCGGTACCAATCCGCTGGTGGACTGCCCCCCCTTGAGCGCGGCAGTAAAGGCCA